>NZ_JBOHDT010000170.1:0-15326 GCF_050700635.1 Aeromicrobium sp.
CCTTCACGGTAGGAAGATCCACGACGCGTGACATGGGGCGTTCACCCCATCTTTCGTCCCACGACGGCGGTCGCGTCGAGGTCGTCAGATCGCACGACGCGGGTGTCGAAGCCCTGCCGGATCATCGCCTCGACGGTGAGCGAAGCCTGCCGTCGACTGGTCTCGACGACCAGGTGCCCATCGGGCCGGAGCCAGCGGGGAGCCTGTTCGGCGACCCGGCGATGGATGTCCACTCCGTCGGCACCACCGTCGAGCGCGACCAGCGGCTCGTGGTCGCGCGCCTCCGGTGGCATCATCGCGATCTGGTCGGTCGGCACGTAGGGAGCGTTCACGACCATGACGTCGACGCGCCCGGCGAGCTCGTCTGGCAGCGCATCGGTCAGGTCGCCCTCGTGAACGCTGCCGATGCCGTCGAGGTTGCGGCGTGCGCACTGGACGGCGCAAGGCTCGATGTCGGACGCATGAAGCTCGATCCGGGCCAACGCAGCGCAAATCGCCGCGGCTGCCGCACCCGTGCCGCAGCAGAGCTCGACGACGACGGGTTCGTCCAAGCCCTCGAGCAGGGCGACGGCCTCCTCGACCAGCAGCGCGGTGCGTCGTCGCGGCACGAACACACCGGGCTCGACGCCGATGCGAAGGCCGCAGAACTCGGCCCAGCCCAGTACCTGTTCCAGCGGCACGCCGGAGACACGTCGGTCCACCATCGCCTCGAGCTCGTCGGGCGACCCTGCGGACCCCACGATGAGGGCCGCCTCGTCCTCGGCGAACACGCAACCAGCCGCCCGTAGGGTCGCTTCGACAGGCTCAACGACCGACTCATCGCTCAGCGTGCGGCCGACCCCTCGACGTAGTCGGAGTCATCGGTCTTCACCCAGGCCATCAACCCGCGAAGCTCCTTGCCGACGGCCTCGATCGGGTGCTCGGCACCCTTGCGGCGCAGCTCCATGAACTCCGGCGCGCCGGCGTCCTGGTCGTCGATGAAGCGCTGGGCGAACGAGCCGTCCTTGATCTCCGACAGGATCGTGCGCATGTTGTCCTTGACCCGCTCGTCGATGATCCGAGGACCCGAGACGTAGTCGCCGTACTCGGCGGTGTCGGACACCGACCAGCGCTGCTTGGCGATGCCGCCTTCGTACATCAGGTCGACGATGAGCTTGAGCTCGTGCAGGCACTCGAAGTAGGCGACCTCCGGCTGGTAGCCGGCCTCGATGAGGGTCTCGTACCCGTACATGACCAGTTGCGAGACGCCGCCGCAGAGCACGGCCTGCTCGCCGAAGAGGTCGGTCTCGGTCTCCTCGGTGAACGTCGTCTTGATGGCGCCGGCACGGGTGCCGCCGATGCCCTTGGCGTACGAGAGCGCGAGGTCCCACGCCTTGCCGGTGGCGTCCTGCTCCACGGCGACGATGACGGGCACGCCACGGCCCTCGACGTACTCACGGCGCACGAGGTGGCCGGGGCCCTTCGGGGCGACCATGCAGACGTCGACGCCCGCCGGCGGCTTGATGTAGCCGAAGCGGATGTTGAAGCCGTGGCTGAAGAACAGGGCGTCGCCGTCGACGAGGTTCGGCTCGATCGACTCTGTGTAGAGCTGACGCTGCTTGTGGTCGGGAGCGAGGACGACGATCAGGTCGGCCTCCTCCACCGCTTCTGGCGGCGTGAGTACGCGCAGACCCTCGGCCTCGGCCTTGGGGCGGCTGGCGGAACCATCGAGGAGCCCGACGCGCACGTCGACACCGGAGTCGCGCAGTGACAGCGCGTGGGCGTGGCCCTGACTGCCGTATCCGAGCACGGCGACGTTCCGGCCCTGGATGATGCTGAGATCTGCTTCGTCGTCGTAGAACAACTCGGCCACGGTCTGGTCTCCCTATCAGTGAAGGTGCAGTGTCGTTTCGGCTGGTCAGCCTGCCTGGACGCCGGGAACGGCGCGCAGCGTGCGGTCGGTGATGGAACGGGATCCGCGGCCGATGGCCACACGTCCCGACTGGGCGATCTCCCGGATGCCGAAGGGCTCCAGGACGTTCAGCATGGCGGTCAGCTTGCCCGAGTCGCCGGTCGCCTCGATGGTGACGGCATCGGTGGCGACGTCGACCACCTTGGCCCTGAACAGCTGGACGGTTTCAAGGACTTGGCCTCGCGTCTGGGCGTCGGTCTTGACCTTGATGAGCATCAGCTCCCGCTCGACTGCCGAGTCGGAGTCGAGCTCGACGATCTTGAGCACGTTGACGAGCTTGTTGAGCTGCTTGGTGACCTGCTCGAGCGGCCGCTCGTCGACGTTGACGACGATGGTCATTCGCGAGATCTCGGGGATCTCGGTCGGGCCCACCGCGAGGGAGTCGATGTTGAAGCCCCGGCGCATGAACAAGCTCGAGACGCGCGCGAGCGCGCCTGGCGTGTTCTCGACGAGGACGCTCAGGGTATGAGTGCTCATAGGTCGTCCTGATCCCACTCGGGCGCGAGGTCGCGCGCGATCTTGATGTCGTCGTTGCTGGTGCCGGCGGCGACCATGGGCCACACCATCGCGTCGCGCTCGACCACGAAGTCGATGACGACCGGGGCGTCGGTGATGCTCATGGCCTTCTCGATCGTCTCGTCGAGGTCGTCCTCGCTCTCACAGCGCAGTCCGACGCATCCGTATGCCTCGGCCAGCTTGACGAAGTCGGGGATGCGACGCGCGCCGATGGCCTCGCCACCGGTGTCGAGGTCGGTGTTGGAGTATCGGCCCTCGTAGAACAGGGTCTGCCACTGGCGCACCATGCCGAGCGAGGAGTTGTTGATGATCGCCACCTTGACGGGGATGCCCTCGATGGCGCAGGTGGCGAGCTCCTGGTTCGTCATCTGGAAGCAGCCGTCGCCGTCGATCGCCCACACAACATTGTCGGGCTCCCCCACCTGGGCGCCCATCGCGGCGGGCACGCAGTAGCCCATCGTGCCGGCGCCGCCGGAGTTGAGCCACTGGCGAGGGCGCTCGAAGTCGATGAAGTGCGCCGCCCACATCTGGTGCTGGCCGACGCCGGCGACGTAGGTGGCCTCGGGCCCGGCGATCTCGCTGATGCGCTCGATGACCTTCTGCGGGGCGAGGCCCTGCTCGGGCTTGTCGTACCCGACCGGGAACTTGGCCTTGACGCCGAGCATCTGCTCCCGCCAAGCCGTGTAGTCGCCGACGAGCCCGTCCTCCTCGGCCTGTTTGCGCAGCATCACGATCAGGTCGGAGATGACCTCGCGGCAGTCGCCCACGATCGGCACGTCGGCGACCCGGTTCTTGGAGATCTCGGCCGGGTCGATGTCGGCGTGGATGATCTTGGCCAACGGCGCGAACGTCGAGAGCTGGCCGGTGACCCTGTCGTCGAAGCGGGCGCCGAGCGAGATCAGCAGGTCGGACTTCTGGAGCCCGGCCACGGCCGCGACCGACCCGTGCATGCCGGGCATGCCCAGGTGCAGCTCGTGAGAGTCCGGGAACGCGCCGCGCGCCATCAGCGTGGTGATGACCGGGATCTGGGTCAGCTCGGCCAGCATCGCCAGCTCGGCCGACGCCTCGGCCTTGATGACACCGCCGCCGACGTAGAGGACCGGACGCTTCGCCTCGGCGATGAGCCGAGCCGCCTCGCGCACCTGCTTGGCGTGCGGCCGGGTCGTGGGCCGGTAGCCGGGCAGCGCGAGCTCGGACGGCCACGTGAACGTGGTGAGCTTCTGAAGCGCGTCCTTGGCGATGTCGACGAGCACCGGGCCGGGACGTCCGGAGGAGGCGATGTGGAACGCCTCCGCGATCGTGCGTGGGATGTCGTCGGGGTCGGTGAGGAGGTAGCTGTGCTTGGTGATCGGCATCGTGATGCCGCGGATGTCGGCCTCCTGGAAGGCATCCGTGCCAATGGCGCCGCTCGGGACCTGCCCGGTGACGGCGACGATCGGCACCGAGTCCAGGTAGGCGTCCGCGAGGGCGGTGACGAGGTTCGTGGCACCGGGCCCGGAGGTGGCCATGCAGACGCCGACGCGACCGGTGACCATGGCGTAGCCCTGGGCCGCGTGGCCGGCGCCCTGCTCGTGGCGGACGAGGATGTGGCGGATGGACTCGGAGTCGAACAGCGGGTCGTACGCGGGCAGGATCGCCCCACCCGGGATGCCGAAGATCACCTCGACGTCGGCACGTTCCAGCGACCGCACGAGGCTTTGCGCGCCGGTCATCTGCTCAGGGTTGTTGTCGATCTGCCCGGCGGTGTGCCCAGGCACCGGCCCGGTGGCCTGTCCCGTCATCCGTCCGTCCTCTCCGTGTGCATCCATGGTGGACCGTCTGCCTGCATGAAAAAACCCCTCCGCCGGTGAGGCATGACGAGGGGTGACGCGCGACCGGTGGGTTCGCGCGTCAGAGAACTACTACAAGGAGTCCAGTGAAGTGTCCTGTGTGCACGCCGACAGTCTCGCCTGCAGAGACAGGGTGGTCAAGTCGTGAGACGTTTCGTTCCAGCATGTGGATGCGGTGACGCGAACCGGCGACTCAGAGTTCCGCGCCGAGGACCCGCACGACCTCCGCGGCCGTCGTCTCACGGCACGTTGCCGCGTTCTGACCGGCCCACAGCGGGGAGAAGTCGGACGATCCGCGGTCCTCGGCCGCAGTCCGCAGCGGCATGACCGCCGCGCCGGCGAGCGGGAAGTCAGGAGGTGCGCCGCCCATGGGCCCGAGCTCGCGCATGAGCCGGTTCACGATGCCGCGAGCCGGTCGTCCCGTGAAGAGGTGCGTGATCGCCGTCGTCCCGGCATGGGCTGACGACAGTGCTGCGCGGTGGAGCGGGACGGTCGTCGCCTCTGCAGCCAGCAGAAAGGCAGTTCCTGACTGCACTCCGGCCGCACCCAGGGCCAATGCCGCCCGGACGCCCCTCGGTGTCGAGATCCCGCCGGCTGCGACGACTGGCACCGTCAGCGTTGCCGCCAGCCTCTCGACCAGCGCGAAGGTGCCGACCTGGGTCGCGATGTCGGCCGTCAGGAACATGCCGCGATGGCCTCCCGCCTCCAGACCTTGCGCGATGACGATGTCGGCGCCGTTCGCCTCGAGCCACTGACCCTCCTCGACCGTCGTGGCGGACGAGAGGACGACAGCGCCCCAGCGCTTCACACGTGCCAGCAGGTCGGGTGCGGGCAGACCGAAGTGAAAGCTCACGACGCCCGGTGGGTCGCTGTCGAGCAGGTCGGCGATGGCGTGGGTGAACGGAGCGCGAACGGGGCCGTCGGGGATGGCCGACTCGTCGACGCCGAGCTCGCGGTAGAACGGCGCCAGTCGCGCCCGCCACGCCTCTTCACGAGCCGCGTCCGCGGCGGGTGGCTCATGGCAGAAGAAGTTGAGGTTGAAGGGCGCCGACGTCGCGGCTCGAATCGCGGCGACCTCCGACTGGAGCGTGTCCGGCGACATCATGGCGGTCGGTAACGACCCGAGACCACCGGCGTCGGCGACCGCGATCGCCAGTCGGCTGTCCTGGCTCCCCGCCATGGGAGCCTGGATCAGCGGGACCTCGACGCCGAGCATTTGCTCGACGTCAGCCACAGACAGCCCCGTCGGCGGACGAGCTGACGAGCTTGCGGTACTTGGCGAGCACACCGGTGGTGTACCTCGGGGGCGGCGGGGCCCAGCCGTCCTGGCGACTCGCGAGCTCGGCGTCGTCGATGTCGACCTCGAGCGTGCGGTTGGCCATGTCGAGAGTGATGGGGTCGCCGTCGGCGACGAAGGCGATCGGGCCGCCGTCGACGGCCTCGGGGGCGACATGCCCGACGCACAGACCGGTGGTGCCGCCGGAGAATCGGCCGTCGGTGAGCAGGAGAACGTCCTTGCCGAGCCCGGCACCCTTGATGGCGCCGGTGATCGCGAGCATCTCGCGCATGCCGGGCCCGCCCTTGGGTCCTTCGTTGCGGATGACGACGACGTCGCCGCCGGTGATCGTGCCGTCCTCGAGGGCGTCCATCGCGGCGCGCTCGCCGTCGAAGACCCGCGCGGTGCCGCGGAACACGTCGGAGTCGAACCCGGCGCTCTTGACGACGGCGCCTTCAGGCGCGAGCGAGCCCCGCAGGATCGTGAGTCCCCCAGTCTTGTGGATGGGTGCGTCGAGCGGACGGATGATGTCGCCGTCGAGCCCGAGGTCGATGCCGGCCAGGTTCTCGGCCATCGTGCGGCCGGTGACGGTGAGACAGTCGCCATGCATCAGGCCCGCGTCGAGGAGGGCCTTCATGACGACGGGGATGCCGCCGACCCGGTCGACGTCGTTCATGACGTACCTGCCGAACGGCTTCAGGTCGCCGAGATGTGGCACCTTGTCGCCGATGCGGTTGAAGTCGTCGAGGGTAAGGTCGACCTCCGCCTCGCGGGCGATGGCCAGCAGGTGGAGGACAGCATTGGTGGAGCCGCCGAGCGCCATGACGACCGTGATGGCGTTCTCGAACGCCTCCTGGGTGAGGATGTGGCGCGCGGTGATGCCGCGACGCAGCAGCTCGACCACCGCCTCGCCGGACTTGCGGGCGTACTCGTCACGTCGGCGGTCAGGAGCAGGAGGGGCAGCCGAGCCGGGCAGGCTCATGCCGAGAGCCTCGGCGGCCGACGCCATCGTGTTGGCGGTGTACATGCCGCCGCAGGCGCCCTCGCCAGGGCAGACCGCCCGCTCGATCTTGTCGACCTCCTCCGGCGTAATGAGGCCCTTGATGCATGCGCCGACGGCTTCGAAGGCGTCGATGATCGTGACGTTCTTGCCGTCGACGCTGCCGGGCATGATCGAGCCGGCGTAGAGGAAGACGCTGGCGAGGTCGAGCCGGGCAGCGGCCATCAGCATGCCCGGGAGGCTCTTGTCGCAGCCCGCCAGGAGCACGGAGCCGTCGAGGCGCTCGGCCATCATGACCGTCTCGACCGAGTCGGCGATGACCTCGCGGCTCACCAGCGAGAAGTGCATCCCTTCGTGACCCATCGCGATGCCGTCGGAGACGGAGATGGTGCCGAACTCGAGCGGGTAGCCGCCGGCCGCATGCACCCCCTCCTTCGCCGCCTTGGCCAGCCGGTCGAGCGAGAGGTTGCATGGGGTGATCTCGTTCCAGCTCGACGCGACACCGATCTGCGGCTTGTCCCAGTCGTCGTCGCCCATGCCGACGGCCCGCAGCATGCCGCGTGCGGCCGTCTTCTCCAGGCCGTCGGTGACGTCGCGGCTGCGGGGCTTGATGTCGACGCCGTCGGCTGGATCGTGCAGGTCTGCCATGGAGCAAGAGTACGAGCACCGGTTGGCAGGGCGGTGACTTGGCTGATGCGTTCCTCAGAACAGCGGGACGAAGACGAGTGCCTGGGCAAGGCTGACGAAGCTTCCGACCAGCACGTACTCCGCGCGCGTGCCACCGGCCGTGTCCTTGGAGATCTCAGGGAAGCGGAGGATGCCCTTGGCCGCGACGACCACGCTGAGTGCCGCGTACTGGCCGGCCAACGCCATCCCGAGCACGAACACCCGCTCGATCGGGCCGAGGATGCGTCCGCCCTGAAGGGTGTTCTCGGTGGCCAGCACCCTTGGCCCGGTGCCGATCAGCATGAGTCGGACGACGATGTTGGCGGTCTCGACGAGGAAGACGACACAAGCGACACCAAGGACGAACTGCTCGACGGGGACGTCGGCCAGGGTCGGCAAGTCGAGCCCGGTGTACCAGCGCACCAGCCAGCCGTCACCGACCGACGGCTGCGGAACCGCGAGGGCCACCAAGGTCGCGGCGATGAGGCCGGCGACGGGCCACGGCCGGTCGGTCTGGACGATGCCGACCGGCGTGAAGAGCATCCAGCCGACGAGGAAGGCGAGGACGGCGGGAACGATCGCCCATGCGCTCGCCCCAAGCCCCAGACCGGTCGTCATGAGCATGAGCACCACCGCGCCCGCTGCGCCTGCGCTGAGCGCCTGGAGCTGTGACGGCGCGCGGTTCTCCGGACGGACCAGATCGGCCGTGCCGACGGTGGCGAGCAGGAGCGCCAGCAGGATCATTGGGTCACCAGCTCGGTGGCGTCCAAGAGGGCGAACGCGCCCGCCCTCTGCAGGCTCTGCGAGACCGCCGACGGCGAGATGCCCTCGCTCGCGGCGAGCTCCTTCTGGCTGGTGCCGCGCAGGGCGCCGAGAACGAGACGTCGCTGCCGGGCGTCGAGCCGGCTCACGAGCTCGTCCCGGCAGAGCAGAAAGGCATTGACGAGCCCAGCATCGACACTGTCCCCCTCGCCCTCGGGCACCGCGAACCACGATCGCAGGCGCTTGTTCTGGCCACTCTCGCGACGCTTGGCCTCGACGATCGCGTCGCGGGCCGCCCACCACGCCGGACCGTCCTGGGTGAGACCGTACTCGGACGTTCCGACGATCTCGCGACCGCCGGCACCGATGCCGAAGCGACAGTCGACGTCGACCGGAAGGGCCAGTCGGACGACGAGGCTCGCGCGTAGGGCCGATCCGACATCGGCGTAGACGCCCTGGAACTCGTCACCGATGGTCGGTGCGAGCGGCTGGACGGACGATGTCGTCTCGTTGGTGATCGCGAGCGCGGCCACGAGTTGCTGCTGGATCGAGATGCGCGACGGGGCACGTCGCGAGCCGACGAGGTCACCGATCAGCGTGATCTCGACTGAAGCGTCCGACTTCATTGGCACGCAATAAAGGCTACCGCTTCATTTTGGATCAATCAAGTTCTTACCTTCATTCTGTTTCTGGGAAAACTGCGATCCCTACAGTGAAACCGTGACCATCGCCTTCGCCACCAGCAGCACGCACCGTGACCTCGACCTTGACCTCCCCCTGCTCCTCGACGCCGCCGCGACGCGGGGCACTGACGCCCACATCGTGGAATGGGACGACGAGACCGTCGACTGGTCCGCCTACGACATCGTCGTGGTGCGGTCGTGCTGGGACTACGTCGAACGCCGCAACATCTTCCTGGCCTGGGCAACCCGCGTGCCTCGGCTGCTCAACGCCGCCGACGTCCTGGCGTGGAACACCGACAAGGTCTACCTCCGCGAGCTCGCCGACGCCGGCGTCCCCGTGATCGACACCCGCTGGGACATACGCCATGGTGACGACCTCCCCCGTTCCGACGAGTGGGTGGTCAAGCCGGCCATCTCCGCCGGCTCGCGTGACACCGCGCGGTGGTCGAGCCCTGACGACGCGTACGCCCACAGCGAGGCACTGATCGCCGCCAGGCGCACCGTGATGGTGCAGCCGTACGTCCCGTCCGTCGACACCGAGGGAGAGACGGCGCTGATCTATCTCGGCGGCAGGTTCTCGCACGCGATCCGCAAAGGGCCACTTCTCGAACGCGGCGAAGGCGTGCGGCAGGACCGTGACCGGCGCGAGGGCATCTCCCCGCGCGCTCCCACCGCGACGCAGCTCGACGTCGCCGAGCAGGCGCTTGCCGCCGTGCCGTCAGCGTTGGGCGGCGCGGATGCACTCTTGTACGCGCGGGTCGACCTCGTGACCGACACCGACGGAGCACCGCGACTCATCGAGCTCGAGCTCAGCGAGCCCAGCCTCTTCCTCGACCACTCCGAGAACGGCGCCGGCCTGCTCCTCGACGCACTCGAGGCTCGCTAACCGACGTCGATGTGCCCGCCGTGCCGCGGCTCCGGCTGACGTGGCGCCGGGCCGTCGGGGAACTTCGTGACCCACTTCTGCCCGGCGGCGTATCCGGCATCGAAGAGGCCTTGCTGCTGATCGTCGGTGAGGTCGAAGTCCGTCCACCGCACACCTTTGGGCTTGGCGAAGATGCTGCGGTCGACGTTGACCGGTTCGCTGACGTGCCGTACCTGCGTCGAGTCGACGGTCGTGTAGATGAGGCTCTGGATCAGCGAGACCGGCCCGGTGACCGGCCTCGCCGGGGCGCGCTCGCTCGACGGCGAGCTCAGCCGGATGCCCACCGTCGGCCACCGGCCCGGCTTGCCGTCATGGCGGTCGAACACCTCGATCGGGTAGCTGCGAAGCAGGGACCCGTCGGCGAGCGTCGACATGCCGAACGTCGACTTCAGCTGAACGGGTTCGAACATGAACGGGATCGCGGAGGACGCGCGCACGGCGCGAGAGACCGGGTACCCAGGGGCATCGACGCCGTACGAGGAGAGGTCCCACGGAAGGAACATGAGCCGCTGCCGGGCCAGATCGCTCGCGGTGACGACGAGCCGGAAAGACTGCTCCGGCAGGAGCGCGGAGCCGGGATCGTCGAAGGCGAAGTCGGAGAACGTCCGCACTCCGAGGTCGGCGAGCACACCCCGCACCCACTGCGTCATGTAGTGCCCGCGGTACATCCCGAGGTGGAAGATCACCCCCCAGGCGTCGGCGGCGCGGGGCCACCACCGAAGGGCTCGGCCACCGACCCGACGGTCGAGCATCTTGCGGTAGTCGAGGGTGCGCACGATCTCGTCGACGTTGGTCATCGGCTCGCCGGCCTGCTGCATCGCGGCGATGACTGCCCCGACGAGCGAGCCGGCCGACGAACCGGCGACCCGGGCGAAGCGCCAGCCCGCCTCGTCGAGCGCCGAAGCCGCCCCCACGAGCGCGATGCCCTTGACGCCGCCACCTTCAAGCACGAGGTCGGTGCGCATCTCGCGCGCATGACCGGGCGACGGTGTGTCGGAGGTCATGGGGCGACTCTACGGACTCTCGTTGCGGCCGACCGTCGCCACCGGGAGAATCGTCGTTCGTGACCAGCGCAGGAACGACCCGCGTCCGCTACCACGACGTCCACAGTGCCGACGGCACCCGGCTCCGTGCGTGGACGAACGACGCCGAGGGGCCGACCGTTCTGCTGGTCAACGGGCTCGGCGCCAACCCGCATGCGTGGCCGTCACTGGCCGTTCCCGACTGCGGCGTCCGGATCATCTCGTGGAACCACCGCGGCGTCAGCGGCTCGGACCGCCCGAAGGACCGCTCGCGCGTCGACCTCGACGCTTTCGTCGAGGACGCGCTGGCGGTGCTGGACGACTCGGGCGTCGAGTCCTGTGTCGTGATGGGCTGGTCGGCAGGCGTGACCGTGGCCTTCGAGCTGGCCGGACGCCACCCGGAGCGGGTCAAAGGCGTCTTCGCCGTCGCCGGTGTGCCCGGCAACACCTTGTCGACAGCTCTCGGACCGCTCGGGATCCCGCACGTGCTGGCTCGTCGTCTCACCGTCGGCACCGCGCAGGGTGCCAGGGCGACCGGACGGTTCTGGGCTCCTCTCACCACCCGGCTGCCGTGGACCACGGGCACCGCGAACCTGCTCAGGTGGACGCGCTTCGTTGACAAGTCGGCCGACCCGGCGGTCGTCCGCGACCTGATGCAGGAGATCCTCTCCACCGACCCCGACTGGTACGCCCGCCTGACGCTCGGCGTGGCCAGGCACCGCCGGGTATCCCTGTCGTCGGTGAAGGTGCCGGTCACACTTCTCGCCGGGTCACGCGACATGTTCACCGGTGCGCGCGACATGCGCAGTGCCGCCGAGCGCATCGAGAACTCGGTGTACATCGAGATCGACGCGAGTCACTTCATCCCCTTCGGGGAGCCGCAGCTCGTGCTCGACGAGCTCAAGGCCCTGATCGAGCGGGCCGGCTGAACGACGCGCCACCCACCCGGCGAGTCGACGTCGTCGTAACCGGGACTGCGGGACGTCGTTGACAAGGCATGCGTCTGGTACGCCCCGGTCTCATCGCGACGATGCTCGTCGCCGTCGCCCTGGCCGGCACGATCACCCCCGCCGAGGCGGACGAGCCGCCCTCACCCGACTTGCTCGCGCAGCTGATCTCGCCACGACCGGTCGACCCGGTGATCGGCCTGCTTCCCACGTTGCCCGTCAAGCACGTCCCGTACACCGGCGACGTCTGTCGCGACGGCGCGCCATCGTGCATCGACGCCACCATCGAGGAGATGCAGCGACGGCTGGCCCTCTCGGCCGCGAGCTGTGACCACGACGCAATCTTCGATCTCGCGTATCTGCGGGTGACGGAGGACGTCCGCCGGGCGGTGGAGTCGGGCGTCTTCACCGACCGGGTCTGGCTCGGCCAGGTGGACGCCGTCTTCGCGAAGCTCTACTTCGACTCGATGGATGCGTGGCACTCGGGCGATCCCGCCGCCCGCGCCTCCACACCGAAGGCCTGGCAGATCGCCCTGAAGGCGGCCGACGACCGCGCCGTGACGGGGCTGGGCAACTTCATGCTCGCGATGAACGCGCACATCAACCGTGACTTCTCCTACGTGCTCGCCGAGATCGGCCTCACCGGCCCAGACGGCCGCTCGCACAAGAAGGACCACAACGCCTACAACCAGCGTCTCGACGGTCTCTACGACCCGGTCTTCGCCGAGGAGGCAGCTCGCTTCGACCCCGCTTTCGACGACGTCGATGCCGGCCCGGTCGACGAGACGACGGCCGGCCTGATCATCCGCGGCTGGCGCGAGATGGTGTGGCGCAACGCCGAGAACCTCGCGTCGGCGAAGACTCCGGCACAGCGCCGCCTCGCCGAGCAGACGATCGAGCAGTACGCAGCCAGCCAGGCTCAGCTGATCCGGACCATCTTCGCCGCACCGGACTCGACCAGGCGTGATGCCTGGTGCGCCCAGCACGGCACCGGCAGCTGACGGAGAAGCGTCCTAGGTCAGCTTCTCCAGGATGAGCTCGCGCACACGCCCGGCGTCAGCCTGACCGCGCATCTCCTTCATGACCGCGCCGATGAGCGCGCCGGTCGCGGCGACCTTGCCGTCGCGGATCTTCTGGGCGACGTCAGGGTTGGCCTCGATGGCGCGGTCGACAGCGTCGCCGAGCGCACCCTCGTCGGAGACGACCTCCAGCCCGCGGGACGCCACGACTTCCTCGGGACTCCCCTCGCCGGCGAGCACTCCGTCGAACACCTGACGTGCGAGCTTGTCGTTGACGCGTCCGGCATCGATGAGGGCCTGGATGCCGGCGACCTGCTCGGGCGTGATGTCGAGCGCTTCCAGGTCGACGCCCTGCTCGTTGGCGCGTCGGGCCAGCTCGCCCAGCCACCACTTGCGAGCCGCCTGTGGAGCGGCGCCCGCTTGGATCGTCTCAGCGACCAGCCCGAGGGCTCCCGCGCCGACGGTGTCGCGCATGTCGAGGTCGCTGAAGCCCCAGTCGGCCTGCAACCGGGCCCGCCGCGTGGCCGGAGGTTCCGGGAGGGTGCCGCGCAGCTCTTCGACCCACTCGCGCGATGCGGCAATCGGCGCGAGGTCCGGCTCGGGGAAGTAGCGATAGTCGTCGGCGTCGGACTTCTCGCGCCCGGGCGACGTGCTGCCGTCGCTCTCGTGGAAGTGGCGCGTCTCCTGGACGACCTTCTCCCCCGCGTCCAGAAGGGCGGCGTGACGCCGGATCTCGTACGTCGCTGCTCGCTCGACCGAGCGGAAGGAGTTGACGTTCTTGGTCTCCGACCGTGTGCCGAGCTCGTTGCTGCCGAGCGGCTTGAGGGACAGGTTGACGTCGCAGCGCAAGGAGCCCTGGTCCATGCGGACGTCGGAGACTCCGAGCCCGCCGATCAGGTCGCGCAGGTGCGAGACGTACGTCCGGGCCACGGCAGCAGCCTTGTCGCCCGGCACCTCGATGGTCTTGGTGACGATCTCGATGAGGGGAATGCCGGCGCGGTTGTAGTCGACGAGCGAGTGGTCGGCGCCGTGGATGCGTCCGGTGGCTCCGCCGACGTGGAGGGACTTGCCGGTGTCCTCCTCCATGTGCGCGCGCTCGATCTCGATCCGGTATGTCTCTCCGTCGACCTCGACCTCGGTCCAGCCGTCGTGGGCGATCGGCTCGTCGTACTGCGAGGTCTGGAAGTTCTTGGGCATGTCGGGGTAGAAGTAGTTCTTGCGCGCAAAGCGGCACCACGCCGCGATCTGGCAGTTGAGCGCGAGGCCGATGCGGATGGCCGACTCGACGGCGGTGGCGTTGACGACCGGCAACGCACCCGGGAGGCCGAGGCAGACCGGGCACACCTGGGTGTTGGGCTCGGCTCCGAAACCGGTGGCGCAGCCGCAGAACATCTTCGTGGCGGTGTTGAGCTCGATGTGGACCTCCAGGCCCATCACCGGCTGGTACCGCGCCAGGGCGTCGTCGAGGTCGACGAGTGTTGTCGTCATCGGGTCCCCTCCAGTGTCGGAGCCTGCGCCAGGATCGTGCCGCCCCACTTCTCCTCGAGCAGACGCTCGAGCGCGGCGCCGGCGTTGTAGAGCCGGTCGTCGGCCATGGCCGGTGCCAGCAGCTGGAACCCGGTGGGCAACCCGTCGGCGGCCAGGCCGGACGGGAGCGAGAGCCCGGGCACACCGGCCAGGTTGGCCGGGATGGTGGCGACGTCCTGCGCGTACATCGCGAGCGGGTCGTCGAGCTTGTCACCGAACGGGAACGCCGTGGTGGGCGACGTGGGCGACGCGAGCACGTCAACCTGCGCGAAGGCGGACTCGAAGTCCTGCGCGATGAGCGTGCGGACCTTCTGGGCCGACCCGTAGTAGGCGTCGTAGTAGCCGCTGGATAGTGCATAGGTGCCGAGGATGATGCGACGCTTGACCTCGTCGCCGAAGCCGGCGTCGCGGCTGGCCGCCATGACCTGCTCCGCGCTCGGGTCGTCGACGCCGTCCGGGCGCACCCGCAGGCCGTAGCGCATGGCGTCGAACTTGGCGAGGTTGCTGCTCGCCTCGCTCGGCAGGATCAGGTAGTACGCGGCCAGCGCGTGGACGAAGCTCGGGCAGGACACCTCGACGATGTCGGCGCCGGCACCCTCGAGCAGCGCGAGTGACTCCTCGAAGCGGGTGCGGACGTCCGGCTGGAAGCCCTCCCCGCCGAGCTCGCGCACGACACCGACGCGCAGCCCGTCGACGTCCGCGCGGCGGGCGGCCTCAACGACCGGCGGGACCGGCTGGTCGATGCTGGTCGAGTCGAATGGGTCGTGGCCGGCGATCACCTCGTGCAGCAGCGCGGCGTCGAGCACCGAGCGGGTGACCGGGCCGGCCTGGTCGAGGCTGCTGGCCAGGGCGACCAGCCCGTAGCGTGAGATGCCGCCGTAGGTCGGCTTCGCCCCGACGGTGCCGGTCACCGCCCCGGGCTGCCGGATGGAGCCCCCGGTGTCGGTGCCGACCGCGAGCGGGGCCTCGAACGCGGCGACCGCGGCCGCGGAGCCGCCGCCGGAGCCGCCGGGGATGCGGTCGAGGTCCCACGGGTTGTGCGACGGCCCCCAGGCAGAGTGCTCGGTGGACGAGCCCATCGCGAACTCGTCCATGTTCGTCTTGCCGAGGATCGGCAGCCCCGCTTCGCGCAGCTTCGTGACCACGGTGGCGTCGTACGGCGGAACCCAGCCCTCGAGGATGCGCGAACCGGCCGTGGTGGGC
>NZ_JBOHDT010000171.1:0-21913 GCF_050700635.1 Aeromicrobium sp.
ACGCGGCCAACGTGCTGCGTGTCGGCCCTGTTCTGGACGCGCCTCCGCTGTTCCGCGAGATCGACGAGGTCGACGTCAGCGACGGTTCGACGCCGATGGTCCTCGTCAGTCTCAGCACGAGCGAGCAGGGCCAGGCCGACCTCTTGCAGCGGTGCGTCGATGCGGTCGCACAGCTGCCAGTGCGCGCCATCGTGACGACCGGTTCCATCGATCCGGCATCCGTGAAGGCAGGCGAGAACACGCAGGTGGTGCGGTACGTGCCGCACGCCGAGATCCTCCAGTCGGCGTCACTGGTGATCACGCACGCGGGGTTCGGCACCACGATGGCCGCCCTCGGTCGCGGCGTGCCGCTGCTGTGCACGCCGATGGGCCGCGACCAGTTCTTCAACGCGGAGCAGGTCCAGGCACTCGACGCGGGCCGGATGCTGATGCCGGACTCCAGCAGCGACGCGATCGCACAAGCCGCGGCGGACATCCTCGGAGACGACAGCTTCGAGGTCGGTGCGAAGCAGATGGCTGTCGCCATCGGCGGCTACGGCGGTGCGGCGCAGGCCGCTGACGCACTCGAATCACTCGCGTAGCGAAAGAGCTTGGTCGAGTTTCACTGGTCATAGACATCGCGCCGGTGGCCGAGGCGCACCACCACGACCAGCAGCACATCGTTGTCGACGGTGTAGATGATGCGGTAGTCGCCAACGCGGACGCGTAGCCCGGGCCGGCCCTGCAGGGCTCGAGCGCCCGGCGGGCGGGGGTCCTGGGCCAGTAAGGCGATGGCGCCCTGAATGCGGTTTCGAACCTGCGGATCGAGTTTGCGCAGTGCCCTCGCGGCGGCTGGGCGGAGCTCGATGCGGTATTCGCTCACACCCAGCCGAGATCGGCCTTGACCTGTTCCCAGGGGATGTTAGGACCTTCCTCTGCCATCGCCTCGTCGAAGGCCGCGACATCCTCTGCGTCCTCCAAGGCGCTGATCAGCTGCTCATAACGCTCCGGGCTGACCAGCACGCCGGCCAGGTGTCCGTAACGCTCGAGGAAAACCGCTTCTGTACGTGCGGTTTCGACCGCCTCTGGCAAGTGGTCGCGAGCTGCGCTGATGTTCATGGTCACCATGGAAGAATTGTACAACTCTCCACGTGTCTCGTACAAGTCTCAAACGGTTGACAGGAAACCACTTGGTTTCCTAAAATGAAACCATGGACCTCGTGTTCAAGGCGCTGGCAGATCCGACTCGACGAGCGCTGCTCGACGAGCTGTTCGGTGAGGACGGGCAGACGCTGGTGTCGCTGTACTCGAAGTTCGACATGACCCGGGTGGGGATAGCCAAGCATCTCGGACTGCTGTCCGAGGCCGGCCTCGTCACCACTCAGCGCAGGGGCCGGGAGAAGCTGCACTACCTCAACCCCGTCCCGATCCGCCTCATCCACGACCGGTGGGTGAGCAAGTACACCGAGGCCTGGACGGCGGGACTCGTCGGGCTCAAGAACGAACTGGAGTTCACCATGGAGAAGGTCTTCGAGATCTACATCCGCACCACGCCCGAACGCCTCTGGGAGGCGATCACCGACGCCGACACCCGGCGCCGCTTCCAATTCGGCAACAGCGTCGAGTCGGAGTGGACGCAGGGATCGTCCTACGCCGTCACCAACCGGCTCTCGGACGGCCCGCTGATCGAGGGCGAGAACCTCGACGTCGACCCGCCGCGGCGGCTCGTGCAGAGCATGCACGCCCGGTGGGGAGAGGAGGCGGCCAGCGCCGGGACGTCACGGGTCACCTGGGAGATCGAGCCCGTCGGCGACTCGTGCCGACTCACCGTCACCCACGACCAGCTTCCGGAGGATGCCAGCGACGAGCTGTACGGCGGCTGGCCGATGATCCTGTCCGGACTGAAGACGTGGCTCGAAACCGGGGAGGAGCTCACCACCCCCGGATCATTGATGTACAAGGAGGATCCGTCATGACCACGCTCGATCACACGTTCACAGCAAAGCTCGAGAAGAGCAGCGCCAAGGGCGGCTGGACCTACCTCGTCACCGACTGGAGCGCCGAGTACTTCGGCACCCGCGGACTGGTGAAGGTCGCCGGTACCGTCGACGGCCATCCGTTCGATGCCTCGTTCATGGCCATGGGCGACGGTACCCACAAGCTCCCGATCAGGGCCGACGTCCAGGAGACGATCGGCAAGGGTGCCGGCGACACGATCACGGTGCACCTGACCGAGCGAAAGGGTTAGCGTGACCGGGTGAGCATCGAGGTCGAGCCGGCGACAACGGCACGGTTCGACGACGTCGCGACCATCCTCGGACCGAAGAACCCCGACTCCAACGTGTGCTGGTGCCTCAGCCATCGGATCGACTCGAAGACCAACCGGGAGCTCATCGGACCTGCACGAGGTGAGTACGTGCGAAACCTCTGCGACCGCAAGGTCGCGCCGGGCGTCCTGGCCTACGAGGACGACGAGGTCGTCGGGTGGGCGGCCGTGGCGCCCCGATCGGAGCTGCCGTTCGCACATTCCCGGAAGATCCCCCACGTCGACGAGCTGCCCGTCTGGTCGGTGTGGTGTGTCCGTGTTCGTCCCGGTCACCGCGGCAAGGGAATCTCCCACGCCCTGCTCGAGGGTGCCGTGGACTACGTCCGGTCGCAGGGCGCTCCGGCGATCGAGGGCTACCCGGTGGACAACCAGGGCAAGAAGGTCGATCTCACGATGGCGTACGTCGGCACCCGCTCACTCTTCGAACAGGCCGGCTTCACCAAGGCCGCCGACACTGATTCCGTCTCCGGCGGCTTTCCTCGCGTGATCATGAGGTTGGACCTGCGCTGACCGTGCGCCCCTGGTCGGACAGACTGACGTCGTTGAGAGGGTGGGATCGTGGAGTCGATCGACGAGCACTTCGTCCGGCAGGTTCGCGCGTGGGACGAGCGCGAAGGGACGCTGGTCCTCGCGCCCAACGACCGGGCCCGGCTCATCGCCTACTTCGAGGCGCAGGTCACGAGTCGGCACACGGACTTCGCCTGCCGTGAGTTGCAGTCCCGGGGCGAGGGGTTCTACACGATCGGATCGGCGGGTCACGAGGCGAATGCTGCGGTGGCGATGGCGTTGCAGCCGACCGACCCGGCCCTGCTGCACTACCGCTCGGGCGGCTTCTACGTGGCACGTGCCGCCCAGGTACCCGGTGTCTCCGCGGTGGACGACATTCTGAGCGGAGCGATGTCGTCGGTGTCGGACGGGATCTCCGGTGGCCGCCACAAAGTTTTCGGAAGCGTGCCGCTCAACGTGATCCCCCAGACGTCCACGATCGCGTCGCACCTGCCCCGGGCCTTCGGGCTCGCGTACGCGATGGATCATCCGGTCCGCCGTGAGCTGGTGTCGCCGTGGCCCGACGACGCTGTGGTGATCTGCAGCTTCGGGGACGCGTCGGTCAACCACTCCACCGCCCTCGGGGCCTTCAACGTCTCGTCGTACTGCGCGCACCGGGGCATTCCGCTGCCGATCGTCTTCGTGTGCGAGGACAACGGGATCGGCATCAGCACGAAGAGTCCGTCCGGGTGGGTGGCGAAGCTGCTCCGCTCCTTGCCCGGGCTCGACTGCCACGCCGGATCGGGGAGCGAACCGGTGGAGCTTCTCCAGACGACCAGCCAGCTCGTCGAGGGCGTACGCGCCTCCAGGCGGCCGGCGGTGCTCCACCTGAGGACTGTGCGGTTCATGGGGCACGCCGGGTCGGACGCCGAGATCGCGTATCGGTCGATGCGGGAGATCGAAGGCGACTACGGACGCGATCCGCTGCTGGCGACCGCACGCGCGCTCGTCGACGCCCGCGTCATGAAACCGGACGAGGTGCTCGAGCGGTACGAGCTCGCCCGCGTTGAAGTGGCCGATCGAGCCAGCCGAATCCCGCGTGATCGTCTGTCGTCGGCGAGCGCGGTGACGGCCCCGATCGCGCGCCGGGAGCCTGCGGACGTGCGCGCGACCGCCGGCCGGCACGCACCCAACCGGAGGGACGTCTTCGGCTCGAGGCCGCCCGAGGTCGACGCACCGCAGACCCTCGCCCTGGCCATCAACGCGGCGCTGAAGGACACCCTGGCTGCGCACGGGCAGACACTGGTGTTCGGCCAGGACGTCGCACGGAAGGGCGGCGTCTACGGGGTCACCCGCGGTCTGGTGAAGACGTTCGGACGGGACCGTGTCTTCGACACGCTCCTGGACGAGCAGACCGTCCTGGGCACGGCCCTGGGGTCGGCGCTCGCGGGCTTCCTCCCGATCCCGGAGATCCAGTACCTGGCGTACGTCCACAACACCGAGGACCAGCTGCGCGGCGAGGCGGCGACGCTGAAATTCTTCTCCGACGGGCAGTACCAGAACGGGATGGTCGTGCGTATCGCCGGGCTGGCCTACCAGAAGGGCTTCGGTGGGCACTTCCACAACGACAACTCAGTGGCGGTGCTCCGCGACATCCCGGGCCTGATGCTCGCTGTGCCCAGTCATCCGGCCACCGCACCTGGGCTCCTGCGTCAGTGCGTCGCCCTCGCGCTGGAGGAAGGGCGGGTCTGTGTCTACCTCGAACCCATCGCGCTCTACCACCAGCGGGACCTGCATGACGGCGACTCGGCCTGGCTCGCCCAGTACGCGCAGCCGAACCAGTGGCAGGGCGACACCTCCTGCGACCTGGGGCGGCTCCGGAACGTCAGGCAGGGCGACGACGTCCTGATCGTCACGTTCGGGAACGGCGTGCGGATGAGTCTGCTCGCTGCCGCGACGCTGCAGGAGGAGGGAGTCGAGTGTGCGGTCGTCGATCTCCAGTGGCTCGCACCGCTGCCGGTCGACGAGCTGCTCGAGCAGGCGCAGCAGCACACCAGGATCCTCGTGGTCGACGAGACGCGGCACAGTGGTGGCGTGTCCGAGTCGGTGGTCACCGCGCTTGTCGACGGCGGATACGGCGGACGCATCAGCAGGGTCACCAGCGCCGACAGCTTCATCCCGCTCGGCCCGGCCGCCGACCACGTCCTGCTGTCAGTCCAGGACATCGTCGACGCCGCTCTCGCCATGAAAGGCGAATGAACGGCATGGCCGAGTTCACGTTCGCGCCGCTGTCGCCGGTGGGGCTGCTGGATCGTGCCGCGGCCGTGTTCGCCGACCGGGTGGCCGTGGTCGATGGCGACCGGCGATTCACCTTCGCCGAGCACGCCGAACGGTGCGCGCGGCTGGTGAGCGCGCTGGCGGACTCAGGCGTGGTGCCGGGTGACCGCGTGGCGGCGCTGTGCGCGAACAGCCACGTGATGCTGGAGCTGCACCAGGCCGTTCCGGCTCGTGGCGCCGTGCTCGTGTCGATCAACATCCGGCTGTCGCCAGAGGAGATGGCCTACATCCTGGATCACAGCGGTGCCTCGGTGCTGGTGGCGACGCATGAGTTCGCCGACACCGCGCGGGCGTTGGCGGAGGCCGCCGGGATCAGGCTGATGGTGGCCGGCGGTGCGGACGATGACTACGAAGCCTGGCTGTCGGGCGTCGAGCCTGATCGGTCCGACCGAGTCGAGGTCGACGAGCGCGACCTGATGGCCATCAACTACACCAGCGGCACGACCGGACGCCCGAAAGGCGTGATGTACCACCACCGCGGGGCGTACCTGCAGGCCGTGGCGATGGCGTACCACACCCGGCTCGGCCCGGACGCCCGTTATCTCTGGGTCCTGCCGATGTTCCACTGCAACGGCTGGTGCTTCACCTGGGCGGTCACGGCTGCCGGCGGCACCCACGTGTGCCTGCGCGCTGTCGACCCGGCCGAGATCTGGCGGCTGCTGCGCGAGGAGGACGTCACGCACTTCAGCGCGGCGCCGACCGTGCTGACGATGATCGCCGAGGCCGCTCCCACCGAACCGCTGGACCGCCGGGTGCACGTCGACGTCGGCGGCGCACCACCGTCCCCGTCGCTGCTCGCGCGCCTGGACGCCGTCGGTCTCGACGTCACCCATCTGTACGGACTGACCGAGACGTTCGGGCCGGTGGCGATCAACGAGTGGCAGGAGAGCTGGGACGGTCTCGACGGCGACGAACAGTCGCGACTGCGGGCCCGGCAGGGCATCGGCAACATCATCGCGAGCCCGCTGCGGGTGCTCGACGACACGGGGGCCGACGTGCCCGCGGACGGACAGACGATCGGCGAGCTCGCGGCGCGCGGCAACGACGTGATGCTCGGCTACTACCGCGACGACGAGGCCACGGCGGCCGTCACGCGGAGCGGGTGCTTCCTGACCGGCGACCTGGCCGTCATGCACCCGGACGGCTACGTCGAGCTCAAGGACCGACGCAAGGACATCATCATCTCCGGTGGCGAGAACATCGCCTCGGTCGAGGTCGAGCGGGTTCTCGACTCACACCCTGACGTCCTCGAATCGGCCGTCGTCGGTGTTGCGGACGAGAAATGGGGCGAGATACCCGTCGCCTTCGTCACGACATCGGTTGCCGGGGGTTTCGACGCCGACGAGCTGGTCGCCTTCGCCCGCGAGCACCTGGCCCGCTTCAAGGTGCCGCGTCGCATCGTCCTCACCGACCTGCCGAAGACGTCCACCGGCAAGATCCAGAAGAACGTCCTCCGCGAACGCGCCGCGACTCCGCCGACCTAGAAGTCTGAGCTGCGGCAGCGGCTGAAGTCGTCGCCGGCTAGAACTGCGCCCAGCTGCAGCCAGCGTCCGCCGCCGAATCCTTCGTCTGCTTGGCGTTGTCGAGCGCTTCATTGCGAGCGCCGGTGTTTCCGGCGCGATCGGCCGCGAGTGCGTCGCTGACGTTCGCTTCGAACATGTTCCAGTAGTTGGTGCAAGTTCCGCTTTCGCCTTCTGGTGCGGGGTCAACCTGCGCTTCTCTGAGGGAGTTCCTCGCCGCTCGGTATCCGGCTTTTGCTGCTTTCAGAAGATCGGCCAGCGAAATGCTCATCGCAGATCAACTTTCTCGTGGAGGCGAGTGAAACGCTGCTCGAAGCGTCGCAGTGCCGCACACGGAACACAAGAGTCAAACTGACAGCCCGCCTCACCAGGCGGCGACGACGTCCTCGGGGATGAGGCCGTGACGCACGCGCTGCGGGTGGTTGCCGACCGGTAGGAAGGCCAGCTCCTTCTTCGTCTTGAAGTCGAGGACGGCCAGCGAGTCGGTCTCGCTGAGCGAGATCCAGCAGGTGTCGCCATGGCCCTCCGTCGACCAGTACGGCTTCGCGTACTCGTGCCCGGTCGTCTCGGTGTCGAAGAACTTCGGCGTGCCGGTCTTGCGGTCGACCAGTGCGACGTAGTCGTCCATCGTTCCGGCCGCGCAGAGTGTCGTCCCGGCCTTGTTCATGGCCAGTCCGTGGTGGGCGGAGTCGTTGACGTACTGCTCCAGCGGCATGTTTGGCACCCGGTTCGGCAGCGGGATCAGTCGTTTGACGGCTCCAGTGCGCGGCTCGTCGATGCCACCCGCCTGGTAGTCGACCTTGCCGTTGACGTCCGTCGCCTGCGTGTCGAACTCGACGATGCCGTGGTAGTAGGACACCTGGAAGTACAGGAACCGCTCGTCGGGCGAGAGCGCCATCGGTCGCACCGCAGCGCTCATGTCCGGGTGCCCGGACTCGGCGAGCTCCTTGCCCATCTCCCAGCGCTTGGCGATCGAGAAGTCGGCGTTGTCGACGATCTGCATCCAGCGGTCGCCCTTGAGCGCGTCGTGGACCGGTCCGATCTTGACCGGACCCGCTGTCGTGGTGTCGCCCGGCGTGTAGACGCGGCCGATCGACGCGTGGAAGATCCGCTTCCCGTCCTTGGAGTAGTTGTTCTCGTGCGGAGTCTCGCCCGACGGGAACGTGCGCAGGCGGTCGCCCATCTTCAGCTGCTTGCCGTCGACGGTCTCGTCGACCATCGAGTACTCGATGACCTGCTTGTTCGTCGAGTCCGAGACCACCAGCCGGCGGCCGTCGGGGGACAGGCCCATGTGGTCGGTGCGGTAGCCGTCCATCTGCTGCTCCCGCACGACGCTGTCGACGCCGCCGGTCGTGGTGACCTTCGCGATGTCGATCCAAACGACGTCGCCGAAGCTCGGACGCGACACCGCGATGTGCTTGCCGTCCGGTGTCGTGAACATGTCGTCGACGTACTGGTCGTGCCCTTCCCCGGGGCCCTGCTGGATGGCGAGGTAGAAGGCCAGGCGGTCCGGACTGAGGTGGATGTCCTGGAGCTCCTGCTCCTTGTCCGGGATCAGGTTCACGCCGGTCTTGAGGACCTTGGGCGAGCGTTCGTCGACGATCGTGGCGGTGCCGTCCCAGTTGTTGCCGACCCACATGACGTCGCGGAAGGCGGTGGGGGCAGCCGTTGCCGGGCCGAGCGCCGCGGCACCGGCCAGGCCGGCGACGAGCACCAGGGCGCCGAGGAGTGTGTGACGGGGGTTCACGGGGGATCCTTCCGGATTCGTCCTAGGTTTCTAGACCTAACAACGATCGTGCGGTCATGCTGTCACGATGAACCGTCAGGTATCGGTGGTCGGCAGCGGCTCGGAATGGGAGGGCGCGGCCGAGGAGGTCGGGCGTCTGCTCGCCGAACGCGGCTGCACGGTGATAACCGGTGGGCTGGGTGAGGTCATGGCTGCCGCCCATCGAGGTGCCAAGGCCGCGGGCGGCACCACGATCGCGATCCTTCCCGGTGAGCGGCGGAACGACGCGAATCCGTGGGCCGACCACGTCGTCGTCACCGGCATCGGGCACGCCCGCAATCTCGCCGTCGCCGCCAGCGGCGACGCCGTCATCGCCGTCGGCGGGGCGTGGGGGACGCTCGCCGAGATCTCGTTGGCCAAGACGCTCGGTCGCGTGGTCGTCGCCCTGGCGGGTGCGCCCGACGTGGATGGTGTCGAGACGGCAGCCACGCCCGCAGAGGCAGTCGACCTCGCACTCCGTCTCCTCGAGATCTGAAGAGGGATCTGAAGACTTCCGGCCCAAGAATTCGCGCGCGGCGGGTGGGCCGCAAGTCTTCGAATCTCGGGGCGGCTCAGGCGTGCTTGGCGTCGGCCGCGTCCTGGAGGCCGAGCAGGTCGACGGCGTCGGCGCGCATCTCGACCTTGCGGACCTTGCCGGTGACCGTCATCGGGAAGTCGTCGACGACGTGCACGTAGCGCGGGATCTTGTAGTGCGCCAGCTTGCCGCTGCAGAACTCACGGATGGCCTCCGCGTCGAGCGGTTCGGCTCCCTCGCGCATGCGGAGCCAGGCCATCAGCTCCTCGCCGTAGCGCTCGTCGGGGACGCCGATGACTTGGGCGTCCAGGACGTCGTCGTGGGTGAGCAGGAACTCCTCGATCTCGCGCGGGTAGATGTTCTCGCCGCCGCGGATGACCATGTCCTTGATGCGTCCCGTGATGTTGACGTAGCCCTCGTCGTCCATGACCGCGAGGTCCCCGGTGTGCATCCAGTGGTCGTCGTCGATCGCCTCGGCGGTCTTCTGCGGCTCGTCCCAGTAGCCCAGCATCACCGAGTAGCCGCGGGTGCAGAACTCGCCTGTCTCGCCGCGCGGCAGCGTCTCGCCGGTGGCCGGGTCGACGATCTTGACCTCCAGGTGCGGGTGCACGCGGCCCACGGTGGAGACGCGGCGCTCGACCGAGTCGTCGGTGCGGGTCTGCATCGACACCGGTGACGTCTCGGTCATGCCGTAGCAGATGGAGACGTCCTCGATGCCCATCCGCGTGATGACCTGCTTCATCACCTCCACCGGGCACGGCGACCCCGCCATGATGCCGGTGCGCAACGCCGACAGGTCGAGGTCGTCGAAGCCGGGCTCGTTTAGCATGGCGATGAACATCGTGGGGACCCCGTACAGCGACGTGCACTTCTCGGTGGCGACGGCGTCGAGCGTGGCGACCGGGTCGAACGCCGACGCCGGGATGACCATCGCGGCGCCGTGACTGGTGGCCGCGAGGTTGCCCATCACCATGCCGAAGCAGTGGTAGAAGGGCACCGGGATGCAGATGCGGTCGTGCTCGGTGTAGTCGATCAGCTCGCCGACCTGGTAGCCGTTGTTGAGGATGTTGCGGTGCGAGAGCGTCGCACCCTTGGGGAATCCCGTGGTGCCGGACGTGTACTGGATGTTGATCGGGTCGTCCGCGGTGAGCGTGGACTCGATCTCGCGAAGCGCGTCGACGTCACCCGAGGCTCCGGCCGTCATCAGGTCGTCCCACGTCTGTTCTCCGATGAGGACGACGTCCTGCAGGTCCGGGCAGTCGCCGCGGACATCCTCGATCATGTCGGTGTACGAGGAGCCCTTGAACTCGGGGACGGCGACGATCGTGCGCAGACCCGACTGCTTCATCACGAAGCCCAGCTCGTGGGAACGGTAGGCCGGGTTGATGTTCACACAGATGGCTCCGAGGCGAGCGGTCGCGTACTGGACGAGCACCCACTCGGGACAGTTGGGTGCCCAGATGCCGACCCGATCGCCATTGGTGACGCCGAGTGCCGCGAGGCCCAGCGCACACGTCTCGACGTCCCGAGCGAGCTCGGTGTACGTCCACCTCCGTCGACCGGCGTGGTCGACGAGAGCCTCGCGATCGCCGTGCTCGTCGACGGCGTGGGCGAAGTTCGCGCCGATGGTCTCCTCGAGCAATGGCTCGTTGGTGGGCCCGGCGTCCTGGCTGAGGGTGGTCATCTGCCCAGCCTAGGCTCAGCCGGGCCGACCGTCGCGTTTCAGCTCTCGCTCGATGGTCGCCGTCGTCCGCGCGTCGTCCAGGCCGACGAGCCGTGGCTCGTCGGCGACGAAGACGTCGAACGCCGCAAGATCCCGATGGGCACCGTCGGCGTCGCCGCGCCGGGCCCGGAGCGACGCTCGGTAGAGCGACGCGGGTCCGGGGCCTGCCTCCGCCGCTGCCTGCAGGTCGTCGAAGATCTCCTCGCTGTCGAAACCGCCGCCCTTGGTCCGCAGGCTGAAGAGCAGAACGGACTCGAGCGTCGCGTCGTCGGCGCGGGCGTCGGCGGCCAGCGCATCGACGAGGGCGTCGTCGCCGCGGCTCGTGTCGCCCTGGCGATAGTGCAGTGCGGCGAGGCGGAGGCGTGATCGCGGGTTGGTGGGGTCGGCGTCGAGCGCGGCCGTGACCATCTGCACGGCGTCGTCGTAGGAGAGATCGTGACGCGCCGGGTAGAAGGCCGACCACCACGCGTATGAGCGGTGGGTGTCGGAGTAGCGGTCGCCGTTCGCGGCGATGTCCGCCCGGGTCAGGTCGACGACCTCGGTCGCCGGGATGACGTCGCGATAATTGTCGACGACCTTGTCGGCGATGGCCGCAGCCTGGATGGCGAACCCGCTCCAGCCGCTGATGATGGGGTCGCACCGCGACATGAGCGCGAGGTCGAACACCGCCTCGGCCGGCCGGGACAGCTGGGCGGCGGGCCGCAGCGTCGCCGCGTCGGTCGCCCCGGTGCTCGAGCACAGCTCACCGATGAGCTCGACGTCCTGTCCGAAGATCAGCACCTCCCGCCCTTCGGCCTGGTGCCGCTCGATGATCGCCCGGGCCACCGGGACCGGGACGGCCTTGTACGCGTGTCGCGTCCACGTGCGGTAGCGACCGAAAAGGTTGTCGCCGGCGCGCAGATGCATGCCGACCAGGCCGTCGCCGAGGGGGACCGCATGCGCGGCTGCGATGGCCGCCTCGATGTCCGGATGGAAGCCAACCGCGGCGAACTCGGTCGCGAAGCCAGCGCGCACGGCCGGGACGGCGTCCGGGTCGATCTTGGTGCTGAGTGGCCGGGTACTCGCCAGGAGCCCGCGATCGGCGGCGTCCAGCTGCTTGCGCAGCGAGTCGAGGTCGTCGGCCGGTCCGGCCAGCGTCGGGAATCCGTCCTTGGTGTCGGCGTGGTCGACCTTGTGAGCCGCGACGAAGTCGGCCGAGAAGAACTCCTCGGCCGGGGCGATCGCGTGGTCCCTGTCCTTCGCCAGCCCGACCGGCCAGGTGAACCGGAAGTCGACGTCGAGGATGGTGGCGAGCCGCATCGCGTTCAGCAGCGCGTTCAACCGCTCGCCGAGCCCGTCGCCCTGGCGGGACAGGATGAACTTCGGTTCCTGCGACGACGACTCGTCGCCTCTCAGCTTCGATCTGATCCGGCCCAGCACGACCTACACCCTACGATCACCGGGTCGCGGCCAGGCATGGCCCATACGGTGGAGGAATGAGCACGCGCACAGGACTCCTGATCGTCGTTGCCGTGCCGCACCTGGTTATCGCGGCGGTCGGCCTCACCCACCCCGCCACGCTGACGGTCGAGTCGGCGCACCACTGGCAGGTGATGCATACGGTCCTGCTGCCCCTGTTTCCGCTGCTCGCGCTCGCGCCGTGGCTCGTCGCGCGTGCCGTCGACGTCCCATCGAGTGTGGTCGTCGGCGTCATCGCCTTCGTCTACGCGTGCTTCTACACGGCTCTCGACATCCTGGCCGGTATCGGCGGCGGGGCTATCAAGGGCGCCGAGGCCGGCGGCCTGGGCATCATCTTCCCGGTCGCGCGCGACCTCGGTGCGGTGGGTTCGTACGCCCACCTCGCCGCCACCGCGCTCGCCGCCGGGCTCGTACTACGCGTCACCAGCCTGGCCCGCGCGCTGCCCGGCATCGTGCTGGTGCTGACCGGGTCGTTCCTGTTCTGGCAGGAGCACGTCTACCGCCCCTGGGGCGTCCTCGCGATGGTGCTCCTCGCGGCCGGATGGTCGTGGCTCGTCGTCGCCGTCGACCGGCAGACCAGCTAGCGGCGTCGGTCGCGGACGATGCCGTCGTCGATGAGCTGCTCGAAGTGCTCGACGATGGTGGTCTCGGTCGGCCGGAACTCCATGCCGAGCTCGGTGCGGGACTTGCTGGTGTCGAACCGGAGCGGGTAGCCGACGTTGGTCGCCACGTACTTCCGCGTGACGCCGCCGATCGGGGCGGCCAGCCAGATCATCGCCTTCGGTGCCTCGAGTCGGGGGAAGAGGTAGCGCCCGCCGAACTGTCGGCGGAGAACCCGACCGACGTCCATGAACGTCATCGACCGATTGACGCAGATGTGACGGCCTGCGGCGGCGGGTGTGAAACCCGCCTTGATGTGAGCCAGGGCGACGTCGCGCACGTCGACGACGCCGACCTCCAAGGCCGGCGCGCCCATGAGCAGCCGGCCGTCCACGAACTGCATGATCGTCGAGATGCTCGCCGAGTCGCTGGCGGTCGTGAGCGATGGGCCGAGCACGAACCCGGGGTTGATGACGACCAGGTCCCAACGGTCCTGGGCTTCGGCGATCTTCCAGGCGGCCCTCTCCGCCACGACCTTCGAGTAGCTGTAAGGCTGGTGCGACAGTGTGCTGGTCGTGTTCCAGTCGTCCTCGGTGAAGACGTCGCCCGGCGCCTGCTCGAGGTCCCGGGCGTCCCCGTAGATGCTCACCACGCTCGACGTGAGGACGACGCGCTTGACGCTGTTGACCCGGTTGGCGGACTCCAGCACGTTGCGGGTGCCCTGCACGGCTGGGTCGACGAGATCCTGCTGCGGGTCCTTGACGGAGAGGGCGAACGGCGAGGCTGTGTGCATGACCAGCTCGCAGCCGGCCATGGCCTCGTCGAACGAGCCGTCCTGGACGAGGTCGGCCGCTAAGAGCGTCAAGGTCCCCGGCGTGTCCTTCGCCAGCTGCTTGAGGTGGCCGACCTTGGTGTCGTTGGACGGGTCGCGCACCGTCGCGTGCACGTCGATGCCGTCCTCGAGCAGGTACCTGACCAGCCAGGAGGCGATGTAGCCGTTGCCGCCGGTGACGAGGACGGGTGCGGATCGGTCGATGTTCATCAGGGCTCCAGGGGGAGTTCGGCTGCTCCAACTTACCCGCGCCGGCGCCTCAGGTCTTCTTGGCCTGACGGTCGATCTCATCCGCCTCGGCGAGCGTGGGTGCCGAGCCGTCAAGCCGCGCCGGCACCCAGTCCTCTCCGGCGGGGTGTGGGCCGTAGGAGTCCTGCACCCC
Organism: Aeromicrobium sp.; assembly: GCF_050700635.1. Taxonomy (GTDB): domain Bacteria; phylum Actinomycetota; class Actinomycetes; order Propionibacteriales; family Nocardioidaceae; genus Aeromicrobium. The sequence goes on from NZ_JBOHDT010000171.1 coordinate 13,944, forward strand.
GAGGAGCATCGCCTGCATGGCGTCACGCAGTCGCGCGGTGAGATCCTCGGGCGTGCCGGTGGCGGCGATCGGCTCGCCGATGTCCACCGTCACCGGCGTCTTGGTTCGGCCGAGGTGCTTGGGTCGTCCCTTGGTGGCGATGCGCTGAGCGCCCCAGACGATTGCAGGGATGATCGGCACGTCCGCCTCGAGGGCCATCCGCGCCGCCCCGGACTTGAACGCCTTGAGCTCGAAGCTTCTGCTGATCGTGGCCTCGGGGTAGATGCCCACCACCTCGCCGCGTCTCAGCTCCTCGACGGCCGCGACGAAGGAGCCGCGCCCGGCCGACCGGTCGACCGGGATGACTCCGCACCCGCGCATCGCCCAGCGCAGGATCGGGTTGCCCGACAGCTCGACCTTGCCCATGAAGCGCACCTGACGCCGCTCGTGCCGGTAGGCCTCGAGGCCGACGTAGATGAAGTCGACGTACGCGGTGTGGTTGATGGCCAGCACCGCCGCCCCGTCGGCGGGCAGCCGACCCACGCCGTGGCGGACGACCCGGTGCCCCGTGACCAGGTTGAACAACCGCACGACGGCGACCACCAGCCAGAACGTCACAGCTCGTCCAGGATCTTGAGGGTCCGCTTCCACGCGGGCGTCGACGGGTCGATGTGCATGAAGTGGTCCCCGTCGAGGGCGATCAGCTCCGCATCGGCGCCTTCGGCGCGAGCAGCGTTCACGTACCTCCGGGACTGCTCGATCGGCACGACGTCGTCACCACGGCCATGGATGCACCGCACCGGCACGTCGAGCGGGACCCGGGCGAGCGGGTCGGCGAGGTCGAACGCCTCGTCACCGCCGGCGCCGAGGAATCCCTCGACCGCACCTGCGCCGAGACCCCGGTCGACCGCGCCACGGAGGTCGAGCACGCCGGCCTGCGGCACGGCCGCGGTGACGGGCACACGCGGACGCCATCGTTCCTCGTCGAGCTGGGCCAGCCCGGCCGCCCACACCGCGAGATGTCCACCGGCCGAGTGGCCGAGAGTGATGACGCGGGAGGTGTCGAGCCCGTCGACCTCGGCGAGCAGGTCGACACCGTTGACGACGTCGTCGAACGTCGCGGGGAACCCGCCGCCGTTGCCGACGCGGCGGTACTCCAGGTTGAGCGCGGTCCAGCCGTGGGTGGCCAGCGACTCGGCGAGGGGGCGACCGAGCGTGAAGTCGTACGAAGCACGCCAGAACCCGCCGTGCAGCACGACCACCGCGCCACGGCTGCGTCCGTCCGGACGGTGCAGCTCGGCCATCTGGCTCGGGTCGTCGCCATAGGTCAAGGTCTCCACGTCGCCCATCGTGGCACCGGGGGAGTCTTGGTCGGCCCCGCACCCCGGGAGCGCCGACGCGAGCGCCACGCCCGCGCCGAGTCGCAGGAGCGTTCGGCGGTCCATGGCTCCATCAAACCCCGCCGGTACGATCAGGTACCGACGAGGTCGAGGGAGGATCCGTGGACGTCCACGAGCTCGACAGATATCTGCTGATCGGGTCCGCCGTCCTCATCGTCGCGATCCTCGCGGTGCGTCTCTCGGTCACGGCCGGTCTGCCGTCGCTGCTCGCATATCTGGGTCTTGGACTCCTGCTCGGCAGCTCCGGCGCAGGCATCGACTTCGCCGACGCCGATCTCGCCCTGGCGCTCGGCTTCGCCGCGCTCGTCCTCATCCTCGCGGAGGGCGGTCTGACCACCCCGTGGAGGGATGTACGACCGTCGCTCGGGCTGGGGGTTGTGCTGGCCACCCTCGGCTCGGCGGTCAGCGTCGTCGTGGTCGCGGTCGGTGCGCACTACCTGCTCGACCTCCGCTGGGAGCTCGCCGTCCTGCTCGCCGCCGTGCTGACACCTACCGACGCGGCCGCGGTGTTCTCGGTGCTTCGCACCGTGCCCGTGCGCAGGTCGGTCACCGGAACCCTCGAGGTGGAGTCCGGGCTGAACGACGCCCCGATCGTCGTGCTCGTCGTCGCCATCAGCGCCGGCGACATCCAGCGGGACGGGCCATGGGCGTTCACCGGGCTGATCGCGTTCGAGCTGGTGGTCGGCTCGGTCGTCGGCCTCCTGATCGGGTTTATCGGCGCCCGGCTCCTGCGCAATTTCGCCCTGCCGTCGTCGGGCCTCTACCCGTTGGTCGTCGTCGCCTTCACCGTGCTCGCCTATGGCGCAGCGACGATCCTCCACGCCAGCGGCTTCGCGGCGGTCTACCTCGCTGCGCTCGTGCTCGGCAACACCGAGCTGCCGCACCGCCGGGCGACACGATCGTTCGTCGAGGGCATCGGGTGGCTGGCCCAGATCGGCCTGTTCGTCATGCTCGGCCTGCTCGCCACCCCCGAGACCTTCGAGTGGTGGCACGTGTGGACCGGACTCGCGGCCGGAGCGCTGCTGACGTTCGTGGCGCGTCCGCTGTCGATCGCCGCGAGCGCAGTCTGGTTCGGACGACCCTGGCGCGAGCAGGTGTTCCTCGGCTGGGCCGGGCTGCGCGGTGCGGTGCCGATCATCCTCGCGACGATCCCGCTGGCCGCTGATGTGGAGGGTGCGAACGACCTGTTCAACATCGTGTTCATGACGGTCATCGTCTACACCCTCGTGCAGGCGGCACCGCTCGCACGCCTCGCCGAGTGGTGCGGGGTCTCGTCGGACGCCCGCGACATCGAGGTCGAAGCCGCTCCGCTCGAGCGCATCTCCGCCGACCTCCTGCAGGTGCGGGTGACCCGCGGGTCGAAGCTGGCCGGGGTCGAGGTCGGCGAGCTGCGCCTCCCCGAGGGGGCCTCGGTGACGCTCGTCGTGCGGGACGAGAAGCCGTTCGTCCCGCACCGCACCACACGTCTGCGCCGGGGCGACGACATGCTCGTCGTGGCCACCCGGGCCGTCCGCGAGGACACCGAGAAGCGGCTGCGCGCCGTCGGCCGCGATGGACGACTGGCCGGCTGGGGCGACGGCCGACGAACCAGCTGAGGAGGATCCATGGACAAGCCCGAACCCTTCGTCCGCGAAGCCGGAACCGGTCCAGGTGTCGTGTGCCTGCACGCCAACGCGAGCAGCTCGTCGCAGTGGCGCGGGCTGATGGAGCAGCTGTCACCGGCGTTCCACGTGCTCGCGGTCGACTCGTACGACTCGGGCAAGAGCCCGCAGTGGCGGTCAGACCAGGTCATCACCCTCGATGACGAGGTCGCGCTGATCCAGCCGGTGCTCGAACGGGCGGGCACACCGCTGGCGCTGGTGGGGCATTCGTACGGTGCTGCCGTCGCATTCATCGCGGCGCTGGCCGACCCGAACCGCATCCGGGCGATCGCGGTGTACGAGCCCACGCTGTTCGGTCTGGTCGACGCCCGAGTCGCCCCCGCCCAACGACGCCGACGGGATCCGGCATGCGGTCGTCGAGGCCGGCGAGGCGCTCGATGCCGGCGACCAAGCCGCGGCCGCCGAGCGGTTCATCGACTACTGGATGGGCGCCGGAGCCGGGGAGCGGACTCCACCAGAACGTCAGCAACCGATCGTTCGACCGCCGCCGCGCACGCCGTCTCACGTCTGCTGGTCTCCGCGTTGCCACGGGTCAAGGTCGTGACGATGGACGAGCTGGGCCACATGGGCCCGGTCACCCATCCCGACCAGGTGAATCCGGTGATCCAGCACTTCCTCGAACGGATCTGACTCGAACGGATCTGAGGCGGCGTCAGGGCACCTCGACGATGGGGACGCACACCCTGATCGACCGGTCCGACTTGACGTCCTTCGGGGCCTTCTCGACGAGCTCCTTGAAGTCGTCGCCCACGATGACGGTGACGCCCTCGGTCACGTCGATGTCGGGCTCGCTGAACTCGACGTCCTCGAACTGCTGGGCGACGAGCTTGACCCGCGGGTCCTCGCGGTTGTCGGTGAGGACGGCGACGGCGTCGGGCTTGATCTCGCTCGCGCTGTTGGCCACGGTGCCGGCCTGGAACGCGCGACGCTGCAGGTTGATGCTGACGCGGTTGGCCAGACCCGCGCGCTGGCTGGCGTTGTAGACGTTCACGGTGACGAGGTTGGTGGTGAGCTCCTCGCCCTTCTCGACCGTGCGGTTCTCGCACTCCGGCACCGGATCGAAGGTGTCGGCGCTCGCGGTGAGCAGCTTGAAGCCGACGAAACCGCCGCCCGCGAAGAGGACGATCGCGGCGAACATCGCCATGCCGCTGCGAGCCTGGCTCACCCGGAGTCACTCATCTCGTGAACACGGGCATGAAGCATGCCCCGCTGCTGCAGCGCGGCCCGGAGGGCACGGTGGAGGCCGTCTTCCAGGAAGAGCTCGCCCCGCCAGCTGACGACGTGTGCGAAGAGGTCGCCGTAGTAGGTCGAGTCGTCGTCGAGGAGGTGCTCGAGGTCGAGCTTGGTCTTGGTGGTCGTGAGGTCGCCGAGGCGAACCTGGGTGGGGGAGATCTCGGCCCAGTCGCGCTGCTCGAGCCCATGGTCGGGGTACGGACGCCCGTCACCCACCCTCCGAAAGATCACCTCGTCAGTCTAGACACGGGCTCTAGTCTGGGCCGCATGACGACGAGCGACGACGCGAAGCTGGCAGCCGAAGAGGCGGCGATGGCTGCGGCCGCCGCCGAGGAGGCGGCAGAGGCGGCCCGCAAGAAGGCCGATGAGCTCGCGCAGGCGGCAGCTGCGGCACAGCAGCAGGAGGCCACTGCCGCGGTCGATCAGGACGAGCCGACTGCCGACGAGTCGGCGAAAGATCTCTCTCCCGAGACGCCGAAGGCTTCGAACATCGTCGACACCGTCAAGGCCGGCTACGCGTTCGAGGGACCTGCGCTGATGATCGGTGCACTGGTCGACGGCGACGCCGTGCCCGAGGCGCAGGTACGGATCCCGCTCGGGATGCTCAACCGCCACGGACTCGTCGCAGGGGCCACCGGAACCGGCAAGACGAAGACGCTGCAGGTGCTCGCCGAGCAGGTCGCCGCCCAGGGCGTGCCGGTGTTCGCCGCCGACATCAAGGGTGACCTGTCGGGCATCGCGTCGCCAGGTGTCTCGAATGAGAAGCTGGCCGCGCGCTGCGAGAGCATCGGTCAGGATTGGCAGCCGGTCGCAACGCCGACGGAGTACTTCACGCTCGGCGGCCTCGGCACAGGCGTCCCGATCCGTGCCTCGGTCGAGTCGTTCGGGCCGTTGCTGCTGTCGAAGGTGCTGGGGCTCAACGAGACGCAGGAGTCTTCGCTGAGCCTGGTGTTCCACTACGCAGGGGAGGCCAAGCAGCCGCTCGTCGACATCGGTGACCTCCGTTCCGTGCTCACCTACCTGACCGGGGACGGCAAGGAGGCCCTCAGGAAGCTCGGCGGGCTGTCGGCCGCCACCGCCGGCGTCATACTCCGCGAGCTCATCGCGTTCGCCGACGAGGGCGCCGACGTGTTCTTCGGCCAGCCCGAGATCACGACGTCCGACTTCCTGCGCACCACGGCGGATGGCAAGGGCATCGTGTCGCTGCTGGAGGTGCCGAGCGTCCACGACAAGCCGGCGCTGTTCTCCACGTTCCTGATGTACCTGCTCGCCGAGCTGTTCAGCGAGCTGCCCGAGGTCGGCGACACCGACAAGCCCAAGCTCGTGTTCTTCTTCGACGAGGCCCACCTGCTGTTCAAGGACGCGTCCAAGGACTTCCTCGAGCAGGTCGCCCAGACCGTCCGCCTCATCCGGTCCAAAGGAGTGGGTGTCTTCTTCGTCACCCAGACGCCCAAGGACGTTCCCGATGACGTGCTCGCGCAGCTCGGCTCACGTGTGCAGCACCAGCTGCGCGCGCACACGCCGGACGCGGCCAAGGCGCTCAGGGCGACGGTGTCCACGTACCCACACACGGACTATGACCTCGAGGAGGTGCTCACCCAGCTGTCGATCGGCGAGGCCATCGTCACCGTCATGAATGAGAAGGGGGCGCCGTCGCCCGTGGCCTGGACGCGCGTCCGTGCTCCACAGGGCTCGATGGACCCGACGCCGGCCGACCAGGTCAAGGCCACGGTCGATGCCTCGCCGCTGCTCGCCAAGTACGGCACGGCGGTCAATCCGCCGTCGGCGACCGAGATGATCGACGCGACCACGGCCGAGACCGCAGCCCGGCAGAAGGCCCGGGAGGACGCCGAGCGCACGGCGAAGGAAGCCGGCCGGATCGCCAAACATCGCGAAACCTCCCGTCGCACGCGGTCATCGACATCACAGCGACAGTCGCCGGTGGAGCGCGCCGCCGGCGAAGCGGGCCGCACCCTCGCCCGCGAGCTGATCAAGAACCTGTTCCGCCGACGTCGCTGATCGGGGGACGGCTCTCCTGGGCGGGCGTCTCGGACAGTTTTCCTTTCGTCGCGACCAGGATGACGACAGCGCCGAGGACCACGATCAGGTTCGCGACGAGCAGTGCGATTCCGGGCGACATCCCCAGCACCTGGCGTCCCAACCCCATGCTGTTCACGGTGCCGTTGAACGTGGCGTGGAAGAGCCCGACGAGGAGCAGGCTGTAGCCGGTGCTGTTGTAGATCCAGCCGACGATGAACCTGCTCGCGAGCTGCGGAATGAACAGGAACCCCAGCACCAGAAGGGCTTCCAGGATCGAACCGGTCTCCACGACGAAGAACGGTATGTGCCAGATCGAGAAGAACACGCCGACGATCAGGCAACCCTTGAGTGCTCCGTGCCGGACCTGAAGCCTGGCGAACAGGAAACCCGTGAAGCCGATCTCCTCCGCCCAGTTGAGGAACAACACCAGGACGATCAGCTGCGGTAGGACGTGGGTGAGCAGGCGTGGCCAGTCGGTCGCGATCGCATCGGCCGTGCCCGGTGGGTCGATCGCGAACGCACCGACCAGCATCAGGGTCGGCACCGCGAGCAGTGCAAGGGCGTACCAGCGCAGGCCGACTTTCCAGCGCACGCTTCGCAGCGCAAGGTCACGCACTCCCGCAGGTCCGTCGGCTGCCCACGTGACGACGAACGCCGCCGCTGCCAACGCGACGAGGCTGGCGATCACGTCGTACGGCGCGACCTCGAGGGGCAGCAGGTCACGCCGGGTCAGGTACGGCACCAGCGAGACCGCGGCGGTCACGGTGTAGGCCAGCACCAGGAACGACGCGACCGGGTGCCGGGCGACGATCCCTCTCATCTCAGCCTCCTCGCGCTGTGTGTCGTACGGTGTGCGGGCTTCATCGAGGCCCACGCATGATGCCGACGCGTCCATGATCCCGCTCCACGGAGTCTCCCGAGGGGCTAGGGGCGGGCATGACGAAGATGGTCAGGTATCGCCGCTGAGGGTCAGCTGCTTCGCGTGATGGTCGAAGTGCAGCGTCGGGTAGCGATAGATGTCCTCAAGAGTCATGAAGTCGGAGAAGTACGGATCCCATCGAGTGGGGTAGTGCATCCCGCGCTGGAAGTCTGCCTCGGACTCGCGGGCCAGCCGACGTTCGATGGCGTCCATGGTGCGATCGAACTGAGCGCCCATGCGTCGATGGTTGAACACCTGTGCACCGCCGCATGAGCCGAGATAGTTGACGACGTGGAAAGGCGTGCTCGCGGCATCGAGCACCCGTGAGAATGTGCGGCTCGCGCCATCGGGCAGGAGCCAGAACAGGCGAACCAGCCCGAGCAGGACACGGATGAGGATGTAGCCGAAAAGCATATGGAAGAGCAACTGCTCGTTCGTCCACCTGGTGCCGCGCGAGCGACGGGCCAGGCCATCTTTCGAGGCGTTGGCGAGGAGGCGATGGAACTCGAGCCGCGCGCGCTCCATCTCGTCGAGGATGGCTTGCCGGTCAACCAGTTCCACGCCGCGCATTCTCCGCGACTCCAGTGCGCAACGCCAGGGCGGAGTCAATTGAGACTAGAGCCGTGGGGCCCAGCAAAGAGCGCTGGACCCCACGGCACGTCGGCGGAGGATAGGGGAATCCGTCGCAGGCTCCTCCCCGAATCCGCTCTGCTCGATGACGCACCGTGGGGCCCAGCA
>NZ_JBOHDT010000172.1:0-46821 GCF_050700635.1 Aeromicrobium sp.
GTGCCGCCGTCTCCCTCGTCGGTGACGATCTCGCCGGCGCTGCGCGGCGGACGCGGCTCGAATGACTCGACCTTCGTCCAGGCGGCGTCGAGGCCGACCGAGCCGGCGTCGACGCCGAGGTCGCTCAACGACCAGGTCTCGACCGGCTTCTTCTTGGCGGCCATGATGCCCTTGAACGAGGGGTAACGGGCCTCGTCGGTCATGTCGGTGACACTGACCACGAGTGGGCCGCTGGCCTCGATCTCCTGGGTGGCGGTGTCGCCGTCGCGGACGATCTTGACCGTGTCGCCGTCGACGGTGACCTGGGATCCGAACGTGACCGCGGGCAGACCGAGCCGCTCTGCGACCAGGGTCGGCACGATGCCGAGCTCACCATCGGTGGAAGCCATGCCGAAGAAGACGAAGTCGTACTCGAGCTTTTTGATGGCCTCGGCGAGCACGAGCGAGGTCGCGAATGCGTCTGAGCCGTGGATGGCGTCGTCGACGATGTGAACACCCTTGTCGACACCCATCTGCAGGGCCTTGCGCACGGCGTCGGCGGCGTCTTCGGGCCCGACCGTGACCACGGTGACTTCGCCCTCGCCGGCCTCGACGAGCTGGAGAGCCTGCTCGACCGCGTACTCGTCGAGCTCGGACAACAGTCCATCGACGTTGTCGCGGTCGACGGTGTTGTCGGAGTTGAAGGTGCGGTCGGCCGTGGCGTCCGGCACGTACTTCACCGCGACTACGATGTTGGTCACAAGGACCCTCCTGTGTCTGTGCCGCGGCGCGGTGCCGCGGCAGTCTGGAGACTGGCTTCAAGGCAACTGTGCCACCGCCTGAACGGCAGCGGGAAGTGGCCCTTCATCGGTGGATGTTACCGACCAGTCACGTCGCGGGCGACCTGACGGCGCATGCCCTTCGTCACACCGCTTTGGCGTTTCTGCGCGGACGAGACTCCTCAGATGGCGTGGCGAGCAAGGTCTGCTCAGTCGCTTGAAAGGGCGCGCTGTGCTGCCTGGCCGGCGAAGCTCAGGGCGAGGTAGAGAATTGATCCTGCGCCCCAGCCCAGGAACTCCTGTCGGCTGGCGGCGTTCGGTCCGGAGAAGCTGAAGGCATCCGTGAGCGGACCGACGAGGGCGTTGCAGACCACCGAGATCGAGTCGTAGATCGCGTTGCCCTCACCTGCGCCGACCGCGACGGTGAAGGCGCCCACAGCCAGGACGACCGAGGCGACCAAGCCCAGGATCCCGACCACTCCGGCTGCCAGCGACGCCACGGGACGAAGACCCGACCCGAGTGACTTTCGCGATCCTCCTGCGGTCTCGTAGTAGTCACCCGAATCGGTCGCCTCGGGCTCGCCGTATTCGTCCGAGTCATGCTTCTGGTCGTCCGCAGCGGACTCGACCGGGGCCACGTGAGTGGTCCCGGTCTGTTCTTGGTCGCCTGCGTCGGACCGGCCGAACGCGGACTCTCCCATGCCGGCGATCGGGACCGCTGTGGATGCTGCCCTGGCTTCCTCGGCGGCCCTGGCCTGCTCAGCCGCCCTGGCCTGCTCGACGGTGGCCCTGGCCTGCTCGGCGGCGGCTCTGACTTTCTCGGCCGCCTTGGCCTGCTCGGCCGCCCGGGCCTGCTCAGCTGCCCTGGCTTCCTCGGCCGCCCTGGCCTCCTCGGCCGCCCTGGCCCGCTCGGCTGCCCAGGCCCTGGCCTCTTCGACTGCTCTGGCCCGCTCGGCTGCCCTGGCCTCCTCGGCCGCCCTGGCCTCGGCTGCCCTGGCTTCCTCGGCGGCTCTGGCCTGCTCGGCCGCCCTGGCTGCCTCGGCCGTCCAACCCTCCTCGGCCGCTCGAGCTGCCCTCGCCTGTTCAGCCGCTCTGGCATAGTCGGCCGCCCTCATCGGGCCGGACCTGGATGCTGTGCCACCGCCGTCGTCGCTGGGAATCTTGGTGTCGGCAAGCCCGAGGACCTTCTCGTCGGCGCGGCGACGGCGCTCCTCTTCCTCGGCGCGGGCCTGCGCCTCGTCCTCGGTGGTCTCGTCTTCCCCGGGTGGGTCGAACCCACTCGGCACGACGTTCATGAGTTCGCGCCAGTTGGTGTCTTGGGCATCTCGAGCCGCTCTCCCGGCTTCGCGTGCCTCACGCGCCGCCTCCTTGGACTGGTGTTTTTCCTTCCGAGCAGCTTCCTTGGCCTGCTTGAGTTCGCGACGCGCCGCGGCATTGGCTTCCTTCTTCTCACTTCTGTTGGGCTTCGCGGGCCCCGACTCGGTGTCCGTGTCGAACACGTTGCCAGATATCGCGCTCGACGCAATGGCGGGAGCGCTCAATGACGGACGAGCAGGTTCGCTCGCGGACTCGGCCTCGTCGGCGAGCTGGCCCGCCGCCAAGACCTTACTTGCGCCGAACCACTCGCCTTTTGGTAGTGGGTGCGAGTGCCCCGTCGTCCCCGCTCACCTCCTGGGGCTTCCCGGTCTTCGCGTCCGGATCCGGCTTCTCGTCGACGAACTCGTCGACGCGCGGAGAAGCGGCGTGGGTGAGTGGGGCATCGCGGTTGGTCTGGTTTGCCATGACGATGTGGGACTGCGCGACGCGCTCGGCTTCGGCCTCGGCGGCGGCGACCCACTCCATGGCGGTGGTCTCGGCCTCGCGGAGCTTCTGCTCAGCGGCCTCCCGCGCAGCTGCGACGGCTTGGCTGAGCCGCTCCTGAGCCTGACGTTTCGACTCCGCCGTGACGCGCTCGGCTTCGGATTGCGCATTGGCGACACGCCGTTTGGCGTCGGCGTCGGCTTCGTCGGCCACGCGCTTGGCCTTCGCCTCGGCCCTGGCCACGTTCTCGGCGGCATCCTTCTCGGCCTGTGAGACGCGGCGTTCTGCCTCGAGTCGCGCGGCTTCGATCTCCTCGGATTGACGTCGGGAGGCTTCCTTGCGCTCGATGGCCGCGACGCGCGCAGCCTCGGATGCCTCAGCAGCCACCCGTTCGGCCTCGACGTTGGCGGCCCGTACCCGCTCCTCCGAGAGCCGCTCGGCCTCGGCGATCTTCTCAGCGGCCTCGGCACGTTCGATCTGGGCCTCTCTGGCGACCTTCTCGGCCTCGGCGTTGGCCCGCTCGACATGAGCCCGGGCGTCGTCGCGCTCGCGCTCGAGCTCGGCGGCGGCTTCCTCGTGGCGTGCGGCAGCTTCAGTGGCAAGACGCTCGGCCTGGGCCTGCGCGGCGGCAAGCTTCTCTTCGGCAGCCCGCTCGGCGTCGCTGAGGCGTACGGCAATGGCCAACCGCTCTGCGGCCGTCTCCTGAGCGAGCTTCTCTGCCTCGCCCTTCGCGGCGTTGATATGACTTTCGGACGTCTCCTTGGCCTCTCGGACGATGCGCTCGGCCTCGGCCTGCACATCTGCCAGCTTGGCGTCGGCCTCCGCCCGCTCACGCGCAAGTTGGGACAGAGCGGCCTCGCGCTCACCCTTGGCCTTCGCGGCGAGCTGGGCGGCTTCCTCCTGTGCCTCAGCGATGCGTCGCTGGGCGTCGGACTCGGCGGCCTCAGCGCGTCTGGCCGCGGCCGCCTGTGCTTCGGCTTCAGCCTCGGCGAGTCGCTTCTCCGAAGCCGCCTTGGCCTGGGCCTCGGCTTCGGCCAGGCGACGATCCGCCTCGACCTTCGACTCGTCGACCCGCTTCTGGGCCTGGCGCTCGGCCTCCGTCTTGGCCAGGGCGACCCGCTCGTCGGCCTCGCGTTGCAGCTGGGCGATCTTGGCCGCGGCGGCCTCGCGCTCGCGCTGGATCTCGGCAGAGACCCGCTCCGCCTCCTGGCGTGCCGCGTTGACCCTCTCCTCGGCGGCCTGCTCGGCGGCCTTCAGCTTGGCTGCCGCGGCCTCGCGCTGGGTGGCCTCGTCGGCCTCGATGCGCCGAGCGGCCTCGGCGCGCTCACGCGCGGCTTCCTCCATCAGCCGGTTCGCCTCGGCACGCGCCGCGCTGACGCGCTGTTGCGCCGCGGCGCTGGCCGCGGCCAGCTTCTCGGCGAAGGTGGTCGGCTCGGACGCCTCCTCCTGTGTGTCGGCGGCGGGTTCCGGCTTCTGTTCCGACTCTGGGGCACGGGCGACTGGTTCGGCCCGGCGCTCGGGAGCCTTCTCCGGCTCACGTGACCTGACGAAGATCCGCTCAGGGGGCGGTTCCGGGGCCTTCTCGACCACCGGCTCGGGCTTCTTCTCCTCCGGCTCGGGATTCTTCTCCTCCGGCTCGGGCGCCTTGGCGGTGACCGGTTCTGGCTGTGGCTCGGGTGACTTCTCCGGCTCCGGAGCTCTCTTGAAGATCGGTCCTGGCTGCGGCGGTGGCTCCGGCGTCTTCTCGGCCACCGGCTCGGGCGCCTTCTCCGGCTCCGGAGTCCTCTCGAACACCGGTCCGGGCTTATTCTCCGGTTCAGGCGTCTTGTGCGCTGCCGGCTCCGAATACTTCGGCGGCTCGGCTGCCTCCCCGTCCTTGGCAAAGTCGGCCGCGGTGAAGCCCGACCCGCGAAGTGCGGCGCGTTGTCTGGCCGTCGGGCCCTCAGGCCGCACGGGACGGACCTCTTTCTCAGTGCTCGTCTCTGCCGGCGTGGGTGCCTTGGGCTGTGCCTCGGCGGCCGGGACCTCGATCGCGGGCTTGTCGACGGGTTCGACCGGTTTGGTCTCGACCACCGGCGGTTGCTGAGCGTGCTTGCGTGGGGCTTGCTTGGGAGGGGCTTGCTTGGGAGGGGCTTGCTTGGGTGGCGTTGCCTCGGTCTTCTCGTCCCGTTCGTCCTGGTCGCGCGAATGCCGCTTGGAAGCAGCGAACGCCTTGGCTGCGGCTCGCTCCTGACGACGTTTGTCAGCAGCGGCCTGACGCGCGGATTTGGCGTCCTTGCGGCGGCCGCGCACCGCGTGGGATCTGTGACTTTCGTCGGTCTCGTCCTGCTCCGCAGCTGGGTCGGGCTGCTTGGACCTGGGCGCGGGATCGGGCTCGCGAGCTGGGGACGCCGCCCGCTTGCTGGGGGCCGGAGACTCAGGCTTCTGGGCTTCGCTCTCGACCTCTTCTTGAGCGAACATGTCGGCAGCGACCTGCAACGGGTCAGCGCGTCGGCGATCGGATGGCTTCTTCGAACCTGAGTCGGTCATGACTCCCTTTCTCACGACACCGCTGGCGTCCTTTCTCTCACGACACCGCTGCGTCACATCGTCACTGAGTATGCCCCATGCGTACCTCGTGTCACAGGGCTCCGGGGCGTCTCAGTCCCTGGTTGGGACGGTCCGCCGCTGTCTGTCGGTTTGCTCGAGGTGCGGCGGCGTTCGGCCTCCACAGGATCACCGTAGAGGCCGGCTCGCGACCTGATGACGCGACCCAGTAACCCACCAACGACCGAACCCGGCGGGAAGTCACCCAAGGCGCGCCAGCGGTCGAGTCAGCGGCCCTCGAAGGTGGCCTTGCCGGGGCCGTTCTCGACGAAGGACTGCATGCCGGTGGACTGGTCGTCGGTGGCGAAGAGCGCGGCGAACTCGACCCGCTCGATGTCGAGACCGGTCTGCAGGTCCACCTCGAGACCGCGATCGACGGCACTCTTGAGGGCTCGCAGGGCCAGCGATGGACCGCCGACGAACTGCTTGGCCCACTCGACGGCGCGCTCGTACACCTCGGCGGCCGGGTGCACCTCGTCGACCAGCCCGATGGCGAGCGCCTCGGCGGCATCGACGAACCGGCCGGTGAACATCAGCTCCTTGGCCCGGGCCGGACCCACCAGGCGGGCCAGCCGCTGGGTGCCGCCGGCACCGGGCATGATGCCGAGCAGGATCTCCGGTTGTCCGAGCTTGGCGTCGTCCGCGCAGAATCGGACGTCCGTGGCGAGGGCCACCTCGCAGCCGCCGCCGAGCGCGAACCCGGTGATGGCCGAGACAGTCGGTTTGCCGATCGCCGCCAGCGATCGGGTGAAGTCCTGCAGGAGCTGCGAGTGCCTGCTCATCTCCTGGTACGACATGGCGGCCATCTGCTTGACGTCGGCGCCGGCTGCGAAGACCCGATCGCCGCCGTAGACGACCACGGCTGCGACATCGTCACGCCGGTCCGCCTCACGTGCCGCCTCGGCGATCTCCGTCTGCATCTGGGCGTCGAGCGCGTTCATCTTCGGACGGTCGAGCCGGATCGTGCCGACGCCGTCGCTGACCTCGAGCCGTGCGTGCTCTCCCACTGAACTTCCTCCGGTCGCATGTTGACAGTGACGCCGTCACGTCGGCATCGAGCATAGGACAGCACTTCCGAAGGTGGAGCGCGCGCCCACGCACTACGTTTGGCGTCATGGTCACGCGGGTGCCCGTCATGGAGGTTCGCCCCCAGGTCGATGGCGGACGACACGCCGTCAAGGCAGTCCCGGGCGAGGAGCTCACGGTGCGGGCCCGCGTGTTCGGCGAGGGCCGCGACGTCGTTCGGGCCGCCGTCATCCTGACCGGCCCCGATGGGCAGGATCGGCCGCCGGTACGGATGACCCATGTCGGCAACGACCACTGGGTGGCCGTCGTCAGGACCGATGCCGTCGGGCTGTGGACGTTCCGGATCGAGTCGTGGCACGACCCGATCGCCGGTTGGGTCCGTGACGCCCAGATCCGCATCGCCGCCGACATCGACGTCGAGCTGACCCTTGCGAGGGCGCCACGTTGCTCCGCAGAGGCACCGACGCCGATCCGGCCTGCGCGATGGTCGCGAACGACCTGGTCGCCACGGACGCTCCCGCCGTGGAGAGACTCGCCACCGCCTTGGCGTTCCTCGCTGCGTTCGATCGCAGCACCGTGCGCGACCACGTCGATGCCACCGAGCGGTTCCCGCTCTCCGTGGATCGCGAGCGCGCCCTCGCCGGCGCTTGGTACGAGATGTTCCCGCGGTCCGAAGGCGCGGTGCGGCGACCGGACGGCTCGACGCAGGCGGGCACGCTCCGCACCGCCGCGAAGCGCCTGGAGGCGGTGGCGTCGATGGGCTTCGACGTCGTCTGCCTCCCACCGATCCATCCCATCGGCACCACCCATCGCAAGGTCGCGACAACGCGCTGGTCGCCGACCCCGGTGACCCCGGGCTCGCCGTGGGCGATCGGCTCGAAGGACGGCGGGCACGACACGGTGCACCCAGAGCTGGGCACCCTCGACGACTTCGTCGCCTTCGTGGAGTGGCGCACCAGCTCGCCCTCGAGGTCGCCCTCGCCCTCGCCCTGCAGTGCTCCCCCGACCACCCGTGGGTCACCGAGCACCCGGAGTGGTTCACGACCCGCGCCGACGGCTCCATCGCTCATGCCGACAACCCGCCCGCGACGAGCAAGGACATCGTCCCGCTCGACTTCGACAACGACCCGGACGGCTTGTACTTCGAGGTGCTGCGCATCGTCGCCTTCTGGATCGACCACGGTGTCCGCATCTTCCGCGTCCACACCGCACACACGAAGCCGGTTCCGTTCTGGGAACGCCTGCTCGCCGAGGTTCGGGAGATCGACTCCGACGTCATCTTCCTGGCCGAGGCGTTCACGTCGCCGGCCATGGCGCACGCCCTCACGGCAGTCGGCTTCCAACAGAGCTACACGTACTTCACGTGGCGTGAGCATGCCGACGAGACCGCCGCCTACCTTGACGAGGACTCCAACCGCACGAGCGACTTCATGCGTCCGAACTTCTTCGTCAACACCCCGGACATCCTCCCGCGGTACCTCCAGGACGGCGACGAGTCGATGTTCCGGGCCAGGGTGGTGCTCGCCGCCACTGGTTCGTCGTCATGGGGCATGTACGCGGGCTATGAGCTGATGGAGCACGAGCCCGCCGCACGAGACACCGAGGAGTACCTCGAAGCGGAGAAGTACGAGATCAAGGTGCGCGACTGGGACGATCCGCGGTCCTTGGCGCCGTTCATCGCCCACCTCAACCAGATCCGCCGAACCCATCCGGCGCTTCAGCGCCTTCGCAATCTCACCGTGCACCGCACCAACCAGACCGGCGTCATCGCGTACTCGAAGGCGACAGGCGACGACTCCGTGCTCGTCGTCGTCGACCTCTTCCCGGCGTTCGAAAAGCGCGTGACCATCGAGGTCGAGCCCGCGGACCTCGGACTGCCGCCGGGCACCGACCTGACGATGCGCGACGAGCTGGACGGCACCCATTGCCGCGCGGACAGGGTGCCGCTGAGCAGCCACCAGCCGGCGCGGATCCTCACGCCGCGGCAACCCTGACCGCGCCGACGACCATGACAGCCGCGCCTACGCGATCTTGCCGGCGAGCACGACGTAAGTGAAGAAGATGACGCCCAACATGAGCCCGACGTGTCCGAGGATCGACAACGACGGACCGTCGGCCCAGCTGTCCTCGACCGAGTCTGCGGCGTGCTTCCCCCCGCTCGGCAGCCATCGGGCCAGGATGAGCACTCCGATGACCACTTCGACCCACCACGCCGCCAGGGCCACCAGTCCGATCAGGTCATCTGGCGAGGAGAGGTAGTACACCCATAGCGCGAGGGCCACGACGCCCGTGATCGTGTGGGCGTTGACGGTTGCCATCGGGATCTGCGCGTGGCCGGCCTGTGCGTGCTCGGCAGAGAGTCTCATGCGGGTGAGCAGCACTACGACCGCGGCGAGAGCTGTCAACATCCAGATGGCGTTCTCGAGGCTCACGAGTGGCATGGTTTCACATCCGCACTTTCGCCGCCGGGTCGCCGGACCCCGATCGCCGCACTCTGGTCAGGCCGCAACCGCCTCGGCACGGGCCGGCAGGAACAGAGCGGAGTCGCCGAACTCGTGCCACCGGTACCCCTGGACGACAGCCTCGTCGTACGCCGACTGCGCGAGCTCCACACCGGCGATCGACTCTACGAGCAGCAGGTGGGAGGCCTGCGGATCGTGCCATCCCGTGATGAGTCCGTCGACGATCCGCGGCGGTTGTTCGCGCGTCACAACCCGCTCGGTCCAGCCGCTGCCGGCCCGAAGAAGCGCGCGCCCCGCCGGACCGTCGACGGCCGACTCGAGGGCTCTCGTCACCGTCGTCCCGACGGCGACGACGCGGCCTCCGGCGGCGCGGGTGCTGTTCACCAGCCGCGCCGTCGACTCGCCGACCTCGAACCACTCCGGCTGCGGCTCCTCCCCCGTCTCCTGCGACGAGACGCCGGTGTGAAGCAGAACCGGCGCGATGCCGACCCCGCGCGAGACAAGACGAGTGACCACCTCGGGAGTGAACGGGCGAGCTGCGCTGGGCATCTCGGCGCTGCCGGGGGTGGTGCCGAAGATCGTCTGGTAGTCGGTGAGCTCGTAGCGCCGGTCGAGGTATCCGTACGCGATCGGACGCCCGACTCGGTCGAGAACATCGCGCAACGGGACGCCACCGGAGTAGGCGGCTCGCCACAGCCGGTTCCCCTCACCGGTGGGAGATCCGGTCCGTGGGTGGGGGCTGAGCAGTGTCAGGGTCGCGACGCCGGCGACGGTGACCGTTTGTCCGGGAATCGCGTCGAGCACGGCACGCGAGGCATCCGGCGCGGTGCGCACCTCGACGACCCAGGTGTCGTCGCGCAGGTCCATGGCCACGTGCACCACGACCTCGCGCGCAGCACGGCCAACACCGGACCAAAGCGCGTCGGCCTCACCGTTGACCGTCTGGGACGTGTTGACCACGACGAGGTCGCCCGCCTCGAGGTGATCGGCGAGGTCGTGGAAGTGCGTGTGCCTGAGCCGGTCGCCGTCCGCGACGAGCAGCCTGACCTCGTCGCGCGGGATGCCACGGGCCTCGGCCGGGGAGGGCGCCGTCCGCTCACCCGGGGGTGTGAAGGTGATGAGGGGCTGGATGCCGATCGACGTCATGCAGCCGCCACCATCAGCTCGTTCGCGCGGTAGCGCCCGCTCGGCGGCTGCCGGTCGATCAGCGCGAGGAACGCCGGCACGACCGTCTCGGGGAGCGGGCGGTCGCTGATGTCCTCGCCCGGGAACGCGTCCTGCTGCATCTGGGTGCGGAGGTCGCCGGGGTCGACGGCGTACCAGCGGATGTCGGGATCCTCGGCCGCAAGGGTGATGGTCAGGTGCTCGAGCGCTGCTTTGCTCGCAGCGTAGGCACCCCAAGTCTCGTAGTGCTCGGCAGCGGCGTCGGACGTGATGTCGATGACCGCGGCACCCTCGCGCATCAGCGGCCTCAGCGTGCGGATGAGCGCGACCGGCGCGACGACGTTGGTCTCCCAGACGTGACGCAGCACGGTGCTCGACAGCTCCTGCACGGGCACCAGCGGGCTGATACCGAGGGTGCTCGCGTTGTTGACGAGCAGGTCGAGACCGTCGGCGACGATCTCGGCGAGATGGTCACGATGGCCGGGATCAGTGACGTCGCCGGCCACGGCGGACACGGCGGAGCCGAGCTCGGCCAACGCGGCGTCCAGCCGTTCCTGGTGGCGTCCAGTGATGACGACCTCCCAGCCGTCCTGGGCAAGACCTGCGGCCAGAGCGCGGCCGAGGCCGGCGGAACCGCCGGTGATGAGTGCGCGGGGCATGATGCTCCTTCGAGGGATCGGTGTGTTCGACCTCCACGGTGCAACCTCAACAAAGGTTGAGGTCAAGCATCACGTCTCAGCGGGTCGGCGTCGACCCGTGCAGGTGCGAGATCCGCCAGCCGTCGGCGCGACGGCGGCAGACCAGGGTGATCCGGAACGGCGACGGCGTCCTCGTGTCTCCGACCTGCCGAATCTCGCGTCCGAAAGCGCTCACCCAGCCGAACCGTTCATCGCTGGACACCTGGCAGGAGTCCCACTCGAAGGAGACGGGGTCCGGATGGGCCGAGTAGTCGTCGAAGAAGCTCTCCATCCGCGCCCGGTCATGCAGAACCAGCGACTCCGACGCGATGAAGCAGACGTCGTCCTCGTCGAAGAGCGCACCGAGCGCGACCGCATCCTGGCGGGCGAACGCGGCGCTGAAGACCTCCAGCAGGTCGATGAGCTCGTCGTCTGTTGCCGTCATCGGTCCAGCGTGCCCGGCCGATGGCACCCATGGGCCGAAAGCCCTCGAAAAACCCGCCCAACCTCTTGACCAGGCAGGATACGGAACCTAGACTCGAACATGAGTTCGAAGTCAGAGTTTGCAGGAGACTCCGAGCTTGGCCCACCGGGTCGTCCCGCTCGCCGCGGGAAAGCTGCTGATGACATCCGATTCTCGACGCATCAGCAGGAGGTGCCCGGTGACCCGTCCCCCCGAAACCGTTGCCGGGCATCTCGCCGCGGCGGCCCAGCACCTACACGCGGCGCGCGGACACCGACCAGATGATGTGGCAGCCGCCATGACGGCGATTCAGCAAGTGGCTCGGCTCGCGCAGGCGATCACCCTCGACCTCGCCGCCGCAGCCCACGAATCGGACACCGCGCGGCAGCAGGGAGCGGCGTCGACACAGGCTTGGATAGCGCACACCGCGGGAATCTCCCACCGCGACGCCGCGAGGGACGTGCAGCTGGCTCGGGACCTGGCCACGACAGCGCCGCAGACGAGGGCTGCCATGGATCGGCCCGGCATGAGTCCGGACAAGGCACGCGTGGTCACCAGCGCGATGGGCAAGCTTCCTCGTGAGCTCGACGACGGCGACCGGACGGTTGTCGAGGCCGACCTGGTCGCCAAGGCCCAGAAGCACTCGATCGAAGACCTGCGCCTGGCGGCGAAGCGCTCGGTCGAGGCGATGGGCCGGGACTGGGCCGACCGGCAAGAAGCCGTCATCCTCGACGCCGAGGAGAAGCGGGCCCACCGGCAGTCCGAGTTCTGGATGCGCCCGGCCGACGCCGACGCCATGGTCGAGGGCGGCTTCGTGCTGCCCGTCCTGGAAGCCGACAGTCTCCGTTCGGCGCTCGAGTCGCACACCAGCCCACGGCACGACTGCATGAACCAGCCCGCCGAGTCCACCGATCTGCTCGACGAGAAGCCGACCTACCGGCACAAGCTCGGTCACGCCTTCGGCGACATCGTCAGGCACCTGCCAGCCGACTGCTACGGCAACCACGGTGGAGTCGCCGCCACGCTCGTCGTCACCACCGACTTCGAAACCCTCAAGCGTGACGTCGAACGCGCTGGCACCGACTCCCACGGCACCCGGATCGACCCCGGCACCATCCGCCGGCTCGTCTGCGACGCAGGCGTCCTCCCCGTCGTCCTCGGCGGCGACGGCAAGGTCCTCGACGTCGGACGCCAAAAGCGTCTCTTCACCACCACTCAACGCGTCGCGCTCGCGCAACGAGACGGTGGGTGCGCCTTTCCAGGATGCGATCGACCACCCGGCTGGACCGAGGCCCACCATATGCGTCCGTGGGCCGCCGGCGGCAGCACCGACCTCGCCGACGGCGTGCTGCTCTGCGCCAGACACCACCGGATCATCCACCACACCGGCTGGGACGTCAGACCGGGGCCGGACGACAGACCGGAGTTCATCCCACCCGCTTCAATCGATCCGACGTGCACCCCGCGACACAACGACCGATGGCGGCCGAAGCAGGCGGGCGACCCCGTCGTGCGTCAGGCGGTGGCGTAGCGCTGGGCGGAGCGGGCCCTCGCCTTCGCGGCCTCGACCTCGCGGTTCTTCGGCGGGGCGGTCGTCACCAGCGCACCGATTAGATGCTCTGTCACGTGGGCGATGTCGTGCACGGCCTGGTCGAAGGCTTCCTGGTTGGCCTTCGACGGCTTGGTGGAACCGGATACCTTGCGGACGTACTGCAGGGCAGCCGCCTCGATCTCGTCGGCGTCGGCACGGGGCTCGAAGTTGTGAAGCGTCCTGATGTTGCGGCACATGGAGCCCATCGTAAACCCCGGCTGGCAGGATGTCGGCGTGATCCAAGTCCAGCCTGAGTCACCTCGACTCGGCATACCTCGTGGCCGTGCGGGAGATCGTTCGCGCGTACTCCGCGCTGTTGTTGTAGGTGATCACGGCGCGCACCCACCCGTCGCCGGAATCCAGCGACTTCCCGGCGTCGCAGAGGTAGGCAGCGGCCGCGAGGCTGGCGTCGTCGATGTCCTGGGGATTGTTGCGCCCGTCACGGTCGCCGTCGGCGCCCCAACGGGCCCACGTGGTCGGGATGAACTGCATGGGCCCGACGGCACGATCCCACCGGCGATCGCCGTCCAGCTCACCCCGGTCGGTATCGGTGATCCGCCGCACGCCGTCGCCATCGAGCGGGATGCCGCGGATGTCGGGCCGCGCCACCCCGTCGTCTCCGACACGCGAACCGTTTACCGCACCGTGGACCGACTCCGTCCGGCCGATGCCGGCCAGGGTGTTCCACGACAGACCGCAGTCGGGATCGTCCGAGCCGATCGTCGCCTCCGCGATGGCGTAGGCCCGGAGGGCGCGCGTCGGGATCCTGGTGGCAGCTGCTGTCTCGCGCAGCCAGCGGGCGTCGACGCGGGCATCCTTCACGGGTGCAGACGACGCTGCAACCGGCAGATTGACGTCCGGCAGCGGCGACGGCTGCGGACTCGGCTGCGGCTCAGGACTGCCACACGCAGCGAGCGCAGCCATCGACACGAGCACGACTGCCAGACGACGCGACATGTCGTCCAGTGTGGCTCTGCGGATCAACATCTAGGCTCGGGGCCATGCCCGCCAACCGTCCGTCCATGGTGTGGAACCGCCCGGTGAACCTCACCGATGACGACCTCGTCCTCGAGCCGACCTCCGGTTCTGAGGAGCCCCCCGCCTGGGCGGTCGTCGTCGACGGCGAGCGGGTCGGCACGATCGCCCTGCGCGACGAGGGCGGTCACACCACCTCGGTGCGCTGGAACACGGGCAGCGGCGACCACGCCCTCTGGACCGCCTCGCGGGCCCTTCGACTCGTCGTCGACCATGCCTTCGACGAGCGCGGATTCACCCGTATCGAGGCGCGCGTCCCGGTCGAGCGCATCGACGACATCCGCGCGGCGTCCATCGGCGGCCTGCGTCGCGAGGGCATCGTGCGCGGTGCCGGCGACGATCCCGACCGGGCCCTTCTCGCCAGACTGGCGGGCGATCCCCCGTCCACGAGCCGTGAAGGGTTCATCGCCCTGCTCAACGCCGGCTTGCCGACCAAGCGCATCATCGCCCAGGGTCTGCTGCGCGACGAGAACGGCCGCGTGCTGCTCTGCCGACTCACGTACAAACGCGAATGGGACCTGCCCGGTGGGGTCATCGAGGTCGGCGAGGCTCCTTCCGCCGGGCTCGTCCGGGAGCTCCACGAAGAACTCGGCGTCACGGTGACGGTGGGCGAGCTGCTCACGGTCAACTGGCTGCCGGCGTGGCGCGGCTGGGACGACGCCTGCGTGTTCCTGTTCGACCTCGGACGGGTCGACGCCACGTTTGCCGATCAGATGGACCTCCAGCCCACGGAGATCGTTGGCGTCGAGTGGTGCGACCCCGACGCAGTGCGCGAGCATGCCGCCGCTGCTGCCGTCGAGCTGTTGGCGGCCGTCGGGGCCGGCGACCTCCCGGGCTACCGCGAGGCGCCCCTCGCTCCGGAGTAGGCGCGTCAGTCGGCGTCGGCGCCGACGACACCTCCGTACTGGCCGAGCGCCCGAGGACGCTTCTCGCCACCGGGCAAGTACAGGAGCACCTGGTGGTAGTAGCGCAGCTTGCCGGTGGAGGAGATGCCCTCGGCAAGGAAGGCCTCTTGCGGTGACCCGGCCGGCCACGACACGGTGGACCCGGGTTCCACGGTGTACGTGTCGAGTCGCAGCAGCGTCACGAACACGAGGGCGCCACCGTCGTCGGTCCGCAGCGCGTGCTCGACCTCCTCGGCGGCCCAGTCCTGGGTCACGGAGACGCCTTCGAGCTCGCTGTTGGCATCGAACGCGTCACGCATCTGGCGGATGAAGTCGTCCTGCTCGACCTGTTCGGACGGACTCGTGCTGCCCAGGGCCTGGGCGTACGCCTCGGCGGCCTCCTGCGGTGACATCGCCATCCCGGCGGTGCTCGACGGGTCCACGGCCAGTGCCGACCCATCGCCATCCTTCCGTAGCTCGGGCAGCTGCGTCGAGACCACGGTCTGCGGTGCTGCCACCAGCAGCCAAGGGTCGACGGCGGAGTCGCGCTGGAAGATCTGGACGCGGTTCACCTTGGCCGCGGCATCGTAGGCCGTCGCCATGAACCACAGCGGGTACTTCGAGAACGACGGCGTCTCCACATCGGTGATCACCAGCTGTTGCGACTCCTCGTCCTGCGTGGTCGAGAGGCGCTGGGCGACCTCGAACGACCCGCTGTCGATCGCGAGGACCGGTCCGCTCTCGACGGTGGACAGCGGTTTGGGATCGAGCAGGCCGATCGCGGTGTTCCGAACGGCGCGGTATCGGTCGAAGATCGCGTCCACGTCGGACTCTGCCGCCGCGCGCTTCGACAGCGTCATGTCGCTGCGCTCCGCCGGGATCGCCGTGCACGCCGAGAGCAGCGTCACGGCGAGGACGATTGCGAGCACGCGCCGCATCATTCGTCCCGCCTGTCCGGCTCGGCCGGCTTGTCCGGCTCGTCCACCACCTCAAACTGGTCCAGCTCGTCCTCCGCGACCTCGTGCTCGACCCCGGCCTCATCGACATAGACGTAGACCACCCGTCGCTGGTCGGTCGCAGGGGGCGCTTCTGGCTCCGGCTCGTTCTCGGGCTCGTCGAGCTCAGCGATGATGTCGGCTGCGGTCAGCACTCCGGCCGTGGCGCGTGAACGTGGCGGCTCGGGTTCGGGCTCGGGCTCCAGCCCCGGCTCTTCGCCCTGGACGGCGACCTCGACGACCTCGTACCCGGCGGCCTCCTCGGCGGAGATCTCGTGCTCGACCCCGTCCTCGTCGACGTAGAGGTAGACGACTTCCTCGATCTCCTCGACATCCGATTCCGTCCCGCCATCCTCGAGCTCTTCAGGAGTCCGTCGCCGGGCCACGACCCTGACTCCTTCCTCCTCCACCTCGTCCCAGAATCCCTCGGCGCGACGGATGAGACCGCCGCCCCACACACCGCCGAGGCCCAGCAACAGCAGTCCGAGGCCCTTGGCGAACCCGCCCTTGACGCCGTACGCATAGCTGACCTTCAGGCCCTGGAGGTTGGAGGCGCCGACCGAGAAGATCGCCGCCGAGACCGTCTCGTCCGGGAGCTGGGCGCTGATCCGAGCACCCCCGAGTCCGGCCGAGCTGGCGATCCACCAGTCGAGGGCGGTCGGGGCGCCGGAAAGACCATCTCGGCCCTCCACGTTCCGGACCTTCACCGTCCACGGCGTCGAAAACGACGTGACCTCCAGGCGGCGGGTGCTCTTGACGTAGTTCTCTACGTCGACGCTGTTGCCGAGGCCGACGAACACCGGCTTGTTGACGGGAACCTCGGCGAGGACGTCGACCTGCACGCCCTTCCAGGAGATGACCTTCGGGGCCGTGACGACGGCGATGCCTTCGGTGTCGATCTGGTGGGGGCCGGTGGTGAAACGACTGTCCGGGCCGAGGACGATCATGACGGCGAGGCCGGCGACGGCGCTCAGCACGCCCACGACCGTGACGACCCAGCCCACCTTGCTCCGCACAACCAGACCCTACCCGCGGATGTTCAGAGATTCAGGCTAGAAGAGTGCCGATGCCAGAGCGCGACGAGCACCAGCCACGCGGGGGTCGGCGGCCCCGACCACGGTGAAGAGCTCGAGCAGCCGCTCACGTACACGCTCGCGGTCGTCGCCGTCGAGCCGCTTCACCAGCTCGATGAGCCGGTCGAACGCGTCCTGCACGTGTCCGCCGCTCACGTCGAGATCGGCGACGAGCAGCTGGGCGTCGAGGTCGTCGGGTGCGTCGGCGGCTGCGGCTCGCGCGGCCGTGAGGTCGGCGTCGCGGGTGCGACCCATGAGCTGCACGCCGGCCATCCGTTCGGCGATCTCGGTGTCGCCCGGGTACTGGTTGAGCAGCTTCTCGTACTCAGCCACAGCGGCGTCGATGTCGCCGGCCGCGAACGCCGCATCCGCGGTCGCGAACCGAGGATCGTCGGCAGGTTCCTCCTCGGCCGTCGATGCGTCGTCCTCTGCAGGAGCCGCAGCACGTCCGGTCAGGCCGTTCTGCTCGGCAACGGTGAGGAGCTGGTCGAAGTACTGGCGCACGTCCGCCTCGTCGGCCGTGCCCTGGAACAACGGGACCGGCTGACCCTTCACCAGGCCAACGACGAGCGGGACGCCCTGGGCGCCGAGAGCCTGGGCGATGGCCGGGTTGGCGTCCACGTCGACCTGCGCCAAGGTGAGTCGACCCTCGTAGGAGTGGACGATCTGGCCGAGCAGGGCGTTGAACGACTGGCTCTGCGGTGATCGGGGAGACCAGAGGCTCAGGACGACGACGTGCTCCATGGACGGCTCGAGGGCGTCGGACTGGAAGTTCTGCTCGGTGATGTCGACGACGTACTGCCCAGGGGGCTGCGCCGACGCTTGTGGGGCGCCGCTCGGCTGGGAGAGCGCGGAAAGGTCAACGGCGCCAGGACGCGAGAAGGTCATGTCGCCATTCTATGAACCGTCCCTAGTGCTTCAGCGACCCTCCATCATCTGTCGATCCATGGACGTGCGCGGGCCGCGCAGTCCCGAGCGCTGCACGACCCGCTGGATGGTGAGGTCACGCTGGTCCGGATCGGGGATGAACCGGATCTTGCGCAGACCCTGCGCCTGGGCGGCGGACTCGAAGATGAAGTGCCCGTAGCCGAGAAAGCGTCCGATGAGAGGCTTCTCGACGGTGATGTCGAGGATGCGCGTGATCGGCATGGTGGCGATGCGCACCGAGAAGACGCCGGTCGCCCGGAAGACTCTCATGTTGGTGACCACGAACAGGTCCCGACGCTCGCGCATCGTGATGTACAGCGCGTGCAGGCCGAGTGCGACGCCGAGCAGGATGAACAGCCAGCCGAGCTCGATCGGACCCAGCACGGCCAGCAGCCAGAGCGGAATGATGCCGAGGGCCTCCACGAACGGCTGGGCGTAGACGATCTGGTGATGCCGGACGATGTCGATGACCTCTTCGCCCTCGATGGAGAGGAGGTGGCTGTCGATGTCCTGATCGGGCAGACGGTCGAACAGGAAGCCGATCACGGGTACTCGATCATGGCGTCGCCTAGGTGGCGAGCCGCTCGACGAAGATGCCCACCTGGCCGAACGCTTCGATCACCGCATCGAACGCTCCGGTGACCGCGTCGGCAGCGCCGGCGGGCGCGGTCAGGAGGTAATACACGATGAAACCGATGACGAGCAGACCGAGAACCTTCTTGAACACGCCTTCTGTTCTACCTGATCAGGCCCAGTACGCGCCAAAGGCGCGCCGTCGGGGTGGCGCCAGCGAGACCTAGGGAGACGCGCCCTAGAGATGTTCGACCAGCAAGTCGGCCGCGGCGAACGGATCGGAGCGTCCAGCCAGTACGTCGGCCGCAAGCGTGCCGAGACGGGCGTCCCCGGTGACATCGCCCATCCGCCGATGCAGCGACGCGAGTGCCATCGCCTCGATCTCGCGCCGCACGCGAGCCAGCCGCCGTTGATCGAGCTCACCGCCGGCCAGGTACTCACGATGCCGCTCGATCTCGGTCACGACCTCGGCGACGCCCTCCCCCGTGGTCGCCACCGTCAGCACGATCGGTGCCTTCCAGTCGGACTCGCGCATCGCCACGATGTTGCGCAGCTCGCGCCGCGTCGTGTTGGCGCCTTCGCGATCGGACTTGTTGATGACGAAGATGTCGCCGATCTCGAGGATTCCCGCCTTCGCGGCCTGGATGCCATCCCCTGTGCCGGGCGCGACCAGCACGAGCGTGGTGTCGGCCAGGCCGGCGATCTCGACCTCCGACTGACCGACCCCCACCGTCTCAACGAGGATCACGTCGCACCCGGCGGCGTCGAGCACTCGCAGCGCCTGCGGCGCGGCACCCGCGAGACCGCCCAGATGGCCGCGAGTGGCCATCGACCGGATGTAGACGTCGTCGTCGGTCGCATGCTCCTGCATGCGGACGCGGTCGCCGAGCAGGGCGCCGCCGGAGAACGGCGACGTCGGGTCGACCGCCAGCACCCCGACCCGTCGCTCCTTGGCGCGTAGCGCGGTGACCAGAGCCGACGTCGATGTCGACTTGCCCACACCCGGGGGGCCGGTGAGGCCGACGATGTGGGCCCGGCCAGTGTGCGGCGCGAGCGCAGCACTCACGTCACGCAGAGACGGAGACTCGTCCTCGACGAGCGAGATGAGGCGGGCCACGGCCCTGGCCTCACCCCGCCGGGCGCCGGCGACCAGCTCGCCTACGTTCAGGTCGACGGCCAACCGACTAGGCCGGGACGCGGACGATCAGGGCGTCGCCCTGGCCGCCGCCGCCGCACAACGCTGCCGCACCGACGCCGCCACCGCGACGCTTGAGCTCCAGCGCGAGGTGCAACGCGAGGCGGGCGCCGCTCATGCCGATCGGGTGACCGAGCGCGATGGCACCGCCGTTGACGTTGACGATGTCCTCGCTCACACCGAGCTCGCGAGTCGAGGCGATGCCGACGGCGGCGAAGGCCTCGTTGATCTCGACGAGATCGAGGTCGGAGGGCGAGATGCCCTCCTTCTCGCATGCCTGGGCGATCGCGTTGGCCGGCTGCGACTGCAGCGACGAGTCCGGTCCGGCGACCTGGCCACTGGCGCCGATCTCGGCGAGCCACGTGAGTCCGAGCGACTCGGCCTTCTCCTTGCTCATGACCACGACAGCACACGCGCCGTCGGAGATCTGGCTGGCCGACCCGGCCGTGATGGTGCCCTCCTTGGAGAACGCCGGACGCAGCTTGCCGAGGGACTCTGCGGTGGTGTCGCCGCGGATGCCCTCATCGTCCTTGACGACGATCGCGTCGCCGCGTCGCTGCGGGATCTCGACCGACACGATCTCATCGTCGAACACGCCGTTCTTCTGGGCCTCGGCGGCGAGCTGGTGCGAGCGGGCGCTGAAGGCGTCCTGCTCCTCGCGGGTGAACTTCTGCTTCTCTGCATTGATCGACTCGGTGAGACCACCCATCGCCTGGTCGGTGATGGCGTCCCACAGGCCGTCGGCCTGCATGTGGTCGGTGAGCGCGGTGTCGCCGTACTTGGTGCCCTCGCGGGAGCCGAGCAGCATGTGCGGAGCCCGGGTCATCGACTCCTGGCCGCCCGCGACGATGATCTCGTGCTCACCGGCGCGAATGAGCTGGTCGGCGAGCGCGATGGCGTTGAGGCCGGACAAGCACACCTTGTTGATGGTCAGTGCCGGGACGTTCAGCGGGATGCCGGCCTTGTCGGCCGCCTGACGTGCGGGGATCTGGCCCGCACCCGCCTGGAGCACCTGCCCCATGATCACGTAGTCGACCTGGTCGCCGCTGACGCCGGCCTTCTCGAGCGCGCCCTGGATGGCGTGTCCGCCGAGGTCGGAGCCAGACTGCGACTTCAGGCCGCCGAGCAGACGGCCGATGGGGGTGCGCGCACCGGCGACGATCACGGACTGGGACATGACGGAACACTCCTTCGAAGACTGTGGGGGCCATCGTACTCAGCGGGTTGCCGCACACCCACCCGGAGTGAGCACGGTTACCCCCTTCTACGCTGCTGTGCATGATGAACCAGGTCCCCGAGCACCTCCTCGTCGCGATCGACCACGTGGGCATCGCCGTGCCCGACCTCGACAAGGCACTGGAGTTCTACGCCTCCACGTTCGGTCTTCATTCCGTGCACGAGGAGGTCAACAAGGAGCAGGGTGTCCGCGAGGCGATGCTCGCCGTCGGCGACTCCGGCTCGTGCATCCAACTGCTCGCGCCGCTCAGCGACGACTCCACGATCGCCAAGTTCCTCGACCGCAACGGCCAGGGCATCCAGCAGCTCGCCTACCGGGTCACCGACATCGACGCCGTCTCCGCAACCCTCCGCGAGCGCGGCGTGCGACTGCTTTACGACGACCCGAAGCGCGGCACCTCCGACAGCCGCGTCAACTTCGTCCACCCAAAGGACGCAGGCGGGGTGCTCGTCGAGCTCGTGGAGCCGGCCACGCCGCACTGAATCACGAGCCGGTGACGGCGGACAACCAGCGACGCAGGTCGGTGGCCAAGGCCACGGGTGCGTCGAGCTGTATGAGGTGGCCGGCGTCCGGCACCACGGTGAGTGTGCTCGAGGGCACGGCCTCGTGGAGGCGACGTGCCCGATCGACCGGGATCCAGGTGTCGTCCTCGCCCCACACGATGTGGGTGGGAATGGTGATGCCGTCGAGGAACGGTTCGAGCTCGGCCGTGAAGCGCTCGTCGGCCTGGGCGATCTGACGGTAGAACGCTGCCTGACCCGCGTCGTCCAACCACGGTCCGGCGAGCATGGCCATCTCCTCAGGACGAAGTCCTTGGTGGCTCGCGCCGGAGATGTAGGCCTCGAGCGCTCCCTGGTGCACCGCTGTTGGCTGCTGACCGAAGACGTCCGCGTTCTCCTTGACGAGGGTGAAGAACGGGGAGCCCCAAGGGCGTAGCGCGACCACGTCGACGAGGCACAGCGACGCAAACGTCGCCTGGTGCAGGAGGAGCGTTCGCAGTGACACCGCGCCGCCGTAGTCGTGCGCGATGACGTGGGGTCGCTCGAGCTCCCAATGGCTCACCAGCGCCGCGAACGCCTCGCTCTGAACGCCCAGGTCGACGGCATGATCGGCGTCCTTGGAGGAGGCGCCGTAGCCGGGCATGTCCCAGAGGTACACGGTGAACGTGTCGGCCAGAGCATTGGCGAACGGCTCCCACAACGCCGACGACCAGGGCGTGCCATGGCAGAAGACGACGGCCGGACCCGAGCCACTGCAACCCCAGGCGATCCGTCGTTCACGCCAGGTGAATTGCTGGTCAAGCTGCACGGGGCCATGATGGCAGGGCGCTGGAATGGCAGGGCGCTGGAGGCGGGTCAGGTGAGGTCGGAATCACAACAGGTCTGTGTAGCCGCTGATGTTAACCCCCAGTAACATCGCTGGGACCCCGAACGAAGGACGCCACGTGCAGAACATTCTTGACGCCATCCAGGCCGGCGACACCCCCGACGACGAGTTCGCCGCCATCGAGGTCCCCGAGACCTACAAAGGCATCACCGTCCACAAGGACGAGGCCGAGATGTTCGCGGACATACCGACCAAGGAGAAGGACCCGCGCAAGAGCCTGCACCTCGACGAGGTCCCGGTTCCCGAGCTCGCGCCGGGCGAGGCCCTGGTCGCCGTGATGGCCAGCGCGATCAACTACAACACCGTCTGGACCTCGATCTTCGAACCGGTGCCCACCTTCGGGTTCCTCGAGCGCTACGGGCGCCTGTCTGATTACAGCAAGCGCCACGACCTCCCGTACCACGTGGTCGGCTCCGACCTCGCCGGCGTCGTGCTCCGCACCGGCCCGGGAGTCAACGCCTGGAAGCCCGGTAACGAGGTCGTCGCACACTGCCTGTCGGTCGAGCTGGAGAGCCCCGACGGCCACGACGACACGATGATGGATCCGCAGCAGCGCATCTGGGGCTTCGAGACGAACTTCGGCGGCCTCGCCGAGCTGGCCGTCGTCAAGTCGAACCAGCTCATGCCCAAGCCTGACCACCTCACCTGGGAGGAGGCGGCCAGCCCCGGCCTGGTCAACTCCACCGCCTACCGCCAGCTGGTGTCCAAGAACGGCGCCAACATGAAGCAGGGCGACGTCGTGCTGATCTGGGGCGCATCGGGAGGCCTCGGCTCCTACGCCACCCAGATGGCCCTCAACGGCGGCGCCATCCCGGTGTGCGTCGTCTCCTCGCCCGAGAAGGTCGAGATCGTGCACTCCCTCGGCGCGGAGCACGTCATCGACCGATCGGCCGAGGGCTACAAGTTCTGGAAGGACGAGAACACCCAGGACCCCAAAGAGTGGCAGCGCTTCGGCAAGAGGATCCGCGAGCTCACCGGCGGCGAGGACCCCGACATCGTCTTCGAACACCCGGGCCGAGAGACCTTCGGCGCCTCGGTGTACGTCGCGCGCAAGGGCGGCACGATCATCACCTGCGCGTCGACCTCGGGCTACATGCACGAGTACGACAACCGCTACCTCTGGATGAACCTCAAGCAGATCAAGAGCTCGCACTTCGCCAACTACCGCGAGGCGTGGGAGGCCAACCGACTGATCGACAAGGGCCTCATCCATCCGACGCTTTCGCGCGTGTACCCGTTGGCCGAGACCGGTCAGGCCGCGCTCGATGTCCACCAGAACGCCCACCAAGGCAAGGTCGGCGTCCTCGCGCTGGCCCCGGAGGAGGGCCTCGGCGTGCGGGACGAGGAAAAGCGGGCTGTTCACCTGGAGGCCATCAACCGCTTCCGGGGCGTCTGAACCTGGCCTCAGACGCCGAGTATGGTTGACCCACACCGACCCACCCTGCAGAGGTAACCCATGTCCGAGCAGTCCGGATTGTCCATCTTCGATGCCGCCAAGAACTCGGCGGAAGCCACCTTTCCCCTGGCCCGCCGGGGCGGCTACGACAGCGACGCCGTCGATGCCTGGGTACGCAACCAGGCGAGTGAGCTCAGTGGTGCCGCCGATCGTGTCAAGTCCCTGGAAAACGAGGTCAGCGAGCTCCGCGAGACCGTGAGCCAGTTCAAGGAGCGAGCCGACTCCGTCGACAAGCCGTCGTACACCACCTTGGGTGGTCACGCCGCCCAGCTGCTCCAGCTGGCGGAGCGGGAGGCCGAGGACGTCCGCACGCGTGCCGCCCGCGAGGCCGAGGAATTCGTCAAGAAGGCCGAGGAGGAGGCGAGCCTGCTGCGCACGGCGGCCGCCAAGGACGCCGAGGAGCTGCGCACACGGGCGGTCACCGAGCTCGAGGACAAGCGCCGCAGCCTGCTCGAGGAGGCCGAGGCCAAGAAAGCCGAGGCTACGGCCTATTCCGAGGACCTCCGCGCCCAGGTCGAGCGCGAGGCCTCCCAGGTCCGTCTCGCCGCCGAGCAGGACGTGCAGAACATGCGTCTGGGCGCATCCCGCGAGGTCGAGCAGGCCCGCGCCGCCGCCGACCGCGAGGTCACCGAGGCTCGCCGCGTGCTCGCCGTCGAGAAGGAGCGGCTCGCGCGCGAGGCCTCCGACAACCACGTCGCAGCCAGCGAGCAGACGGCGAAGCTGGTGGGCGACGCCGAGACTCGCGCCGCCGCGGCCGACGAGCGTGCACGTGACCTCATGTCACAGGCCACGAAGTCGCGCGACTCCGCGAGCGCCGAGGCCGCCCGCATCGTCGATAGCGCCAAGACCGAGGCGAGTGCCATCGTCTCCAACGCACATGCCGAGGCCGACCACCTGAGAGCCACCGCCACCACCAGTGTCGAGCGGGAGACACGCAACCTCCGCGCCGAGGTCGAGGACCTCGAGCGTAAGCGTGAAGGCATCCTCAGCCAGATGGGTCAGCTGCGCGACATCGTCGCCTCGTTCGCCCCGAGCACGGTGCTGGAGGACAAGGGCGACGACAAGGCGGCCGCGAACAGGACGGACAAGAAGAAGACGACCAAGGACGCGGTCGAGGAGAAGCCGGTTGCGCGGACCGCTGAGAAGCCGGCACCTGCTGAGACGACGGCAGTGCTGGAGCCTGTCGACGACAAGGACGACGTCTCGGCCAAGCCGTCCTCCAACGACTGACCGTCAGCGGGGCACGTCGGAGAACGCCGCCACCGTTCGATCGCGGTAGGGGGAGGGGTCGGCCCGCTCCATGGGTCCGTCCCACGTGCGCGGCAACGGCGTCGTCACCTGAGGTGCGAGCCGTGCCGTGATCTCGTCAAGGGCCCGCTCGGCATCACCGACCCACAGGTGCTTGGCGCCGTCGACACCGATCACCTCGGCCTGGGGGATCGCCGCGAAGCGGTCACGCGCATCACCAGGTTGCAGATAGTCGTCCAGCTCGGGCACGAGAGCCGTCACCGGTTTGCCGGACTCGGCCCAAGCGGCCAGGTGCTCGTCGGCGGAGAACCGCAGTGGCGGCGACAACAGCACCAGACCCTCGACGGCCGGGTCGAGTCCGTGCATGAGCGCCAGGTCGGTGCCGAAGGACCAGCCGACCAACCAGATATGCGGGAGGTCGGCGAACTCGGCATACTCGATGGCCGCGGCGACGTCGTACTTCTCCGCTCCCCCGTTGTCGAACTCTCCTCCGCTGGTGCCCTGGACACTCGACGTTCCGCGGGTGTTGAACCGCAGGACCGCAATGCCGGCCAGCGCCGGGAGCCGGTAGGCCGCCTTGCGAAACAGCTGACTGTCCATCATCCCGCCGTGGGTCGGCAGCGGGTGCAGGCAGATCATGGTGGCCACCGGGTCGCGGTCGGCGGGCAGGGCCAGCTCGCCCACGAGGTCGACGCCGTCGGCGGTCTGCAACGTCAGTGGCTCGCGACGCGCGGGAAGGATGGAGTTGCCCCGGATGGCCTGGTCGGCGTCAGTCATCAGTGCTTCCTCGCCCAGCAGGCTGTGTGCCAGTGCCTGCGCTCGTCGATGGGATCGGCGCTGAGCAGCGACTTCTCAACCGGCCAGGCGACCGTGTGGGGAGTGGCCGGCGTGATGGCCTGCAGGCAGCCGGGACAGGTGTAGGTCTTCGTGGACGTCGCGCCGGTGATGGGCCGGACGTACCACTGACCGTCGCGCTTGTCGACGATCCGCTCGGCTGTCGGGCGCAGATGACGCTGCGCGGGATGGACTGCACGGCGACGAGGCATGCCTCGATCCTACGTTTACCCCGGTGGAAGGCAGTACTGACGGACCCATCCTGCGCTGTTCGACGACGCCTCGAGCGCGGCGGCGAAGTCGATCACCTCGACGTCGTCGTTGTTCCACTCGAAGACGATGGTGTCGGTGAGTGCCGGCTTGGAACGGCAGTTCAGGCCCCGGTCCTCGAGCTCGGTCACCGTGCGGACAACGACGGCCGAGAGCTCGCATCCATCGCCCCGGCACTCGCTCGCCTGGACGACCTCACGCGTCGTCTGGCCGATATGTGCGGCGAGGAGCTCGACCGTGAGGAGCATCGGCAGAACGGCTGCCAAGAACGTGATGACGGCGATCCGCACGTAGCGGCTGCTGGCCACCACGGTGTCGGTTCGGGTCATGTGCTGTTGCTCCTGTCATGCTCCCTCTCGCATGATAACGAGGCCGGAACCCTGGGGTTACCGGAATCGTCGGGATCCAGCTCAGTACGTGTGGAAGCCTTCGCCGGTCTTGCGACCGAGTTTTTCCTCATCGACAAGCCGGACGAGAGTCGGTGCGGGCTCCCATCCGGCGTGCCCGAACACCCCCACCAGGGTCTGCTGGATGGCCAGCGAGACGTCGTTGCCCACGACGTCGAGCAGCTCGAACGGGCCCATCGGGAGCTTGGTCTGCTTCATGGCCGTGTCGATCTCGTCGAGGGAGTCGCTGCCAGCCTCGTACAGCCTGACGGCGTCGTTGAGGTACGGGAACAGCAGGGCGTTGACGATGAAGCCGGCGCGGTCGGTGCACGAGACCGGATGCTTGCCGACCTTGCCACTGAGCGCCTTCGCCGTCTCGGCGACCTCGGGACTCGTGGTCGGCGCGGAAACCACCTCGACCAGCTTCATGATCGGCGCCGGGTTGAAGAAGTGAAGGCCCACGACGTCCTCGGGACGGCTGGTGACAGCAGCGAGCTCGGAGATCGACAAGGACGACGTGGTCGTCGCGAGGATGGCGCCGGGCTTGGCGATGCGGTCGAGGTCGGTGAACAACTCGCACTTGACGTCCATGTCCTCGGCGATGGCCTCGACGACGATGTCGACGTCGGCCAGCGACTCCCTGCTGATGGCGCCGGTCAGCCGCCCGAGCACGGCCTCCTTGGCGTCGTCGTCGAGCTTTCCCTTGGCGATGGCCTTGTCGAGGTTCTTGGTGATGAGGGCGACGACCCCATCGACCTTCTCATCGGATCGACCGACGAACACGACGTCGTGGCCGGCCTTGGCGAACACCTCGACGATGCCGGCGGCCATGGTGCCGGTGCCCACGACCCCGACCGTGGAGATCTCGTGCCGCAGCTGCGGCACCGCGGCGTCATCGGACGACGGAGCGACAGCCAGCTCGCCGAGAACCGGCGCGGGAGCGTGCAAGGGATCACCGGTGTCCGCGTGCAGCTTCTCCAGCCCGGAGATCACGACGTCGGGCCCGAGCGCCTCGATGAGTGCGAGGGGCCCGATCGGGTAGCCACATCCGAAGCGCATCGCGGCGTCGATGTCGTCGCGGGTGGCGTACTCGCTGGCATACATCGTGGCGGCGTGGTTCAGGTACGGGAGCAAAAGGATACGAGCGATCTCGGCCCCCCGATCCGTCCCGAAAAATCGGTCCACGATCTCCTGCATGCCTTAACTCCTTGGGGTGGGGGGTCGTGACACACTATCGTCACAGCGTCACTGTCGACATCGGGAGATCCGTGAAATGCGTATGAGGATCGCCACAGCGGCTGCCCTGCTGGTCGCTCTCGCGGGCTGCGGCACTAACGGCGAAAGCTCTGACGAAGCCACGTCGTCGCCCTCCGAAACCGCAGGCCCGTCGAAGGGCGCCTCCGCCTCGGCCCCGGTCACGAGCGGTGTGCCCGAGCAGGCATCGGACCTGGTCGGCGACTGGGAGGACCCGGACGCGAAGTGGACGGTCCACTTCCGCGCCGACGGCACGTTCGTCGAGGACTTCGAGGACGTCGAGAACTTCCGGGTCGGCAAGTACACGCTCGACGGTGGCACAGTCGCGCTCGAGGGCGACGACGGCAACACCGACGAGGGCGCCGTCGAGGACGAGACCTTGGTCTTCAACCTCGGAACGCTCGAGCGGGTCCCCTCTTCGTCGGGACAGTAGGTTGCGGCTCGTCGTCGCGCGGTGTCAGGTCGACTACGCCGGTCGCCTGACCGCCCACCTTCCCCTGGCCACCCGCGTCATCATGGTCAAGGCCGACGGTTCGGTACTGGTCCACTCCGACGGTGGCTCGTACAAGCCGCTCAACTGGATGAGTCCTCCGTGCACCTTGCGCGAGGAAACCATCAACGGCGTCACCGAATGGACGGTGTCGGCCACGAAGTCCGACGACACGCTGCGCATCCGGCTTGACGAGGTGATGCACGACTCGGCCCACGAGCTGGGTGTCGATCCCGGTCTGCAGAAG
This sequence comes from Aeromicrobium sp., assembly GCF_050700635.1. Taxonomy (GTDB): domain Bacteria; phylum Actinomycetota; class Actinomycetes; order Propionibacteriales; family Nocardioidaceae; genus Aeromicrobium. Next base: position 28,018 of record NZ_JBOHDT010000172.1, read on the forward strand.
GACGGCGTCGAGAAGCACCTGCAGGAGCTGCTCGCCGAGCACACGACCAAGCTGGGGGTCGGCATGCGCCTCGTGCGCCGCGAATACATGACCGCCATCGGTCCGGTCGACCTGCTCTGCAAGGACGCGTCTGGCGGCTCGGTCGCCGTGGAGATCAAGCGTCGCGGCGAGATCGACGGCGTCGAGCAGCTGACCCGCTACCTCGACCTGATGAATCGCGACCCGCTGCTGGCGCCGGTGCGGGGCATGTTCGCGGCCCAGGAGATCAAGCCGCAGGCGCGCACGCTGGCCAAGGACCGGGGTATCGAGTGCGTCGTCGTCAACTACGACGAGCTGCGCGGCATCGACGATCCGAGCCTGAGGTTGTTCTAGGTCGTGAGGCCGAGGGCCTTCAGGACCGGCTTGATCTGGTTCCACCGGGCGATCTCGCAGCCGTTCTCCTGGTTGAAGATCGCGGAGACGGGCTCGTCCTGATAGGAACCCGTCACGGTAGCCGTGCGAGGACCGCCGTAGATGGCCGTGCAGGCCTCGTCGAGGGGAACGGGTTCGAACACTGCGGGCGCAACGACGTCGAGGGCAGCACAGATGTCTCTCTCCTTGGCCGTCTCGCCCGGGCAGGTCAACGTCCCGGTGCGCGCCTTGGCGTTCTCGTCGGCCTGCACGCTCATCTCGAGCTTGACGGTTACGTCGGCCGGTTCGTCCGACGCACAGGCAGTCATCGTGATGGCTAGGACACCCAGCACGACCGCCGAGACATGACGCGCGCCGATGGTTGTCCCCTGCATACGCTGAGCCTATCCGTCGGTCTTGACAGTGACGGGTCCTAGGGTGTGCCTCCCCTTCGGGTTCGGATCAGGGAGCGGTGCGGCGGACCCGAATCCGGCAAGGCGGAGGAGGGAGGCGCACCGGGGTTGTGCGGCGACCGACGAGAACGCCGCCGGTCGGGATTCGCCGTGCCGCGAGCCCGGACCGGAAGGGGAGGTACGCCCTAGGGTGGCCCGTGTGCCGACGACCCAGGACAAGGCCGCCACCCTGCGCCGCCTCCATGCCCCTCCCGCCATGCTCCGCCTCGTCAATGTCTGGGACGTCACCAGCGCACGCGTGGTGGCCAACGTGCCCGGAGTCCAGGCGCTTGCGACCGCCAGCCACTCGATCGCCGCGTCGCTCGGCTTCGAGGACGGCGAACACATCAGTCGAGGCGCCATGCTCGACGTCGTCCAGCGGGTTGTGGCCGCAACCGAACTTCCTGTCACGGCCGATCTCGAAGCCGGCTACGGCGACCCGGCCGAGACCACGCGGCACGCGATCGGCGTCGGAGCGGTGGGCATGAATCTCGAGGACCGGATGGATCCGCTGCCCGAGGCCGTCGCCGCGGTCGAGGCTGTCATCAAAGCCGCAGTAGACGAGGGCCTGTCCGACTTCGTCCTCAACGCCCGCACCGATGCGTTCCTGCTCGCCGGCGACCGTCCGCGCGCGGACGTCCTCGGCGACGCCGTGCAGCGGGGTCAGGCGTTCCTTGACGTCGGGGCACCGGTGGTCTTTGTCCCGGGCGGAGTCAGCGAGCACGAGACCACCACGCTCGTCGACGCGTTCGGACCCGGCCGGCTGTCGCTGCTCGCCGTCCCCGGCGGCGTCCAGCCGGCGCGCATGGCCGAGCTAGGTGTCGCCCGCGTCTCGTTCGGCCCGTTCAGCCAGTCGGTCGCGCTGATGGCTCTGCAGGACCTCGCAACGTCGGTCGCGGGTGGCGGCGGCCTGCCGGCCGACTTCCGCAGCTTGTCCTGACGTTCTAGGTCTAAGACAGATCGTTGGCCTTGCGGATCTCCTCGACGATCCGCGCCATGATGTCGGTCATGCCGAAGTCCTTTGGCGTGAACACGGCGGCGATGCCCTGGCTCTCCAGAGCCCGCGCATCGGAGTCGGGGATGATGCCGCCCACGATGACCGGCACGTCGCCCATCCCCGCCTCGGCCAGGCCCTTCTGCACCTCCGGCACGAGCTCCATGTGGGACCCGGACAGAATCGACAGCCCGACACAGTGGACGTCCTCGGCCACGGCCGCGGCGACGATCTGCGCCGCCGTGAGCCGGATGCCCTGGTAGATGACCTCGAAGCCGGCATCGCGGGCGCGGACCGCGATCTGCTCGGCGCCGTTGGAGTGACCGTCAAGGCCCGGCTTGCCGACCAGGAAACGAAGCCGGGTGCCCAGTTCCTTTCCGGTGGCGGCAACCCGCTCGCGCACTGCCGTGAGCTCCTTGCCGGCCTCGGCGACGCCGACACCGCCGGTGATGCCGGTAGGTGCGCGGTACTCCCCGAACACCTCCCGCAGCGCGCCGGCCCACTCACCGACCGTGGCGCCGGCTCGTACGCAGTCGAGCGTCGCCTCCATCAGGTTGGTGTCAGTCTTCGCCTCGGACTGCAGCCGCTTCAGCGCCTTGTCGACGGCTGGCTGGTCCCGCTCCGAGCGCCACGTCTCGATGTCGGCGATCGCCGCCCGCTCCGCCTCGGGGTCAGGCGCTTGGATGGCGGTGTCGAGGTCGGACGTCAGCGGAGACGGTTCAGTTTCCGTATAGGAGTTCACGCCGATGACCTTCATCTCGCCGGCCTCGATGCGGGCCCGGCGCTCCGAGTGCGAGGCGACCAGCTCTCCCTTCATGTAGCCCGACTCGACCGCCGCCACCGCTCCGCCCATCGCCTGCACGCGGTCGATCTCGGCCTTCGCGCCCTCGACCAGCTCGGCGACCTTGGCCTCGATGACGTGGGAGCCCTCGAAGATGTCGTCGTACTCGAGCAGGTCGGACTCGAAGGCCAGGACCTGCTGCAGGCGGAGCGACCACTGCTGGTCCCACGGGCGCGGCAGACCCAACGCCTCGTTCCAGGCGGGCAGCTGCACGGCTCGGGCACGCGCGTTCTTGCTCAGCGTGACACCGAGCATCTCCAGCACGATGCGCTGGACGTTGTTCTCGGGCTGGGCCTCGGTGAGGCCGAGCGAGTTGACCTGCACGCCGTAGCGCAGACGACGCATCTTGGGGTCCTCGACGCCGTAGCGCTCCCGGGTGATCTCGTCCCACAGTTGCGCGAACGCCCGCATCTTGCAGGTCTCCTCGATGAACCGCACGCCGGCGTTGACGAAGAACGAGATGCGACCGACCACGTGCTCGAACTCGTCCTCGGGCACCTGGCCGGAGTCCCGGACAGCGTCGAGGACGGCGATCGCGGTGCACAGTGCGTAGGCGAGCTCCTGCGTGGGCGTCGCGCCCGCCTCCTGCAGGTGGTAGCTGCAGATGTTCAAGGGGTTCCACTTGGGGATCTCCTTGACCGTGTAGGCGATCATGTCCGTCGTGAGGCGCAGCGACGCCTCCGGGGGGAACACGTACGTACCGCGCGACAGGTACTCCTTGATGATGTCGTTCTGCGTCGTCCCCGACAGGCTCGACGGCGGAGCACCCTGCTCCTCGGCTGCGACCTCGTACATCGCGAGCAGCCACATCGCGGTGGCGTTGATGGTCATCGAGGTGTTCATCGTGTCGAGCGGGATGTCCTGGAACAACCGGCGCATGGCGCCCAGATGGGGAATCGGGACACCGACCTTGCCGACCTCTCCCTTGGAGAGCACGTGGTCGGGGTCGTAGCCGGTTTGGGTGGGAAGGTCGAACGCGACGGAGAGCCCGGTCTGACCCTTCTCGAGGTTGCGGCGGTACAAGGCGTTCGACTCGGCGGCGGAGCTGTGTCCGGCGTACGTGCGCATCACCCAGGGCTTGTCAGGCATAGCGGCCAGATTACCCGCCTCAGCGCCGCCTAGACTCGCCACTATGGTCAACCTCACCCGCATATACACACGTACGGGCGACGACGGCACGACGAATCTCGGCGACATGAGCACGACGTCGAAGCTGGATCTCCGGATCGGCGCCTACGCCGACGTCGACGAGGCGAACAGCCATCTCGGCGTCGCGCTTGCGCTCGGTACCCTGCCCGACGACGTCGTGGGCGTGCTCACGCACGTGCAGAACGACCTGTTCGACGTGGGCGCCGACCTGTCGTGCCCCGTGGTTGAGGACCCGAAGTACCCACCCTTGCGGGTGGAGCCCGACTACATCGAGCGGCTCGAGGGTTGGTGCGACCATTACAACGAGTCACTGACGAAGCTGCGGTCGTTCATCCTGCCCGGAGGGACTCAGGCTGCGGCCGAGCTGCACGTGGCCCGCACGGTGACACGTCGCGCGGAGCGGTCGGCCTGGGCCGCACTCGACGAGTACGGCGACACCATGAATGTGCTGACGGCGAAGTACCTCAACCGGCTCAGTGATCTGTTATTCATCCTCGCGCGGTATGCGAACCGCGAGGACGGGGACGTGCTGTGGGTACCCGGCGGTGAAAGGTCAGCGCCGGTCGAGTCGGACGGGTGACGTCACTCCCAGTCGATGTCCACGTGGTAGTAGGTGGCGGCGTTGGCGGAGTGCGCGGAGGCTGCTGGGGCAACCACACCGAGCGCAGTGACGACAGATACGAACGCGGCGACTGCAATGCGCTTGATCACGATGAACTCCAATTCCCAGGGGCGTCAACGTGACCCCCCGACCGGGCCCGATTCTTCCTTGCCTGAGGGTTCTGCGTCAATCTTTCAGGATTCTCAGAGCACGTTGTTGACGCTGTGACCTGGCGGCGATGAATGAAGCCACGCGAGAAGACCGGTCAGCGCGCTCGGGCTCATGGCCATCTGCCGCACACCAGACGGGTGGCGCACCGTGACGATCACGTGTCCGGTGTGCACGGAGTAGACCTCCGGTCCGAGCGGATCACGCCTCCCATCGATCGCGATGTCGCCGCGAACGAACCGGTAGCGCGGCCACCACGCGAACGAGAAGGTGCGGTACCACTCGAGGGTGTTGCCTCGAAAGGCGCCGACCCCGAGCGTCCATCCCTTGGAGGTCGCCTCGTCGCGACGATTGATGCTGAGGTCGAACGTGCCACCCCTCCGGGCGACCAGTCGTCTACGGACGACAAGCGCCAGCACCAGGAGTGCGGCGAGAACGACGATGAGCGCGAGGGAGTCGACGAGCCACAGCCAGATCGGCACTGAGGTGTCCTCCCTTCGCTCTCAACGAGTCAGGACGTCTTCTCCGCGGCGCGTACCTTGGCCTCGGCGCGCTGCAGAGCCAGCGAGTCGTCCTCACCCTGAAGCTTCTCGACCTCGGCCCGCGCGGCGTCCACGTCGATCTCGTCAGCGAGGAAGGCGTCCTCGGAGAGGATCGACACCCGATCGTTGGCGATGGACAGGAACCCGTCCTCGACCGCCGCCCGCACCTGCTCGCCGTCGGTGGTGGTGATCTCGACGACGCTCGGCAGCAGGATCGACAGGACCGGCGCGTGGCCGGGCAAGGCCCCGAGGTCGCCCTCGGCGGTCCTGGCGATGATCATCGTCGCCTCGCCCGACCAGACCACCCGGTCGGCGGCCACGAGCTCGACCTGCAGCGGGTCTGACATCAGAGGCCCTTCTGGATCTCGTCCCACTTCTTGTCGACGTCGTCGAGACCGCCGCACATGAAGAAGGCCTGCTCGGCCACGTGATCGTACTCGCCGTCACAGATCTTGGTGAAGGCGTCGACGGTCTCGTCGATCGGGACGGTCGAGCCCTCCAGACCGGTGAACTGCTTGGCCACGTAGGTGTTCTGGGACAGGAAGCGCTGCAGACGACGCGCGCGGGACACGATCGTCTTGTCTTCCTCGCTGAGCTCGTCGACACCGAGGATCGCGATGATGTCCTGCAGCTCCTTGTTGCGCTGCAGGATCCCCTTCACCCGGTTGGCCGTGGTGTAGTGGTCGTCGCCGATGTAGCGCGGGTCGAGGATGCGCGAGGTCGACGTCAGCGGGTCCACGGCCGGGTAGATGCCCAGTGAGGCGATCTCACGGCTCAGCTCGGTGGTCGCATCGAGGTGCGCGAACGTGGTGGCCGGAGCCGGATCGGTGTAGTCGTCGGCCGGCACGTAGATGGCCTGGAGCGACGTGATCGAGTGACCACGCGTTGACGTGATGCGCTCCTGCAGCACGCCCATCTCGTCGGCCAGCGTCGGCTGGTATCCCACGGCCGAAGGCATGCGGCCCAGCAGCGTCGAGACCTCCGAGCCGGCCTGCGTGAACCGGAAGATGTTGTCGATGAACAGCAGCACGTCCTGCTTCTGGACGTCGCGGAAGTACTCGGCCATCGTCAGGGCCGACAGCGCCACGCGCAGGCGCGCTCCCGGCGGCTCGTCCATCTGGCCGAAGACGAGCGCGGTCTGACCGAGCACGCCGGCCTCGTCCATCTCGGTGATGAGGTCGTTGCCCTCGCGGGTGCGCTCGCCGACTCCGGCGAACACCGACACACCACCGTGGTCCTTGGCGACGCGGGCGATCATCTCCTGGATGAGCACGGTCTTGCCCACACCGGCGCCACCGAACAGACCGATCTTGCCGCCCAGCACGTAGGGGGTGAGAAGGTCGATGACCTTGATTCCGGTCTCGAACATCTCGGTCTTGGCCTCGAGCTGGTCGAACGCCGGGGCCTTGCGGTGGATGCCCCAGCGCTCCTCGACCTCGAAGGTCTCGTCCTCCTCGAGGTTGAGCACCTCGCCGGTGGTGTTGAACACCTTGCCGAGCGTCTGGTCGCCCACGGGGACGCTGATCGGCCCTCCGAGGTCGATGACGGTGGTGCCACGCACGACGCCGTCGGTGGGCCGCAGGCTGATGGCACGGACCATGCCGTCACCGATGTGCTGCGCCACCTCGAGGGTCAAGGTCTCCGTCTCACCCGCGATCTCGACGTCGACGGTCAGCGCGTTGTAGATGTCGGGCATCGCGTCGCTGGGGAACTCGATATCGAGCACCGGCCCGATCACGCGGGCCACGCGGCCGGTGGTGGTCTGCTTCTCTTCGGTGGTGGCAGTCATGTCTCTCACTCACTCAGTGCTATTCGGACTGGGCTATTCGTACGGGGCTATTCGGATTGGGCTTTGGCGTCGGCGAGCGCGTTGGCGCCACCCACGATCTCGCTGATCTCCTGGGTGATGCCGGCCTGACGGGCCTGGTTGGCGACGCGGGTGTACTTCTCGATGAGGTCCTGGGCGTTGTCGGTGGCGGACTTCATCGCCTTTTGGCGGGCCGCCAGCTCGGAGGCGGCCGCCTGCAGGAGGCAGTAGTAGATACGGCTGTTGACGTACTTGGGCAGCAGCGCGTCCAGCACCTCGGTCTCCGAGGGCTCGAACTCATACAGAGGGAGCACCTCGTCAGGGTCGGGCTCCTCGGTTCCCTCGACGACCTCGAGCGGAAGGAGCCGGATGACGTCGGGCTCCTGGGTGAGCATCGACCTGAACCGGGTGAACACGATGTGCAGCTCGTCGACCGCCCGCTCCTGGTCGGCGGTGCCGCCCTCGACCGGTTCGTCGAGGCCGGCGTTGAAGGCCGCCACGAGCATGTCGCCCATCTCGCGGGCGTTGGCGTACTCGGGCCGGTCGGAGAAACCGCTCCAGGACGTGACGTAGTCGCGCTGGCGGAACCTGAAGTAACCCTCCGCCTTGCGGCCGGCCAGGTAGTACTCCACCTCCTTGCCCTCGGAGTGCAGCTTCTCGGCGAGACGCTCCGACTCCTTGAGCACGCTCGAGGAGTACGCCCCCGCCAGGCCACGGTCGCTGGAGATGACCAGGACCGCCGCCTTCTTGGGATCGTCCTTCTCGGTGGTCAGCGGATGATCGACGTCCGCGAACGTGGCCACCGCCGACACGGCCCGGGTCAGCTCGCGGGCGTACGGCTCCGCCGCCGCCGCGTGCTGCTGAGCCTTGATGATGCGGGACGCAGCGATCAGCTCCATGGCGCGCGTGATCTTCTTCATCGACTGCGTCGACTTGATCTTGGCGCGGTACTCGCGCAGGGAGACGGCCACTCAGTGATCACCACCGAGAGCGACGTGGATGCCAGCGGCGTTCAGGTGCGTGCATCGCAAGGCGGACGAGGGAGCTGGGCTGGACGCCCTGCGACCGAGGACAACGCCGCGAGGCGCGTGCCTGGGCGCCGGTGGCGCCTCGTAGTTCTCGGTGGTGGTCACTTCAGCCCCGCTTCTGCTTGACGATCTGCTCCTGCTCGACGTCCTCGTCCTCGAGGGCGTCGAACTCTTCGTGACCAGCCTTGATGCGCTCGCCCTCGCTCGTCTCGAACTGGTTGAGGAAGGACTTGTAGGCATCCTCGAGGGCGTTCTCGTTGTCGTCCTCGAACTTCCCGGACTCGCGGATGGCGTCGAAGATGCCCTCGTGCTGGAACTTGACGTACTCGAGGAACTCCTGCTCGAACCGGCTGACGTCCTGCACCGGGACAGGGTCGAACTTGCCGCTGGTGGCCGCCCAGATGGAGACGACCTGCTGCTCGACCGGGAACGGCTTGTACTGACCCTGCTTGAACACCTCCATGAGGCGCTGGCCACGGGCGAGCTGGGCCTTGGACGCGGCGTCGAGGTCGGAGGCGAACATGGCGAACGCCTCCATCGCGCGGTACTGCGCGAGCTCGACCTTGAGCGATCCGGTGACGGACTTCATCGACTTGGTCATCGCGTTACCGCCCACGCGCGAGACCGAGATGCCGACGTCGACGGCCGGGCGCTGGTTGGCGTTGAAGAGGTCGGACTGCAGGAAGATCTGACCGTCGGTGATCGAGATGACGTTGGTCGGGATGTAGGCCGACACGTCGTTGGCCTTCGTCTCCACGATCGGTAGGCCCGTCATCGAGCCTGCGCCGAGGTCGTCGCTGAGCTTGGCGCAACGCTCGAGCAACCTGCTGTGCAGGTAGAAGACGTCGCCGGGGTAGGCCTCGCGGCCCGGTGGGCGGCGGAGCAGGAGTGACACGGCACGGTAGGCCTCGGCCTGCTTCGACAGGTCGTCGAAGATGATCAGGACGTGCTTGCCCTGGTACATCCAGTGCTGGCCGATGGCCGAGCCGGTGTACGGCGCGAGGTACTTGAAGCCCGCGGAGTCGGACGCGGGAGCCGCGACGATCGTGGTGTACTCCAGCGCGCCGGCCTCCTCGAGGGCACCGCGTACGGCGGCGATGGTCGAGCCCTTCTGGCCGATGCCGACGTAGATGCATCGGACCTGCTTCGCAGGATCGCCGGTGTCCCAGTACTCCTTCTGGTTGATGATCGTGTCGGTCGCGATCGCGGTCTTGCCGGTCTGGCGGTCGCCGATGATCAGCTGGCGCTGGCCGCGGCCGATCGGCGTCAGCGAGTCGATCGCCTTGATGCCGGTCTGCAGGGGCTCGTGCACGCTCTTGCGGTTGATGACGCTGGGCGCCTGCAGCTCGAGGGCGCGACGCTCCTCGGACTTGATCTCGCCGAGCCCGTCGATCGGGTTGCCCAGCGGATCGCAGACGCGGCCGAGGTAGGCGTCGCCCACGGGCACCGACAGCACCTCGCCGGTGCGGCGGACCGTCTGGCCCTCCTCGATGCCGGAGAACTCGCCGAGGATGACCACGCCGATGTCGCGGACGTCGAGGTTCAGTGCGAGGCCGAGCGTGCCGTCCTCGAACTCGAGGAGCTCGTTGGCCATCGCCGAGGGCAGCCCCTCGACGTGGGCGATGCCGTCGCCCGCGTCCGAGACGTGGCCGACCTCTTCGGTCGAGGTCGCGCTCGGCTTGTAGTCGGCCACGAACGCCTGCAGCGCGTCACGGATCTCGTCCGGACTGATCGTGAGTTCCGCCATGTGTTCTGCCTGCCTTCTGTGTCGTTCGTATCAGTGGTGTCTGTGGTGCGGGTCAGCCCGCAAGCTCTCGTCGGGCGTCCTCGAGGCGGCCGGAGACCGTGCCGTCGATGACGTCGTCGTTGATGGCGACACGGAGACCACCGACGATCGTCGGGTCGACGATGACGTTGAGGTGGACCTCCCTGCCGTACCTCTCGGTGAGTGCAGCCGCCAGTCGGTCGAGCTCGGCAGCGCCGAGCTCGTAGGCGCTGCGCACCTCGGCCAGCAGGCGCCGGCGTCGGGCCGCGACCTCGTCGGCGAACCCGGCCAGCACGGCGTCGAACGATCCGGTACGCGTCGCGCCGGCCTGCTGGATGAGCGCGAGGGCCGCCGTTGAGACCTTGCCGCCGAAGATCGAGTCGATGAGCGTGCGCTTGTGATCGGCGGCGATCGTGCGATCGCCGAGCACGCCGCGCAGCTCGCGGGCGTCGTCGATGATGCGCTGGGCCTCGAAGAGCTCGTTCTCGAGGGTGTCGAGCGAGCCGTCGCGATCGGCCGCGGCAACGTGCGCGGCCAGCCCGGCGACCTCGAGGGCGTCGGGAAGGTCCCGCCCGGACGCCCAGCGATGCTGGGCGGCGACGTCGACGACGCCGAGGGTTGCGACATCGATCTTGTCGCCGAACACCGCGGCGGCCAGACCGGAGCGGGCGTCGGCCTCGGTGGCCGGGTCGGTGAGGACGCGGCGCACCGATGGCGTGACGTCGAGTGCGGCGGCGACGGAGAACAACTCGTCGCCGACCGTGCTCAGGGTTCCCGAGGACCGCTCGACGGCGTCGAGCACCTCCGTGAGCGAACCGGCCGAGGCTCCCCGCATCAGCTGCCCTTCTTGTTCTTCGTGTCGGACTCGTCCTCGAGCTCGGCGATGAACCGCTCGACCGATCGCTTCTGACGCTCGTCGTCATCGAGGGACTCCCCGACGATGCGGCCGGCCAGCGTGGTGGCGATGGTGCCGACCTCGCCTTTCAGCTGTGACAACGCCTGCGCACGGTCGACCTCGATCTGCGCGTGTGCGTTCGACGTGACGCGCTCGGCCTCGATCTGGGCCTGCTCACGATGCTGGGCGATGATCTGCGCGCCCTGCTCGCGAGCCTCCTCACGGATCCGTGAGGCATCGGCCCGCGCGTCGGCCATCTGCGCCTTCAGCTCGGACTCGGTGTTCTCGGCATCGGCCTTCGCCTGGGCGGCCTCGTCGAACTGCGCCTTGATCTTCTCCTGGCGCTCGGTCATCGCTTTGTTGATCGGCGGCAGGACGTATTTCCACATCACCCACATGATGATCGCGAACGAGATGAGCTCGAAGACGAACGTCATGTTGGGTACGAGGAAGTTGCTCTCGCCACCGCCTTCCTCGGCAGTGACGTATTGGATCACGTGACTCACGGCTCAGGCCAGGGCGAAGACGAACAGCGCCATGAAGGCCAGGTTGATGAAGTACATCGCCTCACACAGTCCGACTGTCAGGAAGAAGATCGTCATCAGGCGGCCTTGAGCCTCCGGCTGACGAGCAATGCCCTGGATGGTCGAACTGCCGGCCAGACCGTCACCGATGGCCGCGCCGATGGCGCCGCCGCCGAGGGCGATGCCACCGCCGACCATTGCGCCGGCGGTCGTGACTGCGGTGTTGTCTACTGCCATGTCTCTCCTTGGCTCCCACCACCGGTTTCTCCGATGATGACTGTGCAGGTCTGTGAAGTTGGATGTTTCAGGCGGGCTGCAGCTGCTTCTCGGTCTTGGCCCCAGCGGACGACTTCTCGTCCGCATCTTCATCGGTCTCGTCAGCGGACGGCGAGTCGTCATGGTCGCCGGTGCCGTGGCCCTGTGCCGCCATGCCGAAGTACAAGATGGTGAGCAGGGCGAAGATCAGCGCCTGAATCGCACCGATGAAGATGCCGAAGAGCTTCCACGGAACCGTCGGAAGCGGTGTCAGCCAGAACGGCAGCATGGCGATGATGCTCAGCATGACGCCGCCCGCGAAGATGTTGCCGAAAAGTCGAAGCGCCAAGGAGATCGGCTTGGCGATCTCCTCGAGGATGTTGAACGGAGTCATGATCGCGTAAGGCTCGGTGAAGCCCTTCACATAGTCCTTCACGCCGCGCTCCCGGATGCCGTAGACCGTTGCGCCGATGATCACGATCAGAGCGAGCGCGTACGTCAGGTTGACGTCAGCCGTGGGAGGCGGGGCCTTGTGGTCGGTGGGGATGACCTCGAGCAGGTTGGCCACGAAGATGAAGACGAAAAGCGAAGCCGCCAGCGGCACGACGAAGGGGTTGAGTCGGCCGAGAGTGCTCTCGACCTGGTCGTTCACCCAGATGACGAGTGCTTCCCACGCCAGCTGGAGCTTGCCGGGGACCTCGTTCGAAGCGCTCCGTCGGAGCAGCAGGCCGAGGAAGATGACGACGCCACCAGCGATGATCGTGGAGGTGATCGTGTCGGCATGCACGGTGAACCCAGCGATCTCCCATGTGGAGTGGTGGCCGATCTCGATGGCACTGCCGCCCTCTTCGGACTCGGCGGTGACCGGGTTTCGGATCATCCCTTTCGCACCTCTCTCAGCAGCGGAATGGCAGTCAGCATCAGGGCGATCATGTGAAAGATCGCCAGGCCGAACATCACGGCCGCGCCGTCCGGCCAGTAGATCGCCCCCACCCCGAACGCGATGATCGAGATGACGGCGAGGCGCCACAACGAGCTGGAGGCGTAGGCCTGCCGGGTGATGGGGTTGCCGGAGGCGATGGCCTTCTGCATGGCGTACTCGGTGAGCACGTGGTTGAGCAGGCCGAGTACGAATCCGCCGGCCAGGAAGAGGCCGATACGCCACTCGCCGAGCGGGATGCTGATCCACACGGCAGCCACGACGAGGCCGAGGGCAAGAAGGCCGGCGCGGCGCTGGTTGTGAACGGCGCGACCGAACGACGCGGGCGGCATGGGTGTGGCGCCGTCATGGATCGGTGTGATGTCGTTCATGGGGCTGCCTCAGCCCCGTAGGAACGTGCGGACTCGAAGCCAGAAGCCCACACCGGCCGCGACGATGCCGAGCATCGTGCCGGCGAACGCAAGGACCGGTGAGGTGCCCAACCAGGAGTCGAGAAGCAGGCCGACCACAACACCCGTGACGACGGAACCGAGGAGCATGCTGCCGAGCGTGAGGAGGTCGCGACCGCCGAGGGACGGACCGTCCTCGGGCTGCTGCCCATCGGAGGGGTCGTCGTCCATCGGGCGCTCCTGGTAGCTGCTGGAATGACCGACGAGACTCCGCTCTCAAGGCCCGTCGTGGCGACGGTACGAGGGGGTGCGTCGGTCGTCATTTTCGGCGGCCGTCCTTGGCGATTCGGGGTCGATGAGCAGTGGCGCGAAGTACGTGAAAACTATCACGAGCGCCATGGGCTCTTGACAGCCGCCCCTGCGCCCGAAACCGGTCTGGCGGTCAGGTCCTCTTGATGGGTCGCCACCGCGGCAGGAGGAACACGAAAGCGGCGGTCAGTGCCGCCAACACGACGAAGCCGACGATCGATTCCCAGCCACTCACGAGGCTCACGAACACGGTGCCGAAGGCGACCAGTCCGGCGATCGAGTACATGACGAGCACGGCGTTGCGGTGTGAGTGTCCGATCTCCAGCAGCCGGTGGTGGATGTGCATCTTGTCCGGGCTGAACGGGGAGCGACCGGCGCGGGTTCGCCGCACCACGGCGAGCGCCAGGTCGAGGAACGGGACGAGCAGCATCGCGACCGGGAGGATCAGCGGGAGCAGGAACGTCAGGAACGTCGTCTGCGCACCGCCGATGCCCTCCGAGATGTTGGTGGCGGGGAACTGTCCGGTGAGGCTGATCGACGAGCAGGCCAGCACGAATCCGATCAGCATCGAGCCCGAGTCGCCGATGAACATGCGGGCCGGGAAGAAGTTGTGCGGCAACACACCGATGCAGGCGCCGGCGAGGGCGGCTGTGAGCAGGGCCGCCGCGATGGCGCGGGACTCACCGTTCTCGACTGCGAGCACGAACGCGTACGCGAAGAAGGCGATCGCGCCGATGGCGACCATGCCGGCGGCCAGCCCGTCGAGGCCGTCGACGAAGTTGACCGCGTTGGCGGTGGCGACGATGAGCAGCACGGTGAAGATCGCGGACTGTGCCTGATCGAGGCCGAGGACGCTGCCGTAGAGCGGCAGGTAGAAGAACTTGACCCCGAGGGCGACGACGACCACCCCGGCGAGCACCTGGCCGGCGAACTTGCTGAGCGCGTCGAGCTCGAAGAGATCGTCGATGACGCCGACCAGACAGATGACCACTCCCCCGATGATCACCGCCCTGGCATCGCTGAACACCGAGCTCTCGGAGCGGGAGAGGAACGGGAGGTGGGTGGCGGTGAGGTAGGCCGCGATGAGTCCACCGAGCATCGCCGGACCGCCGAAGTACGGCGTCGGGACGGCGTGCACATCGCGGTCACGGACCTTGGCCACGGCGCCGAAGGTGTGCGCGAGCACGCGGGCTATCGACGCGAGCAAGTACGTGACACCGAGGGAGATGCCGAAGACGACGAGGTACTCGCGCACTAGCTCTCGGCCTCGATGGTGTTGTTGAACGAGTGCAGTGTCTCGAGGTCGACCGCGCCCTGGCGGAGCACTCGCGGGGTGGGCGACGTGGTGTCGAGGATCGTCGACGGGACGCCGGACGGGCTCGGGCCACCGTCGAGGTACACCGCGACCTCGTCGCCGAGCATGCGTTGGGCGTCGTCGACCGACTCGGCTGCCGGCTCGCCGGTGATGTTCGCACTGCTCACCGCAAGCGGACCGGTGACCTTGAGCAGGGCGAGGGCGGTGACGTCGTCGGGCATGCGCACCGCGACCGTCTGGTGGGTCTCACCGAGGTCCCAGGTGAGTGAGGGCTGCTGGCGGCAGACGACCGTGAGCGGGCCGGGCCACAGCGACGTCGTCATGGTGCGCAACCAGGACGGGATGTCGGTCGCGAGCGCCTCGAGCGTGGTGGGGGCGCCCACGAGCACGGGCGGCGGCATCTGTCGCGACCGTCCCTTGACATCCAGGAGTCGCTGGACGGCCTCGTGCGAGAACGCGTCGGCGGCCAGTCCGTACACGGTGTCGGTGGGAAGGACGACGAGCTCTCCTCGCTGGATCGCCTCCTGCGCAGCGTCGAGGCCGGCCTGGCGCTCGGACTCCGCCGCACTGTCGAATCTCACCTGAACACCCTAGTCACGTCACCCGGGAGGTTCAGGTGACGCCGTGGACGAGGTAGGCGAGCGCCAGGAACTGGGCGGTTCGTCCGACGAAGACCATCAGGAGGAACAGCGAGAGCGGCTGGCGTGAGGCGCCGGCCAGCACCGTCACGACTGCGAGTGGCGGAACGCCGGTCAAGGATGACGCGAGCACGGTGGCGGCGCCCAGGTACGGACGGTCGATGAGCTTCAGCAGTCGATCGCCGATGGTCCGCATCGTTGCCGTGAAGGCGTTCCGCGGTGGCTTGCGCTCGACGGTCTGGCGCACCTTGGTCGAGCCGCGGCGCACCAGCTCGAACACCAACGCCTTTCCCAGCACCGTGCCCACGCCGAGTGACAGGATCGTGAAGAACAACAGGTTGTCGGGAACGAACGCTCCCATGCCGATGACGTAGACCTCGGCGTTGAGGATGACCGGCAGGATGGCGGACCCGATGCCGAAGGCGATGGCGGCTCCGATGAGTGCCAGATCGCCCATGGCCGTCATCCTATGTACGAGGGTGGCGACAATCAGTCACTTCACGGACCCGGTGCATGGGCCGATCCGCGTTGCTGCCCGTCTTTCCTACCCACGGGTAGGATTGAGCAACGATAGGCAGTGACCCCTGGCCTGTCAAACGAAGGAGACCACCCGATGTCACGCGACTCGGCACCCGCGACCACGCCGGCTCGCGCCGCCCATCTCGGCCCCGCCGTCCGTCGGCCGCTCGTCCTCGACGCGGCACTCGCCGTGTGGGACTCGGAGGGGTACCGGGGCACGACCATGGCGGCGATCGCCGCCAAGGCCGGCGTCAGCAAGCCGGTGCTGTACGAGTGCTACGCCAACAAGGACGACGTGCTGCGCGCCCTGCTCGATCGCGAGGAGCAGCGTCTGATGGCTGCCACACAGGCCGCGCTGTCCATCGACGACGTGCAGGACCTGGGGCAGACGGTCGCGGCGTCCTACGAGGCGTTCTTCGTCGCCGTGCTCGGCAACCCCATGTCGTGGCGGGTCGTCGTCGATGCCCAGCGCTTCATGCCGCCGGCCATCGAGAGCCGCTACCAGGCGGCCCGTGCGACGTTCGTCGAGCAGATTGCCGCACTGGTTCGAGCCCTCTCTCCTCAGGGAAAGGACCTCAGCGACGCCGAGGCGCTCGTGGTGGCGTCGAACTTCGCGAGCCTTGCCGAGGACAACGCGTCCCTGCTGCTGCGCCAGGAGCCTGGCCCGGACGCGTGGACGCCGGCCAGTCTCGCCGCGCTCGTCACGCGGGTCGCGCTCGGCCGGTGGGGTTGAGCGTCAGCGCGGCTTGCGCGCCGCCACGAATCGTGGCCGCCCGGCCAGATCGACGTGGTCGCGCACGTCTGCCCATCTCCGGCTGAAGACAGCAGGTGCCGACTCACCTTGGGCATCGGCGTGCTCGACGCCGACCACTCCCCCGGGCTTCAAGAGCCGCCACGCGGTCGCTTCGATCATCCGCACGGCGTCGAGCCCGTCCTCGCCCGACCACAGCGCGAGCGCCGGGTCGTGGTCGCGCACCTCGGGCGCGACGCTCTCCCATGCGTCGAGCGGGATGTACGGCGGGTTGGACACCACGACGTCGACCTGACCGTCGAGGTCGCCGAAGGCCTCGGCGGCGTCACCCAGCCGTAGATCGACACCCGTTCCGGACAGGTTGCGCTGGGCCCACCCGAACGCCGGCTCATCGAGCTCGACCGCGTGGACATGAGCGCCGGGCACCTCGTGCACGATCGCGAGCGCGATCGCTCCGGAGCCGGTGCACAGATCGACCACTCGTGGATCGGCATTCCTTGTCGCCTCCTCGACCGCCCACCCGGTCAGCACCTCGGTCTCGGGGCGAGGGACGAAGACACCCGACCCCACCTCGAGGTCGACGAATCGAAAGGCCGCCGAGCCGGTGAGGTGCTGCAACGGCACGCGCCGGGCTCGCGCATCGACGAGCTCCAGGAAAGACCGCCGCTGCAGGTCGTTGAGCCGTGCTGCCGTGATCAGCAGGGAGCGTGGCACACCGGTGACGTGCGCCATCAGCAGCTCGGCGTCGACTCGGGCCGACTCGACACCGGCGTCGGTGAGCACGGCCTCGGCGTCCGCCAAGAGTGCGCGAGTACTCACGTACTCGACTCGACGCTCGCCAGTCGCTCGACGAGGTCGGCCTCGACCAGGGAGCCGATGACGTCGTCGAGGGCACCGTCCATCACCGCGTCGAGGTTGTAGGCCTTGAAGCCGGTGCGGTGGTCGGAGATGCGGTTCTCGGGGAAGTTGTAGGTGCGGACCCGCTCGGAGCGATCGACCGTGCGCACCTGAGACTTTCGGGCGTCGGCGGTCTCGGCATCGGCCGTGGCTTGTGCGGCGTCGAGCAGCCGAGCCCGCAGGATCCGCATCGCCTGCTCCTTGTTCTGGAGCTGGCTCTTCTCGTTCTGGCAGCTGACGACGATGCCGGTCGGCGCGTGCGTGATGCGCACCGCTGAGTCGGTGGTGTTGACGCTCTGGCCGCCCGGTCCGGACGAGCGGAACACGTCGATCCGCAGGTCGGCGTCGTGGATCGCGACCTCGACGTCCTCGGCCTCGGGCATCACGAAGACGCCGGCGGCGGACGTGTGAATCCGGCCCTGCGACTCGGTGACCGGAACGCGTTGAACCCGGTGCACGCCGCCCTCGAACTTCAGGAGTGCGTACGGCGCCTCGCCCGGCTCCGGCGTGCCTTTCGCCTGCACGCCGACGGTGACTGACTTGTAGCCGCCCAGGGCGGACTCGGTGGCGTCGAGGATCTCGGTGCGCCATCCGCGCTGCTCGGCGAACCGCGTGTACATGCGCAGGAGGTCGCCGGCGAACAGAGCCGACTCCTCGCCACCCTCACCGCCCTTGATCTCGACGATGACGTCCTTGCTGTCGGACGGGTCGCGCGGTGCGAGCAGGTGTTGGAGCCGCTCGGCGAGCTCGGACACACGCAGAGCCAGGGCGCTCACCTCGTCGTCCAGCTCCAGCTCACGCGCGGCTTCGAGGTCGCCCTGCGCCTGCTGCCACTCCAGATAGGTGCGGATGACGGCGGTCAGCTCGGCGTACCGCTGCCCGACCTTCTTGGCCTGCACGGGATCGGCGTGCACGGCCGGGTCGGCCATCCGCTGCTCGAGCGCGGCGTGCTCCTCGACGAGCGACTCGACGGCTTCGAACATGGACATCCTCTCCGTGACAGTCCGCCGTGGCTTCGCAGCGGACGCCTTCGGCGTGAGGCGCTCAACCCGCCGTCGGCGTTCGGCCGCAATCGGCCTCAACTGACGACGAAGCTACTTCTTGCCGTACCGCTTCTCGAACCGGGCCACGCGGCCGCCGGTGTCGAGGATCTTCTGCTTGCCCGTGTAGAACGGGTGGCAGGCGGAGCACACCTCGGAGTGGATGACGCCCTCGGTGGCGGTGCTCCGGGTGGTGAACGAGTTGCCGCAGGTGCACGTGACCCGGGTCTCGATGTACTCAGGATGGATGTCGCGCTTCATGGAGTCCTCTCGTGGGCGCTGGGTCGATCCGCGTCGCGGACCGTGAACCAGAACCAAGGATGCATTCTGCCATCTGGCACCAGCTACAGCGAAATCCGGCGCCGCGATATTCCTGCTACGGCAGCAGGGCCTCGATGTCGTCGGCGATCTGGTCGGGCGTGGTCGTGGTGCCGTAGCGCTTCACGACGTTGCCCTCGGGATCGATGAGGAACTTGGTGAAGTTCCACCGGATCTTGTCGCCGACGAGACCGCTCTGCTCCGAACGCATCCACTGGTAGAGCGGGTGGGCGTCGGGGCCGTTGACGTCGACCTTGGCGAACAGCGGGAAGGTGAC
>NZ_JBOHDT010000173.1:0-4344 GCF_050700635.1 Aeromicrobium sp.
CGACGACGCCACCGGCCGCGGCTGGCAACGCGAGATCGAGCGACACCAAGCAACCAAACGACGCCTGGAACAGCTCCTCCAGGACCTGGCCTGACGCCTACCGCCTGTGTCGGTATGCCCGCGAATGCCGGAGCCAATCCGTGCATGGACATGCTTGATGAGCGGGCGTGGTGCCATGCTGTGTCGATGGATGGACAGCCAGGTGAAGACAGACGTCGAGCCTTCCATCGGTTTCAGGACATGCCGTCGGTGGCCTCTGGGCGAGCTCTCGTCCTCTCCGCGCTGCTGTTGGTCGTCGCCGACGTGATCGGCGGCCTCCTCGCCGTGGCCTCGGGGGTCGACTCGTGGAGCGAGGCGTGGGGCTTCGAAACCGAATCCACTGTGCCCCTGCCGATCGGGGTAGCGCAGCTTGCCCTGGCCTGGTTGGCCGCTCGCAACGTTCGGCCTCCCGTCGGCCTGATCGCCGCAGCCCTCCTCAGTGCCTTCTGCCTTATGAGCGTGATCTTCGGGTTGTTCGACGGTGACCTCATCAACAAGATTGCTTCAGACGGATTGATCTCCGTCGGGGTCGTCTGGGTTTTCGTCGTCCTCTTGCCGGTCACTGCCGCTGTCGGGCTGCTCGCCGCATTGCGCACGAGGCAGCTGCGCCGGTCCCGATGATGGCCCAGTGTGTCTTGGCTGAGAGATGGGGGCGTTCCGGCCAACAACGGCGTCCTATGCCGCATTCCGCGCGCAAACCCCGGTCCAGTGCACTCTGACCGCGACCGGCCACACCTCCACCGTCGGAAATGGCTCCGTCCGTCCTGTCATGCGGCTTGACAGACCAGAACTGTCCACATAATCGTGGCGGTGGTGACCGGTGGCTCCTGCTCGATGACAACCCGCTGCGTTCACGCGGCCAGCTCCAGCACCACAAGACCGTCGGGCGTCCGCACCTCGACTGACGCGATGTCCTCGCGGCTCGCAGCGGTTGCAGCGGAGAGCCGCATCGTCCTGCCGCCGACCGACCGCCAGCTGCCGACCTGCTCGGTTCGTCCGTCGCGGGTCCGCACGAACAGCGTGTAATCCACTGCGGGCGGCAGCTGGTAGTCCACCGTGTCCGGGTCGTAGGTGCAGATGAGCCCGAGCCGGGTGCCCCACGTGACCTGCTCGAAGGTGAGGCTTGCCCGCACGGGGACGTCCCCGACCGGGTCCATCGTTTCCGCCACAGCCCCGGACGGGCTGGAGCTCGCAACGGGAACGTCCCGTGTCGACGCGGGACCGTCTCCGACCTGCGACACGACCACCGACACAATCACTGCGGCCACGGCGGCGGCCAACCCTGCGGCGGCGAGGGTACGCCGACGCCGGACGCTACGTACCTCACGGGACAGGGTGGGAAGGAGCGTGTCCGGCACCGGCTCGTCCACGGGCGGGTGCTCCAAGATGCTCGCCTCGACCCGACCGAGCAGACCGGGGAGGCCCGCGAGCTCGCGAACCGCGCGAGTGCAGTCCTCACATCCGGTCAGGTGCCTCTCGAAGTCGAGCCTCTCCGCAGGGGACAGGGCACCGAGGACGTAGGCCGCGTCGTCGTGGGCGAACGGGCAGCTCACGCGCTCACCCCCATCTCCTCGAGCGCCAGCTTCAGAGCCCGCAACGCGTAGTGGGTGCGCGACTTGACCGTGCCCTCCGGCACCCCGAGGCATCTCGCCGCCTCGGCCACCGGCCGGCCCCGGTAGTAGCACTCGAGGAGCACGGCTCGATGGTCCGGCGAGAGTCGGGTGACCGCCTCGGCCACGACCCAGGACAGCAGCAGCTGGTCGCTCGCGTCGTCGAGGCCGCCGAGCTCCGGGACGTCGGCGACGGGTGTCTCGGGGTGGGAGCGGCGGCTGCGCCACTCGTCGATCACGATGTTGCGGGCGACGGTGAACAACCAGGCGCGCAGCGACGCCGGCGAGCTCTCGAGGACGGCGCGGTGCCGCCAGGCGCGGAGCATCGTCTCCTGGACGACGTCCTCGGCCCGTCCTCGGTCGGTGCCAACCAGACGAAGGCAGAAGCGCCAGAGCGCAGCGGCGTGCTCATCGTGCAGCTGCTGCATGAGCGCGACCTCGTCGTCAGGCATGTCCACCCTCCTCCCCGGGATACGCGCTGGGGGCAGAGCGGGTTCAACGTGCGTCCGCCGGCCCAGGTCCAGTCTCGCCGCTCGAGCCGAACGCCGCGAGGAACCGATCCCGGAACACGTCCATTCGCCAGACCGGTGCCTCGGGCTCCGGGCGAAGCCCGTCGTCCCACCCCCAGTCCGATACCGCGTCGAGGACGGCGGGGTCGCGCGAGACGATCGCGATCGGCACGTCGCGACCCGCGTCCTCGCCCGACACGATGGTTGCGGGCTGGTGGTCGCCGAGCATGACCACGACCAGGTCGTCGTCGCCGTACGTGGTCACGAAGGAGACGAGCGCGTTGAGGGAGTACTCGATGGACTCCCCGTACGCTGCCTTGACCCGCCGGGGGGAGGGCCAGATGTCCTTCTCCGAAGCAAGCTGCTCGGGCATGCCCTCGTAGACCGAGCCGTCGCCGACAGCTGACGGTTTGATCATCCGCGGGGTCCGTGACCACGGAGCGTGACTGGTGATCAGGTCGATCTCGGCCATCACGGGTCGACGCTGCTCCTTCGCGAGCTCGAGGCGGTAGAACGCGTCGAGGGTGTACTGGTCGGGCATCCTCGGGTAGCCGAACCGCGGGCCCTCGTAGCCGAGGTTCCGCGAGTCGTAGATGTGGTCGTAGTGGTAGAACGCTCCCTGCGGCCAGTCCCTCGTGTTGGCCGGTACGGCAGCCACCGAGCGCCACCCCGCTCGCCCGAAGAGCTGGCTCAGCGTCAGCCGGGAGCTCGTCACCAGCTTGTCGTACCGCTGCTGGCTGTCGACCCACACGCCGGACTGGAGCGTCGCGTGCGCCAGCCAGCTGAGCGCACCGAACGTGGGGGAGGTCAGGAACGCGCTTCGGCTGGAGAAGCCCGCCTCGTTCAGCTGCTCCGTCCCCGAAGAGAGAACCGCGTTGACTCCCGGCGAGAAGGAGGATCCCTCGACCGCAACCCGCCCGAAGCTCTCGACGAACACGAACAGGACGTCCTTGCCGCGGAGCCCGGTCAGCAGGTCCTCGGCGGGCACCCGTTGGAGCGGGTCCTCCTTCGCATCCTCCGCGAACTGCCCTTGGTCGCGAAGCTCGGACGGGATCCGGCTGACCTGGCCGTACACGTAGCCGCCCGCGTCCCGCGATGCGAGCGTCCCGGCGTTGCTGCGCACGTCCAGCACGGCCAGGACCAGCCAGAGCGCCGCGAGCGCGGCCACCGCCTGAGACGCCGGTCGTCGGTGCCGCGCAGCGACGCGGGTGACCCGCAGCACCGAGAGCGGCAGCAGCACCAGCAGCGCGACGGCGGACAGCGCGGCCACGACGAGCAGCGCCGTGCCGATCCCGTTGCCGAACGAGTCCCGGACGGTCTCGACGAGCGAGCCCGCGTAGCGCCAGTCGATCAATGTGTCGAACGGTCGGTTCAGCACCTCCAGGAAGCCCACGTCGAGAAGCTTGAGGACGGCGGTCAGGCCGAGCACGACCCCGGCGGCGAGAGCCAGGGGTGTCCGGACCCGACCGAGGCTCGGCGGCAGCGCCAGGACGACGGCGAGGTACACCAGCGCTTCGAGAGGCAGTCGCGCGAACGCCGCCGGCTCGAGCTCCTGGAGCCGGTTGGGGGTGATGAGCGCGAGGACGACCAGCAGCGCCGCCAGCACGGTGAGAACCCGCGCGCCGACGCTCCGCCATTTCGGTCTGGGCCATCCCGGTCCCGGATGACGTTGAACCGCGGGCACACCTACTCCGTTCATCAGACCAGCAGGGAGCTACACGTCTGGGAACGAAGAAGTCGCTGCTCCGGTTCACCCGGAGCCGGGTGAGGTGGTCCGATGCAGAGGGAGGCCCGGGCGTTCTGGTTGCGCGAGCCGGGCGCCGGCGAGATCCGGTCGGTGGCGCTCGCCGCGCCGGGCCCCGACGAGGTGGTGGTCCGGACCCTGCGGTCGGCGGTCAGCAGGGGCACCGAGGCCCTGGTCTTCGACGGACGCGTCCCGGCCAGCCAGTACGACGCGATGCGAGCGCCCTTCCAGGACGGCGCCTTCCCGGGGCCGGTGAAGTACGGCTACCTCAACGTGGGCGTCGTCGAGGAAGGCCCGCCCGGGTTGCTCGGACGGACCGTGTTCTGCCTGCATCCCCACCAGACGGCATACGTCGTGCCCGCCTCCGCCGTGACCGTCGTACCCGCGGAAGTGCCGGCGACGCGGGCCGTGCTCACCGGCGTCGTCGAGACGGCTGTGAACG
>NZ_JBOHDT010000174.1:0-38829 GCF_050700635.1 Aeromicrobium sp.
GTAGGCGGAACGGACGCGGGACGCCTCGAGCGAGCGGAGGCCAGGATGCGCCGGTGCTTCCTCATGGGCAGGGAGACGTACCCTGTATTGCGCTGTGAGTCAGCAGATCGGGGATGCGACGCAGGATGACCTCTCACCTCATTTCACTCACCTTTGATGCGAACGACCCGCGCCGTCTGGCGAGCTTCTGGTCAGGCGTCCTGGGCTGGGAGATGACCGACGACCCTGATGACGGCTTCGTCCTCCTGCCGAGCGATGACACCGGGTTTCAGATCGACTTCTTTCCAACTCAGGAGCAGAGGGCCGGACAGAACCAGATGCACTTCGATCTGACGAGTGAGTCCCTCGAGGAGCAGCAGCAGACGGTGGCGAGGGCGCTCGAGCTCGGCGGCCGCCACATCGACATCGGGCAGCTCCCGGACGAGGAACAGGTGGTGCTTGCCGACCCCGAGGGCAACGAGTTCTGCGTCATCGAGGCGGGCAACAACTTCCTGGCCGACACCGCATTCATCGGAGCGATCAACTGCGACGGCACGCAGGAGGTCGGGTACTTCTGGAGCAAGGCGCTGGGCTGGCCGCTGGTGTGGGACCAGGACGAAGAGACCGCGATCCAGTCGCCGGCCGGCGGTTCGAAGATCGCGTGGGGCGGCCCCCCGGTGAACCCGAAGACCGGGAAGAATCGGCTGCACCTCGACATCGCTCCCCCGGTTGACGGTGATCAGCAGGCGGAGGTCGACCGTCTCGTCTCCCTCGGGGCGTCTCGCATTGACATCGGCCAGGGCGAGGTCAGCTGGGTGGTGATGGCCGACCCCGACGGCAATGAATTCTGTGTGTTGACCCCCCGATAGCGCGGCGCGACATGCTCGCGTCACGCGCCGTCACACCGGCGAAGCCGTGGCGACCGGGGACGCGATGGCCCGATCCACTACGACCTCGTAGACCAGGTCGGTGGTGATCGAGCCGACCCTCGCCAAGTCGGTCGTGATCGATTCCAGGTCGGCCATGTCGATGGCGAGGATCTCCATGACGTAGCAGGACTCACCGGTGACTCGCATGCAGCGCACGATCTGTGGCTGTCTTGCCAGGACCTCGGTGACCTTGTCATACAGCGACCCGTGGACTTTCATCCTGACCATCGCGCGCAACGCGAAGCCGTAGGCGGCGACATCGACCTTCGCGGAGTAGCCGGTGATCACTTGCCGCTCTTCCAGACTCTGCAAACGCACGCGAGTGGCGGACACACCCAGGTGGATGGCACTGGCAAGTGCGGTGAGAGGCGCTCGAGCATCACGCTGCAGTTCCTCGAGCAGCTGGCGGTCCGTGGAGTCGAGGACGTCGGTGCGTTGTCTGTCGGTCATGGGCTTATCCTGCCGCAATGTCTGCGGTGAGAACTGGTATGCACCGCTGGTCCGCCCTGTCCAGGGCTAACGGGTTTTGTCTAGCGTTACAACCATGAACGAACCCCGAACCTCTGTCCCCTTCTTCCTCGTGGACGTGTTCGCCAGCGCCCCGCTGTCCGGCAATCCCCTGTCCCTGGTTCCTGATGCTGATGAGCTCTCTGAATCGCAGATGCGATCGATCGCCCGGGAGTTCAACCAGTCCGAGACGACGTTCCTGCTGCGACCGCGCCTGCCAGGCGCAAGCTTCCGGCTTCGATCCTTCACCCCGATCGGTGCCGAGGTGCTCGGCGCCGGTCACAACGCCTTGGGCGCTTGGTTGTGGCTGTCGGCGAGCGGCAGACTGCCCGCATCCCGGGATGCGTTGGCCCAGGAGATCGGCGATCAGGTACTGCCGGTCCAGGTGACCTCCGAGGCAGACGGATCTGCGGTTGTCTCGATGAACCAGTCGCCGCCCAGGTTCGGTGGCACGGTGAGTGACCGCGCCGAGCTTGCCGACGCCCTCGGACTCAGTGTGCAGGATCTGGCCGACGACCCTGCACAGGTCGTGGACACCGGCGCAGGCCATCTGCTGGTCCCAGTACGAGATCGAGCCGCCGTCGATCGCGCCGAACCAGACGCATCGCGACTCGCAGCGGTGCTTCACAAGGTCGATGGCGAAGGCTGCTACTTGTACAGCCTCGATCCAGTCGACCCCCGCACCGCCGTCGCCTACACCAGGTTCTTCAATCCCAGCATGGGCATCAGCGAAGACCCCGCGACCGGAACCGCGGCCGGCCCCTTGGCAGCGCTGCTTCTCGCCGGCGGAAAGGTCATCGACGGCACCTGGGGCATCGAGCAGGGTCGGGCGCTTGGACGCCCCAGCCTCATCCGAGTCACGATCGACGGCCAGGACGTCAGCGTCAGCGGATCAGGGCTCGTCGTGGCCGAAGGCACTCTTTTCCTATGAATCGACACCACAGTGGAGGACACATGACGCCCGACGACGAAAAGTTCCTGCGCCGGGCCATCGAGCTGGCCCTGACGAGCCGAGCCGAAGGAGACGCGCCGTTCGGGTCAATCCTCGTCGGTCCCGACGGCACGGTGCTGGCCGAGGACCACAACACCGTGCTCTCCGAAGGAGACATCACCGCCCACCCGGAGCTGAAGCTGGCCCGCTGGGCCGCCCGCACGCTCACCGACTCTCAAGCAGCCCAGACCACGATGTACACCAGCTGCCAGCCGTGCCCGATGTGCACGGGAGCCATCGACCGCGCCGGACTCAGTCGTGTCGTATACGCACTGTCCGACGCGCAGCTCGATGAGCTCAAACCGTCAACTGCTGGATTCAGTCCCGTACCACGACACGGCCCAGCCCTGTTCGACGAAGCCCGGGCAGCCGTCGAAGGCTACTACCACTGATCCACTGCCCTTCTCATGGCATCCGAGCGTGCGTTGAACTGCGAAAACGCCGCCCAGCGAGTCGCTGGACGGCGATTCCGGGCGGCTTGTCACTGGCCTGCATGAACAATCTCGCACTCGGACGCAGTGGTGCCCTAGACGCCTACGTCGCCCTGTACCACGAGGACCGTGGCGCAGCTGACGGAAGGAACTCGGTCGTCAGAGAACCAGAATCAGCACGACGACGACCGCAATGACCAGGGCAAGAATGGCAATCATGCGAGTGTCCATGGATAACGCCTCCTGAAGTAGTTGGTTTGAGTTGCCCCAGTGTTGCACCGAGCGCGCTTCTCGGCGAGGCGGACGCGGTGCTCGGCTCGATGTGGCGGGCCTCGTCGCCGGATGAAAGGCTCGAGCTTCGACGCCCGTCATCTGGACGCTAGTGTCTCGACATGGCACGAGAGACGAGCCGTGACGCCGCCGAGGTGATCTTCTTCCGCGACGCCGACGAGTTCGAGGCGTGGCTGACCGAGCACGTCGACCACCAGCCCGGCCTGTGGCTCAAGATCGCCAAGAAGTCATCCGACATCCCGTCTCTGACCAACGACGAGGCCGTCGACCTCGGCCTGTGCTACGGCTGGATCTCCGGACAACGCAAGGTGCTCGACGACCGGTACTACCTGCAGAAGTACGTCCCCCGCCGGCCGCGCAGTCGCTGGTCGCAGGTGAACGTCCGCAAGGTCGAGGCGCTCATCGCGGACGGACGGATGCGAGCCGCAGGCCTCGCCGAGGTCGAGGCGGCGAAGGCCGACGGACGATGGGAAGCGGCCTACGCGTCCCAGAAAGAGGCTTCCGTCCCGCCGGATCTCGCGGCAGCTCTGGCCGCGAACCCACGCGCGGCACAGACGTTCGGCTCGCTCGGCAAGACCGAGCAGTACGCCGTGATACTCGACGTGGTCACGGCTCGCACGAGCAAGACCCGGACTGCGCGCCTCCGCAGGGCCGTGGCGGCGTTGGAAGCATGACCGACGTCGAGGAGATCGTCGCGGCGATCAAACTGCTGCGAGACGAGCTCGGACGCGTCGTCGTCGGCGTCTCCGGTTATGCCGGGGCCGGAAAGTCGACGCTCGCTCATCGTGTGCTCGATGCGGTCGACGACAGCGTGCGGCTGCGCGGCGACGACTTTCTCGACCCGAGACGATCCCACCAGCGTTCAGATGACTGGGACGGCGTCGAGCGTCACCGTCTACGCACCGAGGTTCTCGAGCCGTTCCGAGCCGGTCGTCCTGCCGTCTTCCGGCCGCTCGACTGGAGCACAAGACAGCTGGGAGAGCCCACTCCCCTCCCCCAGGCGTCCGTGCTCGTCGTCGACGCTGTCGGCCTCCTTCACCCCGAGCTACTCCCCTGTCTCGACCTCACGGTCTGGATCGTCGTGGACCTCGAGGTCGCCCAGGCGCGTGGAATGGCCCGCGACCGGGCCGCCGGGCGAGATCACGACCGTCTCTGGACTGAGGTCTGGACGCCGAACGATCGCCAATTCGAACATATGTTCGCTCCGAGCGCTCAAGCCGACATTCGCTACACACCCGACGACGAGCCCTGAGCACTACTCGCCTGGCTCGGTCAGCCGCGATCGAACGACCTTGCCGGTCGCGTTGCGAGGGAAGTCGTCGAGCACCACGATCTCCTTGGGCACCTTGAAGCGTTCGAGCCGGTCACGGAGGAAGTCGCGCAGCTCGGTCTCCTTGGGCGGCTGGTCGCTGGTGACGGTCACGTACGCCCGGAGCACCTGGCCGAAGTCCTCGTGGTCGATGCCGACCACGACGGCCTCCTCGACAAGGGGGTGCTGACCTAGGACGTTCTCGACCTCGAGCGGAAACACGTTCTCTCCCCCGGACACGACCAGGTCGTCGTCCCGGCCGTCGACGTAGAGACGACCGCGGTCGTCCAGATGGCCCATGTCGCCGGTGTTGACGTGTCCGTCGACGACCTCCTTGGCGGCGGGCGTGTTGTCGCCGTCGGCCGTGTAGCCCTCGAACAGGAGTCCACCGCGCATGAAGATGGTCCCTCGCTCCCCCGTGCCGGCCACCGAACGGTCTTCGCGCAGGATCCGCACCGAGATGCCGATGCCTGGTCGTCCGAGCGTGGACGGTTCGTCGATGAGGTCCTCCGGCGTCGCGATCGAGACGATTCCGGTCTCCGTCGAGCCGTAGAGGTTGGCCAGGACGGGGCCGAAGGTGTGGAGGCACTTCGCGACGGTTGCCGGCGCGATGGGCGATGCTCCGGTGAGCACCACCCGCACGCTCGAGACGTTGTGTTCCGGTCGCTCGTCCATCACCTTCAGCAGGCGTTGCAGCATGACCGGCACCGCCGTCAGGACGGTGGCCCGGTGATGCTCGATGTCTCGGAGCGTCTGCGCCGGGTCGAAGCGTCGATGGCTCACGACCGTGCCGCCGACCGCGAGTGTGCTCAGGAGCATGGAGAAGCCGAGCGCGTGGAAGAACGGTGGTGGCACCACGGCGACGTCCCCGTCCTTGAGCCGCAGCACGCCCATGCCGGTGGCGATGCTCCCCGCGATGCCGAGCGGACTGAAGCCCCGCGAGACACCCTTGGCCAGACCGGTCGTACCGGAGGTCAACAATGTGAGCCGCGACGAACGATGATTGGCCGGTGCCCGCCTGGGGCCGCTCACGGCGAGCGAGTCGAGCGTGAGCCGGTCGTCGGCGACGGTCTGGTGCCACGCCAGGATGCGACGGCCGTCGTACCCGCAGGCGTCGACGATGTCGTTGTACTCCTCGTCGTGCACGAGGACGTCCGGGCTGTGTCGCTCGAGGATGCGACCGAGCTGCGCCTGGGTGATCTCGGTGTTGAGGAAGACGACCTCGTGGCCGAGTCGGGTCCCGACGGACAGCGCCTCGATGAACCCCCGGTGGTTGCGACACAGCACCGCGAGCGTCGACCGGCCGCGACGTCGTGACCAGAGCGAACCGGCGATCGACTCGACCCGATGGTCCAGCTCGTGGTACGTCGTCGCGCCTTCGTCGTCGACGATCGCGACGCGCTGGGGGTGGCGCGCGGCGCCGATCGCGATGGCGGCCGCGGGAGTGAGACCGGTGCGCCACACGCTGGAAAGGATCCGCGCTCCGGTGCGCGGCCCGACCGGTCGCAGCAGTCCGGAGCGTGCGGTGGCCGAGGCGGCGTCCTTCCAGCGGTTCAGGTCGATGGGTGAAGCCATGTCGCGCATTCTGCCCCAGCATCCGGGCGACGTCGCCTCGGCCACATGCCTATGCTCGAACTGGGACCATGAACGACGAGCACGCCGACCGCACCCACGCTGCGCCTGAGCATCGTGGATCCGAGAGCGCACGCGACCGCAGGCTCGAGTACCAACCGCTGTGGGTGGACCTGCAGGTCCAGCGCGCGATCGAGCGCGGCGAGTTCGACGACCTCCCCGGCGCCGGCAAACCGATCGAAGACCTCGGCACGACCCACGATCCCGACTGGTGGTTGAAGCGGTTCATCGAGCGGGAACAGGTCACCGGGGTACTGCCGGCTGCGCTCTCGCTGCGCGTCGAGGATGCGCGACTCGAGGAGGTGCTCGACGCAGAGTCTTCCGAGCGACGCGTGCAGAGCATGCTCGAGGACTTCAATGCTCGCGTGGTGGCCGCCCGACGGCAGCTGCAGGGCGGTCCACCGGTGATCACGCCCACTCGGGACGTCGATGCCGAGACCGAGGCGTGGCGACGGCGCCGCGGGAAGCGCACACTGTCGACATGACGATGGCGCCCACGCATCGCACCGTGGCTTTCCCGTCGCCAGTCGACCTCGACCGGACCTGGTCAGTGCTGCAACGTGGGCCGGCGGATCCCACGTTCCGGCGTAACGGGAGGACGATCTGGCGAACCAGCCGGATGGAGTCCGGTCCCGTCACCTTCGCCGTCGTGCAGCGGGACCGGCATACGATCGACGCCGAGGCCTGGGGTCCCGGCTCCGAGGAGATGCTGACCACACTCCCCCAGGCGCTCGGAAGCGACGACGACGCCTCGAGGTTCGATCCCGTCCATCCGGCCGTAGCCGACGCTCATCGACGGTTCCCGGGGCTGCGTGTTCCGCGGACGGGACGGGTCCTCGAGGCCTTGATCGGTGCGGTCATCGAACAGCGCGTCGTGGGCAAGGACGCGTTCACCTCCTGGCGCCGGCTGCTGCTGCGGCACGGCGATGCTGCCCCCGGGGCCACTCCCGACAGCATGCGCGTGTTCCCCACTCCCCAGACCTGGGCTTCCCTGCCGTCGTGGGAGTGGCACCGGGCGGGTGTCGATCCACAGCGGTACCGCACGGCCCAGGCGTGCGCCCGCGTCGCGCCGCAGCTCGAGCGGGTGTGCTCGCGGCCCGACGACCGCGCTGCCGCGTATCGCGCGCTGCGGTCCATCCCTGGGGTCGGTGTGTGGACGGCCGCGGAGGTCGGCTGCCGCGCCCTGGGCGACGCCGACGCCGTGCCGTTCGGGGACTTCCACCTCGGTCACCTGGTCGGCGTCGGCCTCGTCGGTCGCCGCCTCCACCACGACGACGAGATCGCCGAAGCTCTCGAGCCGTACCGCCCGCAGCGCTACCGCGCGGTGCGACTGCTCGAGCTGAGCCCGCTCGTGCGGCTCGAACGCCGGGGACCGAGATCCCCCCGAGTCGACCATCGCGCCCGCTGATCCACGCTGGTCAGAAGCCGTTCTCCTGATGCTGGATGACTGAGAGGACGTTGCCCGCAGGGTCGGTGAACCAGGCGATGTCGGGTCCCTGACCGGTCATCACGCCGAACTCGTCCTGCGGCGCACCGTCGTAGTGCAGGAACTTCAGTCCCCGCTGCCCCAGCTCCTGAACGGCCGCGTGCACGTCGTCGACCGGCAGGTTGAGCACGGTGAAGGTAGCCGGCACGTGGTCGTCCTTGGGGTACATGAGGACCGTCGTGTCGCCGTCGAGTGCGAGCTGCAGGAAGCCATCACCCAGCTCGCGCACGTCGAGCTTAAGCACGTCGGTGTAGAACTCGCGGGCGGCGACGGGATCGTCGATCGAGAATCCGCTGAACGGCTTGTGGAACATCGCTCTCCTTCGTGGTGGTTGGTCAGGTGAGGGTTCGGACGAAGACGTCACGGTCGACGTTGCCGCCGGAGACGACCACGCCGACGCGCTGGTTCATGAGGGTGTCACGCTCGTTCAGTGCGGCCGCGAGTGCAGCTGCACCGGCTCCCTCCGCGACGTTGTGGGTGGCCGTGAACAACAGGGACATCGCGGCGGCCACGTGGTCGTCGTCGACCTCGATCAAGTGGTCGACGCCGGATCGGATGACCTCGAATGCCTCAGGGTTCGGCTTGCGACAGGCCATGCCGTCGGCCAGCAGCGTGGTGACCGGTACGGACACCGGCTCCCCGGCCTCCAACGATCGTGCGTACGCGGGCGCACCGGCCGACACCACGCCCACCACGCGGGTCGTCAGCCCGAGTGCGTCGCGGGCCGCCAACGTGGCACAGACGCCGGACCCGAGACCGATCGGGACGTAGACGACGTCGAGGTCGGGCACGGCCCGGAACAGCTCGATCGGGTAGCTCGCGACACCGGCGAGAAGGTCGGGATGGAAGTTGGCCACGAGATGCCAGCCGTGCTCCTCGGCGAGGGCGGTGGCATGCTCGAGCGATTCCTGAAAGTCGTCACCGACCTCCAGGAGCGTTGCTCCCTGCGCCTTCATCGCCGCGTTCTTCTCGCGGCTGTTGCCATGCGGGACGACGATCGTGAGCGGGACTCCGTACTGACGTGCCGCGGCGGCGATGGACTGCCCGTGGTTGCCCCTGGTCGCTGTTACCAGCCCTGCGGGCCGCTCCCGCTCCATCAGCCTGTGCAGGTAGACGATGCCGCCGCGGATCTTGAAGGCACCCAGTGCTGTGTGGTTCTCGTGCTTGAGCCACGTTTCGGTGCCGAGCGCCTCGTCGATCAGCGGCCAGCGGTGCTGCGGCGTGGGAGGGACGTGTTCGTGGACGAGCTTGGCAGCGTCGTCGAGCTGCTCCAGGGTCAGGCCGAAGACCGTCATGGTCGCAACCTACTCCCCGGACCGGATGCGCGCGTTCAAGTCGAATCGCGCTCAGACAAAACGAGCCGTGCTGCCGGCTCCGGCACGTACGACGTCGGGCACTCCGTCTACGAAGTCGATGACCGTCGTGGGCGCGGCCGCGACCTCACCGGACTCGATGATGGCGTCGACGGCGTGGTCGAGCGCCTCCTTGACCTCCCATCCCTCGGTCATCGCCTCGATCTCGCCGGGCAGGATGAGTGTGCTCGAGAGCAGCGGCTCGCCCAGCGTGGCGAGCAGCGCCTGGACCACGGCGTGATCGGGGATTCGCGCGCCGACGGTGCGCTTCTTGGGGTGCAGCAGCCGCCGAGGGACCTCGGGCGTCGCCGGCAGGATGAAGGTGTACGGCCCCGGGGTCGCGCTCTTGACGGCCCGGAAGACGGCGTTGTCGACGTGCACGAACTGACCGAGCTGCGCGAAGTCGCGGCACACCAGGGTGAAGTGATGCTTGTCGTCGAGCTGGCGAATCGTCCGGATGCGCTCGAGCGCTTCCTTGTTGCCGAGCTGCGCGCCCAGCGCATAGCCGGAGTCGGTCGGGTAGGCGACCAGCCCTCCGTCGCGCAGGACTGCCGTCGCCTGGTCCACCGCCCGCTGCTGCGGGTTGTCCGGATGGATCTCGATGTAGCGGGCCATATGAGGACCCTACGCGCCGGGAAGCGAGCCCCGGTCAGGTGAAGATGGAGACACCACCGGGGCCGACCAGGAAGGCAACCACGATCAGCACGATGCCGATGAGGATGTCGCCGCGAATGAGCTTCAGGACGCCGAAGATGCCGATGATGACGGCGATGATCCACAAGATGGTGGCCACAGTGTTGCTCCTTTTCTCGTCTTCGCTGACACCGTAGACCGAGCCGGTTCGGCCCGCCCGTCGAGCGGATGAGACCGGTGTCCACCTTTCGGACAGGAATTTCCACCCCTGCGCCGACGTCTAACCTGAACGTTGGGCCTGAACGCCGCCCGCGAAGGAGGTCGACGATGACGAGCGTCAGCACGTCCTTGGCCGACCAGCGCCGTCGCCAGCGGGAGCATGACGACCAGCGAGCCGAGCACCACCGCGAGC
The DNA here is from genome assembly GCF_050700635.1 of Aeromicrobium sp. Classification (GTDB taxonomy): domain Bacteria; phylum Actinomycetota; class Actinomycetes; order Propionibacteriales; family Nocardioidaceae; genus Aeromicrobium. Next base: position 9,953 of record NZ_JBOHDT010000174.1, read on the forward strand.
GGGCGTTGGTGTTGCGCCAGAACCGGAGCCGCGACCAGCTCAAGGCCATCGCCCTCCAGGCGTCCGAGAAGTTCGCCGACGCCAGTACCGACGAGGTGCTCGCCTGGGTGGCCGAGGAGTTCGGTTACCGCACCGCCGTCGCCTGCTCGATGGCCGATGCCGTGCTCCCGGACGTCGTCTCGAAGCATCTCCCATGGGTCGACACGCTGTTCCTTGACACCGGCTACCACTTCGCCGAGACGATCGGCACTCGTGACGCGGTCGAGGCCACGATGCAGCTGAGCATCGTCGACGTCTCCCCCAAGCGCACCGTCGAACAGCAGGACGCCGAGTTCGGCAAGGACCTGTTCTCCCGCGACCCCGGCCTGTGCTGCGAGATGCGCAAGGTCGAACCGCTCGCCGAGACCCTCGAGGGGTACGAGGCCTGGGTCACCGGCGTCCGACGTGAGGACTCGTGGCTGCGCGCCAGCACGCCGCTCGTCGACTGGGACGAGAAGAACGGCATGGTCAAGATCAACCCGATGGCCGCCTGGACCTTCGACGACGTGGTCGACTACGCCGCCGAGCACGACGTCGTGATCAACCCCCTGATGAACGACGGATATCCGTCCATCGGCTGCGCGCCGTGCACGCGCCGGGTGGAGCCTGGTGAGGATCCCCGAGCGGGTCGTTGGGCCGGTCTGGACAAGACCGAGTGCGGCCTGCACTCCTGATCAGTCAGCCTGCGGCGCACCCTAGAGTCGAGCCATGACTTCCGCGGGGAGCTTCCCTCTGACGCTCCGCATCGCCGGCCGCAAGGTGGTCGTCGTGGGCGGCGGTCACGTGGCCACCCGGCGCGCGCATGCGCTCGTCGAGGCCGACGCCGATCTCACGGTCGTCTCCCCCACGCTCACCGCGCGTCTCACCGAGCTGGCCGAGACGGGTCGCATCACGTGGGCGCAGCGCACCTACGAGGAAGGCGACCTCGACGGCGCCTGGCTCGTGCAGACGGCGACGGCCGACGCCGCCACCGACGACCGCGTGGCGGCAGATGCCGAGGCGCGCGCCATCTGGTGCCTCAAGGGGGGCGACCCGCAGGCCGCGACCGCTTGGACTCCCGCGGTGGCCCGTGTCGACGACATCCTCATCGCCGTGAGCGGTGGCGGTGACGCCGGCCGGGCTTCGTCCCTTCGGGACGGTGTGGCCGCAGCGCTGCAGGCGGGCGAGCTGCCACTGCGCCATCGAACCCATCACCCGGACGGTTTCGTCGCCCTCGTAGGCGGCGGACCGGGCGACTCGGGCCTGCTCACGGTGCGTGGCCGGCGCCTGCTCGCGGAGGCCGACGTCGTGGTGGTCGACCGCCTCGCTCCCACCGCATACCTCGCCGAGCTCGCCCCTGACGTCGAGGTCGTCGACGTCGGCAAGATGCCCGACCACCACCCGATCCCTCAGGATGAGATCAACCAGATCCTCATCGACCATGCCAAGCAGGGCCGCATCGTCGTGCGACTCAAGGGCGGCGACCCCTATGTATTCGGACGCGGCGGAGAGGAGCGTCAGGCCTGCGAGGACGCCGGCGTCCCAGTGGAGGTCGTCCCCGGCATCACCAGTGCCGTCGCCGTTCCCGCTGCGGCCGGCATCCCCGTGACACACCGCGGCCTCGCCCGAGGGTTCAGCGTCCTCACCGGCCACGAGTCGGTCGGCGAGCTGCCCCGCGACCGCGGGCACACCCTTGTGCTGCTCATGGGCGTCAAGCGTCTCGGCGACACCGCCGACGAGCTCGTGGCAGCCGGCCACGATCCCGACACCCCCGTCGCGGTCGTCGAGAGCGGCTGGTCCGACCAGCAGCGCGTCACCGTCGGGACGTTGGCCACGATCGCCGACCGGGCTGAGGCCGCAGGTGCGCGTCCGCCGGCGGTCACTGTGGTCGGCGACGTCGTGACGCTGTCACCTTACTGGGTCTGAGTCGCGCTGCCGGTTCTCGACCAGCCAGGAATTGAGCCCCCGCTCTCCCGCTCGCATCACCGCGTGGTGTGCCAGGACGAACACGGGTCGCAGTGCGAGCCGGGTCGCCCGCATCCACGGCTGGGTGACGTCCACATGCCAGCTGACGTCGATGGTGCTGCTCGACTCGTCGACGCCCCGCAGCACCAGCGCCGCCTCGCCGTCGAGATCGCCGTCGGACTGCAGGGTCACTCGCTCCTTGGGTTCCTCGACGATGTCGTGCAGACGAAACCTCAGCGTGTAGCCCACCGGACTGCCGGCGACCACGTGGATGTCGTCGCCACGGCGCTCTGAGTCCATGCCCGGCCACCACACGAAGGGGTCGTCCGAGGCCAGCTGATCCTCGAACAGGTACCAGACGTCCTCCTGCGACGCGGCGACGTGCCATCGGGACGTGAAGGAGTACTGCGACCGCGCCGTGTCGCTACCGGGATCAATGGGGCTGGTGGGATTCAATGGTCGTGGCCCCGCGTGGTATGAGTGCGCGGGGCCTTATGCATCTCTTGCAGCCACCACAGCCCCACGAACGGCAGCACGAGCGGCACGTAGAGGTACCCGGCGCCGAAGTCGGACCACACGGTCTGGTCCGGGAAGAGGTCGGTGTCAACGAGGGTCAGCACGCCTACTGCCAGCACTCCGATCAGCTCGAAGACGATGGCGATCGTGGCCAGCGGACGTCGGTCGGTGGCCAGCGCAAACGTGGCCACCACGTAGACCAGCCCGGCCAGTGCCGACAGCGCGTACGCCACCGGAGCCTCGTCGGCCTTGGTGGCGAGCTGGTAGACCGAGCGGGCCGTCGCCGCGACGGCGAACACGCCGTACACGGCGACCAGGACACGACCGAAACCGTGACCAGTGCCAACCTCAGACAACGGTGCCCTCCCAGATCTGCAGAACCCGCACACAGAGTACGGCCACGGTCAGCAGCGCCACCGTGACGACGCCCGTGCCCCAGCGGCTCTTCTCGGCGATCCCCCACAGGACAGCGGCCGGCGGGATGACGACCAGCGTCACCAGGTACGAGACGAACAGGACCCCGTCGACGTCACGTTCGGTACCGGCCAGAGCGACGCATCCTCCGATCAGGACGCCGATCAGTGCGATCTCGAGGACCGACACCGCGTAGAACAGTGGGTTGCTGAACGGTGCTCGCCGCACGGTGTGCCACGCGGCGAAGGCAGCGACGGCCGCGGCAAAGGAGGCCACCCCGTAGGCGATCGAGTCGGTCACGCACGACCATCGCGCGTGGAGGCCGATTCCCCGGGTGAGGGGCTGGGACGGTCGAGGATGGCGAGGATCGAGTCCTTCACGAAGCTGTTCCACACATTCAGGCGGCGGAGCATGAAGTGCCCGGCGCCGGGCAACGAGGTCCAGGTGGCATCCAGCGCGATCGACTGGCAGCGCTCGACGTAGCGGCGGCTCCAGCGCGCCGACGTCCAGCGGTCACGCGTGCCGTGGATGACGTGGAGGTGGCGTCCCGAGATGGTCCTGTTCGGCTCGCCCTCCGGAAGCCACGGCGCCAGCGCGACGACGCCGGCCACAGTGGGATCGTCGGCCACACGGCATGCGGTGCGGCCGCCCATGGAGTGACCGACGAGCACGACGGGGACGCCCGGGTGCTGCTCGACCACCCGAGCCAGGGCCCAGCGCGCATCACCCACCGGGGCGGGCGCCTGCGAACCGTTCCAGCCGCGAACGCGGTACTGGAGCAGGTGCAGGCTGAGATCGTGCTCCTTGGCGAACCTGCGCAGGGCGCGCGCCATGAGCGCCAGGCGCCACCAGCTGGCGTGGCGGTTGCTCACGTCGTCGGTGCTGTGCTCCTGCCCACCGTGAAGCATCAGTACGATTGCCCGCGGCGCCGAGGGCACGTGGTAGGCGTCGATTCGTGGTTCGCGCATGGGCCAAGAATTCCACGAGCTCCCAAGCAGCGCAGACGAAGAGTCAGCCCCCGAAGGCGTTCTCGCCGGTGAGCGCCTGACCGAGGACGAGCGTGTGCATCTCGACCGTCCCCTCGTACGTGAGCACGGACTCGAGGTTGTTCATGTGCCGGATGACGGGGTACTCCAGCGAGATGCCGTTCGCTCCGAGAATCGTGCGGGCCGAGCGACAGATCTCCAGCGCCTCGCGGACGTTGTTGAGCTTGCCGAAGCTCACCTGCTCCGCCGTGAGACCGACGGTGTCCTTGCGCCGGCCGAGGTGAAGAGCCAGCAGCATGCCCTTGTTCAGCTCGAGGCACATGTCGGCCAGCTTGGCCTGGGTCAGCTGGAACCCTCCGATCGGCCGGCCGAACTGGTGCCGCGTCCGCGCGTAGTCCAGGGCAGTCTCATAAGAGGAGCGGGCGGCTCCCAACGAACCCCACACGATCCCGTACCGGGCCTCGTTGAGGCACGACAGCGGGCCCTTCAGACCGGTGAGGTCGGGGAACACCGCATCGGCGGGCAGGCGGACGCCGTCGAGCACGAGCTCGGACGTCACGGAGGCGCGCAACGACATCTTGTGCTCGATGGTGTTCGCGGAGAAGCCCGGTGTGGCCGTGGGCACGACGAACCCGCGAATACCTTCGTCGGTTCGGGCCCAGACCACAGCGACGTCGGAGATCGACCCGTTCGTGATCCACATCTTGGTGCCGTCGAGGATCCAGTCGTCACCGTCCCGCTTGGCTCGCGTCCGCATGCCGCCCGGGTCGGACCCATGGTCGGGCTCGGTCAGTCCGAAGCAACCAACGGCCTCGCCCCGACCCATGGCGGGCAGCCACTCGTCCTTCTGCTCCGGCGAGCCCCAGCGCCAGATCGCGTACATCGCCAGCGATCCCTGCACCGAGACCATCGACCGGACGCCCGAGTCGACCGCCTCCAGCTCCACGCACGCCAGTCCGTAGTCGACGGACGACATCCCCGGGAGGCCGTATCCGTCCAGGTGCATGCCGAGGAGCCCGAGCTCGCCGAACGCCCGGATCAGCTCGCGCGGCTCCTCCACCTTTCCCGCCTCGAACCAGTCGGTGACGTGCGGCTGGACGCGATCGGCCAGCATCGTCCGGACCGTGTCGCGGATCGCGATCTCCTCGGTGCTCAGCAGGTCGTCGATCGACAGCGGGTCGAGGCGGTCAAAGGCCGGAGGTGTGTGCTCGCTCATGGGACAACCGTAACGATGCCGGGACCTCACCTAGAATCGGAGCCAGGAGCGCACGGATTGGGCGGTGCATCGGACCCATCTCTACCGGAGGCAGCAGCGAATGGCAGGTAGAACCCGATTCGGTAGGGAGAGGAATGTGGCCCAGACCCACGCCGCAAACCGCCACCTCGGCGTAGCCGGCACGCGCGACACCGTCGACCTCTCCGAGCTCCTGATCCAGGTGGCGAGAGGCGACGAGTCATCCTTCGCGAAGCTCTACGACGCGTTGGGTCCGGCCGTCTACGGCCTCGCTCGTCGCGTCATCCGCGATCCCGCCCGCGCCGAGGAGGTCGCCCAGGAGGTGTTCCTCCAGGTGTGGCAGACCGCTGCACGATTCGACCCGGAGCGCGGCCGCGCCAAGAGCTGGGTCATGACGCTCGCGCACCGTCGAGCCGTTGACGCCGTCCGGCACGACCAGGCGGCCACGGACCGCGACCGCGCCTACGACTGGTCGTCCGGACCCGACTACGACGAGGTCAACGAGACCGTCACCATTCGGCTCGAGCACGAGCAGGTGCGCCGCTGCATGGAAGGCCTCACCGAGCTGCAGCGCGAGGCCATCAACCTCGCCTACTACCAGGGCTACACCTACACGCAGTGCGCCGAAGTCCTGGACGCCAACACGTCCACCATCAAGACCCGGATGCGCGACGGGCTGGTCCGCCTGCGTGACTGCATGGGAGTCGCATCATGAGCCTTGACCTCCATCACCTGATCGCTCCCTACGCACTCAACTCGCTCGAGGCCGACGACCGCAGTCGCTTCGAGGCGCACCTCGCGCTCTGCGAGCAGTGCCGTGTCGAGCTGGTCGGATTCCTGTCCACAGCTGCCCGTCTCGGCGAGGCCGAGGCGATGACACCTCCCCCTGAGCTGCGCGAACGCCTCGTCACGATGGCGGCATCCACCTCGCAGGAGCATCCCGTCGTCACCGCCATCTCCCAGCGCAGCCGCATGCGCCGGATGGCACCGCGGATCGGCCTCGTGGCCGCTGCCGCCGCTGCGATCCTGGGCATCGGAGGTTTCGTAGCCGAGCACGAGCGGGCGGACGACCTCAGCGCCGAACGCTCTCGCGTGGTGGCGGTGATGACCGCCGAGGACGGCAGCATGACCGCGGATGATGCCAACGGTGGTGGCAACGTGCGGGTGATTGCCTCGAAGAGCCACAACGCCGCGGTTGTGCTCGGCGAGTCACTGCCCACTCTCGATGACGACCGGACCTACCAGGTGTGGCACATGGAGGACGGCAAGCCCACGTCGGTCGGTCTGCTCGGCCACGGATCCGGCATGCTCTACGTCGCCAGTATCAAGGGCGCAGACGCCTACGCGGTCACGGTGGAGCCCGACGGTGGGTCACCCAGTCCCACCAGCGACCCGATCGCCACCGCGCCGGTCTGAGCCGTCAGGCGAACGCTTCGACCGGCGGGCACGAGCAGGCCAGGTTGCGATCACCGTAGGCCTGGTCGACACGGCCGACCGGCGGCCAGTACTTGTCCTCCGTCGACCCGTTCGGGAAGCAACCCGTGGCGATCGAGTAGCCGTGGGTCCAGTCGAGGAGCTCACGCGCGGTGTGCGGAGCGTTCGCGAGCGGGTTGTCGTCCGCCGGGTACTCCCCCGCCGCCACCGCGTCGATCTCGCTGCGGATCGCCAGCATCGCCTCGCAGAACCGGTCGAGCTCGGCGAGATCCTCGGACTCGGTCGGTTCGACCATCAACGTGCCCGCTACCGGGAAGCTCATGGTCGGGGCGTGGAAGCCGTGGTCGATGAGCCGCTTGGCGACGTCGTCGACGCTGAGGCCGGACGCTTTCGCACTGGGCCGGACGTCGAGGATGCACTCGTGCGCAACCAGGTCGTGCTCGCCCGTGTACAGCACCGGGAAAGCGCTCTCGAGGCGCTTCGCCACGTAGTTGGCCGAGAGCACGGCCACTGACGTAGCCTCGGCGAGTCCGTCGGCGCCCATCATCGCGATGTACGCGTACGTGATCGGCAGGATGCCCGCCGAGCCGTACGGAGCCGCGCTGATGGCGCCTATCCCCTCGCGCCGCGACTCCACCGGGTGCAACGGGTGGCTGGGCAGGAAGGGCACGAGGTGCTCGGCCACGGCGACCGGTCCGACACCAGGCCCGCCTCCGCCGTGCGGGATGCAGAACGTCTTGTGCAGGTTCAGGTGCGACACGTCGCCGCCGAACTGACCTGGTTTGGCGTGCCCGAGCAGGGCGTTGAGGTTCGCCCCGTCGACGTACACCTGGCCGCCGTGATCGTGCACGATGCCGCAGAGCTCGGCGATGCCGTCCTCGTAGACGCCGTGCGTCGACGGGTAGGTGACCATGATCGCCGCGAGGTCGTCGGCGTGCGCGTCACAGTGAGCGCGCAGGTCGTCGAGGTCGACCTCGCCGCGCTCGTTCGACTTCACGATGACCACCTTCATGCCGGCCATCACCGCCGACGCCGCGTTGGTGCCGTGGGCTGATCCGGGGATGAGGCACACCGTGCGGTGGTCGTCGCCCCGGCTGCGGTGAAAGGCAACTATGGCCAAGAGTCCGGCCAATTCTCCTTGTGAACCTGCGTTTGGCTGGACGGACACCTCGGCGTAGCCCGTGACCGTGGCCAGCCACGACTCCAGCGTCTCGATCAGCTCGATCAGCCCGGCAGCGTCCTCGGCCGGGACGAATGGGTGGAGGTCGGCGAAGCCCGGGAAGCTGATCGGCTCCATCTCGGCGGTCGCGTTGAGCTTCATCGTGCAGGAACCCAGTGGGATCATGCCGCGGTCGAGTGCGTAATCGCGGTCGCTGAGACGACGGAGGTACCGCAGCATCTGCGTCTCGCTGCGGTGCTCGTGGAACACCGGGTGGGTCAGGATCTCGTCGGTGCGCAGCAGGTTCTCCGGCAACGATGCCGGGAACTCGCCGCCCGAGCCCTCCAGGCCGAACGCCCGCAGCACGCGGAGCACGTGGTCGTCGGTCGTGGTCTCGGACGTCGTGATGCCGACGTGGTCGTCGTCGAGGCGCCGCAGGTGGATGCCATCGGCGTGCGCGGCCTTGACGACGTCGCCAGCGCGGCCGGGAACGTGGGCCACCACGGTGTCGAAGAACTCCTCAGCGACCAGCTCGATGCCGCCGGCGTGCAACCCACCCGCCAGCGACCGCGCCTGGCCGTTGACATGCTCGGCGATCCGTCGGAGCCCGCTGGGCCCGTGGTAGACCGCGTACATCGACGCCGCGACGGCAAGGAGCACTTGGGCCGTGCAGATGTTCGAGGTCGCCTTCTCGCGTCGGATGTGCTGCTCACGCGTCTGCAGCGCCAACCGGTAGGCCGGGCGCCCTGCAGCGTCGACGGAGACGCCAACCAGACGTCCCGGCAGCTGCCGCTGCAGTCCGTCGCGGACGGCCATGAACCCTGCATGCGGACCGCCGTAGAACATCGGGACGCCGAACCGTTGCGACGAGCCCACGACCACATCGGCGCCCAGCGACCCGGGCGACGTGAGCATGACCAGCGCGAGCGGATCGGTGACCACGACCGCGAGGCCACCGGTGGCGTGAACCGCCTCGATCGCCGGTGTGGGGTCGACGACCCGGCCGTCGGCGCGCGGGTAGGCGATGACGGCCCCGGCCGCCTCGGTGTCAGGGACACCGTCGGCGAGGTCGGCGACCTCGAGGGCGATGCCGAGTGCCTCCGCCCGAGTCTTGATGACCGCCAGTGTCTGCGGGAGGAGGCCGGCGTCGACGATGATCGGCAGGTCGTCCTGGCCGCGAGTCGCCCGGCGGATGAGTGTGAGCGCCTCCGCCGCGGCCGTGCCCTCGTCGAGGAGCGAGGAGTTCGCGGTCGTGAGCCCAGTGAGGTCCGCGACCATCGTCTGGAAGTTGAGCAGGGCCTCGAGACGGCCCTGTGAGATCTCCGGCTGGTAGGGCGTGTAGGCCGTGTACCAGGACGGGTCCTCGAGGACGTTGCGACGGATGACGGCCGGCGTGACGGTCGGGTGGTAGCCCAGACCGATCATGGCGACCCCGGGCCGGTTGCGATCTGCCAGGTCGCGCAGCCGCGCCAGCGACTCGGTCTCGCTCAGCGGTGGGGGTAGACCATTGGTCGCAGACATCTGGATGCCGGCCGGAATCGCCGCGTCCATGAGTGAGTCGAGGGAGTCGTAGCCCAGTGTGTCCAGCATCTTCTGCTGGTCGGCCGGGCTGGGACCGATATGACGGCGGACGAACAGATCGATCGGTGTCGACACGATGCGGGCTCCTGGGGTCGAGGCGATTAGGCCCCTCCCCTTCTGTCGCCCTGCTCGTTCCAGCGGAGCTCCAGAATCGCCTCGCTCACGTGGTCCTTGGTGCCTGAGAGGTTCCGGGGAGGAGTTGCCCCTTCGGCGCCGACGTGGATGCGATCGGTCTCTCCCACGTGATCTTCGGCAACCTCCAGCCTACCCGACCCCGCCGAGGATCAGGCGACGACAGGCGCTAGCTGCCGTGTCGGGCGCGTCGGCGTTCCGCGAGCTCGTCGCCGGCCACCGGATCCACGAGTGCGCGCTCGCTCGGGAGCTCGTGCAATGAGCCCTCGATCTCTTTCCAGACCCCACCGATGGCGATGCCGAAGACGCCTTGTCCGCCCTGCAGGAGGTCGACGACCTCGGTGGCCGAACGGCACTCGTAGACGCTCGCTCCGTCGCTCATGAGTGTCACCTGGGTGAGATCGTCGGTGCCGCGCTGGCGCAGGTGGTCGATGGCGACGCGGATCTGTTGCAGCGAAACCCCGGCGTCGAGCAGACGCTTGATGATCTTGAGCAGCAGGATGTCCTTGAAGGAGTAGAGACGCTGCGTACCCGACCCGGTGGCCGAGCGCACGGACGGCTCCACGAGTTTGGTGCGGGCCCAGTAGTCGAGCTGGCGATAGGTGATCCCGGCGGCGCTGCACGCCGTCGGCCCGCGGAAGCCGGTGTCCTCGGGCATCGGAGCGACGTCGTCGTTGAACAACAGGCCCTGATCGCCGGCGCGCGACGTGGCGTCCGTGACTTCGGGAGCGTTCGTGTCGTCGCGTCGCTCGATCATCGGTGTGCCTTCCAGACGTCGTAGGGGAAGACTACCTCCACGAAACTACATACGTGGAAACCCGGCAGCTGTCTCAAGGTATGCGTGAGGGTTTCCCAGGTCAACGACCGAGCGTGGTTGCCGGGCGTGTCGCCAACCCTCGACCAAACCTTGAGGGTTCAGGGCGCCTCAAAGTCCTCCGGCTCGACGGCATCGAGGAACTCGCGGAACTTCTCGATCTCCTCGTCCTCCTCACGCGTCGAGGTGATGCCGGCGACATCGAGCACGTCCTCGGCACACAGGATGCGTGAACCGGTGCGCAGCGCCAACGCGATCGAGTCCGACGGGCGGGCTCCGACCTGGGCGCCGGACTCGAAGTACAGCGTCGCGTAGAACACTCCCTCGTCGACGTTGTCGATCTGCACTTCACGCAGCTCGTCACCGAGGGCGGCGACCAGGCGTTGCATGAGCTCGTGGGTCAGGGGCCGGGGTGTCTCGGTGCCCTGCTGGGCGAAGGCGATGGCCGACGCCTCGACGGCACCGATCCAGATGGGCAGGTACCGGTCGCCCTCCAGCTCACGCAGCAGCACGAGTGGCTGGTTGGTGGGCATCTCCACCCTGACTCCGACGACCTCGACCTCACGCATGGTCTCAACCGCGCAGGCGGTTCCGGACGAGGACGGTGTGCAGCCGCACCGACAGCGCGGCCAGCGCGGCCGCGGCCTGCTCAGCGGCGTCCTGGTCGAGGCTGCGCGAACGTGGCGAGACGACCTGGTCGACCAGACTCGCCTCCCGATCGGCCTGGGTGCCGAAGTGACGGAGGTGCCGGGGCTCGAGTCCGAGCTGTGAGAAGTCGGCGATGAGCGCCGCGACCTGGAGGTCGTCGCCGTCGTAGTAGGTCTGGGTGGGACGGCGGGAGATCAGGCCGAACTCCTCGACGGTCTCGAGAGTGCCGGCGTCGAGGCCCGACGACTCGAGCAGCTCCTCGCGCGACAGGCGAAGCTGGCTGCGGCCGTCGAGGAACGTCTCGACCGTCGGCAGCCCGTCGTCGGCGAGCGCCAGCTGAGGGACGCGGGCGTTCTTTCCGCGAACGGTGTCTGGGACCAGGCCGCGATCCATCTCGTCGAGCAGTTGCCGGATGTTGCTGAGCGGCCAGAAGTTCTCCTGCTGACGGAGGATGAATCGAAGGCGCTCGACATCGGCGAAGGAGAACTTGCGGTAGCCGGAGGGGGTGCGCTCGGGCTCCAGCAGACCTTCGGACTCCAGGTAGCGGATCTTGCTGATCGTGAGGCTGGGAAACTCTCCGTGGAGCTCCTCGAGCACCTTGCCGATACCGAGGCGGGCGAGCTCCGGCGCGGCGTCGGTCACGCTCCGTCCTTCGACGATCCGGCGAAGTAGATCAGGCGGTACTTGCCGATCTGGACTTCGTCTCCCCCAGTGAGCGCCACGTCGTTGTCGATGCGGTCGCGGTTGACGTAGGAACCGTTGAGGCTGCCGAGGTCGGACACGACGTAGCCGGAGTCGCCGCGCGTGAAGGTGGCGTGGCGGCGCGAGACGCTGATGTCGTCGAGAAAGATGTCGCTGTCGGGGTGACGCCCGACAGTGACGAGGTCGGTGTCGAGCAGGAACCGGGCCCCGGCGTCGGGACCACGCTGTACCAGCAGCATCGCGCTTCCGGCGGGGAGGTTTTCGACGGCGTGGACGTCGTCGGTGGCCATCTCCTCGGTGTCGGCGTCGATCACCGGGATGTGGCTGGTTTCCTCGGGCGCCGGAACGGGCTTCGCGGTGGCATCATCGGGCGATGACATCGGCGATCACTCCTGCGTCTGCTCTGCTCGATCCGGGCTTCGCCGGACTGGTCGTGCACTCACCTTCCAACGTAGCACTCAGGAGCACCTGGGCAGCCGAACGAAACCGGTCACTCCGAGACGAGTGACCCGTATGCTTCGGGCGTCAGCAGCGACTCGGTGACGTCCTCGTCGGTGACGCGCACCTTGATCAGCCAGCCTTCGCCGTACGGGTCGCTGTTGATGACCTCAGCACCGCCGTCGAGCGTCTCGTTGCGTGCCATGACCTCGCCGCTGAGTGGTGAGAACACGTCGCTGACCGACTTGGTGGACTCCAGCTCGCCGATGACCGCGCCGGAAGCAACCGTGTCTCCGACCTGGGGCAGGTCGACATACACGATGTCGCCGAGCTGCTCTTGCGCGAAGTCGGTGATGCCGATGGTCGCGACATCATCGTCGAGCCGCACCCACTCGTGCTCCTCGCTGTAGTACAGGTCCTCAGGGATCACCGCGTGCTCCTTGCGCGTCAGAACCGGTTGAATGACCGGTCAGGATGTGGATCGAGCGTACTCGGGGCCCTTGACGTCGGCCAGAGCCGTGATGGTCACCTCGTCGCGCTCGACCACCGTGGCCCTACCCCCGACGTTCTCGACCCGGTCGATGAGCCCGCCGCGGAAGCGTACCGCCTCGGCCATGGTGCCGGGGTCTCCGATCGCCTCGATCGTGAAGGGACGTTTCACCTCGTTGCCGCCGACGCGGATGGCGCCCTCCTCGTCGAGGAAGTACGTCTGTGCCACCACCCTTGCTGTGCCGTTGATCGCGATCGCCTCGGCGCCCGCGTCGCGGAGCTCCTGGATCGCGTCGAGCAGCTGGCTGGACGACACGGACTCATCGGGGTCCTCGATCGTCACCACGACACCGGGGCCGGTGGCACCCGCGGATCCGGCGAGTATCGCCAGCTGGTCCGAACGACTGCGGGCTTGCTTCTCGGCGTCCTCCGAGCGCTGGGAGCTGGTGAGGAGCTCGTCGCGCGTCTCGGTCAGGTCGTCGATCTGCGTACCGAGACGCTCGTTGGCGGCATCGATCGACTTGAGGAGCTCGACCAGCTCGACACCGCGCACCGCCGTGTAGTCGGTCGCGTCGTCCTGGGATATCTGGGTGGTCATCGCGAAGGCCAGCACGCCGACGAGGCACCCGATCAGTAGGTGCATCCCGGTCGGTCGGGACCAGCGGCGGAACCGTGAGACGTAGGACTCAGGCATGGAAGATCCTGCGGCGAATGGCGGCGGCGTTCGCGAAGATGCGGATGCCGAGAACGACGATGACGCCGGTGGACAGCTGGGACCCGACGCCGAGCTGGTCGCCCAAGAACACGATGAAGCCGGCGATGAGGACGTTGGAGATGAACGAGATCACGAACACGCGGTCGTTGAACCGCCTCTCCCCCAGCGCTCGGAGGGCGCCGACCACAGCGTCGAGGGCGGCGACGATCGCGATCGGCAGGTACGGCTGGAGCCACACCGGCACCGTCGGTTGCAGCCAGATCCCGACTCCGACGCCGATCACGAGTCCGATCACCGGGATCATCGGCCCTCCTCCAAGTTCGTGGCGTGATTCAGCTCAAGTCGCTTGGCCGGAACGGCCGGCACGCTGCCGTCCGACGATGGTGTCACGTCGAACTTCACGCCGGCACTCTCGCGGCGTTTCTCCCAGTACGAGCCGGCCGGGTTCTGGGCGAATCGAGTCAGCAGGGCCTCTGTGTCACCCAAGGCGACGACGGTGTACGGCGGGCTGATCGAGCGGTAGTTCACGGTGATGGCGTCCGCTGCCGTGCGGATCGCGCTGAGCGAGCCGATTCGATTCTCGTTGACGGCCACGGCCTCGGCCCCTGCGTACCACAGGCCGTTGACCAGGATCTGGAGGTCGCGGTCGGTGATGCGCCCGTCGTCCGTCTCATCAGCGCCGTCGCGACTGTCATCCGCGGTGATGACGATGCCGGGGCCACGCGCGGCCTCGGCGGCGGCAAGCACACCAAGACCCGCTGGTCGGTCTCCCCTCTCATCGTTCGACTGGCGCATCGCTTGAACCTGGGCATTCAGGCTGGCCGCCGTGGCGCGTCGCTCGTCGAGCGTCTTCTGCCGCGACTCGATGTCGGCGGCCAGCGTCCGTCGCTCGAGCTCAGTGGCCGGCCGGTCGTCGCGGGTCTGGACCGCGGCCATCGTGACGAACAACGCGAGCAGGGCCACGACGATCCCGACGATGACACCTGCTCTCCACGTGCGACGGGGTTGCGTGCCCCGGAACACGTAGTAGTCGTCGTCGAGGGCGGACTCGGTGATCTGCTCGATCAGCCCTGTTGCCGTCCTGGTGATACCTCCGGAGGGCGGGGGTGTGTCGCGGCTCATGACCGCGCGGCGACCCTCGGCGTGGTGGCGAGCAGGCGCCGGACCTGAAAGGCATACAGAATGCCACCCCACCAGTAGAGGCCGACCCCCCAGATCGCGAAGGCCCAGCCGAACACGTCGGCGAGGTCCGCCACCGTGCCCTTGCCGTCGCCGAGGAGCAGCAGCGGGAACGCGTACAACAAGGCTGCGGTCGCCGCCTTACCGAGGAAGTGGACGGGCACCGAGCTGTAGCCGCGGGTACGCAGAAACGGCACGAGGCTGAACAGGAAGACATCGCGCAGCGGCAGGATCAGGGCCAGCCACCACGGGATGATGTCGCGCATCCAGAGCCCGACGACGACGGCGAGGATGAACAACCGGTCGGCGACGGGATCGAGGATCGCTCCGACGGTCGAGGTCTGGTTGAGACGCCGGGCCAGCTTGCCGTCGAGATAGTCGGTGATGCCCGCGACCATCAGCACGAGCAGGGCGAGCTCGTCCTGCTCAGGACCGAGGACCAGCCAGAGGAAGACCGGCACCAGCAGGAGCCGAATCACGCTCAGCAGGTTCGGGATCGTGACGATCCGGTCGGTCACGGGGGTTCCTCTCGGTGAGATGCTCGTTCAAGCCTAGGACATCCTCTCGGGCATCCGAGGGCTGACGTGCCACCCCGTCGACCCGGTCTTGCATACCGCCACGGGACTGACAGACTGAGGATCAGAACTGCACACGTCACATGCGGCACGCTCGAGTGCCCTGTCTCGAGGAGGATGCGTGGCCGACTACTCACTTCCCGACCTGCCCTACGACTACGGTGCGCTCGACCCGCACATCTCGGGCAAGATCATGGAGCTGCACCACAGCAAGCACCACCAGAACTACGTGAACGGTCTCAACACCGCCATCGAGAAGCTCGAGGAGGCGCGTGAGTCCAACTCGTTCGACTCGATCAACATGCTCGAGAAGAACCTCGCGTTCAACCTCGGGGGCCATGTCAACCACTCGATCTTCTGGAAGAACCTCACTCCCCAGGGTGGTGACAAGCCCGATGGCGAGCTCGGTGCAGCCATCGACGACCAGTACGGGTCGTTCGACACCTTCCGCGCCCAGTTCGAGGCGACGGCGCTGGGCATCCAGGGTTCGGGTTGGGCCATCACCGCCTGGGACACGTTCGGCCAGAAGCTCGTGATGGGCCAGCTGTACGACCACCAGAGCAACCTCTCACCGACGCTGATCCCCGTCGTCCTCCTCGACATGTGGGAGCACGCCTTCTACCTCGACTACCTCAACGTCAAGGGCGACTACGTGAAGGCTTTCTGGAACATCGTCAACTGGGCCGACGCCCAGGAGAGATTCACCGCAGCGACCGGCGGCGGACAGGTGCTGTTCTGACCGGTCATTGAGCCTGAGAGTCACCTCCCGGCTCAAGGGTCGTGTTCGACGGCGTTGGGATCTGGGGCACCTCCCGCGGGCCTACCCGTGGGGGACTCAGGGGTCCCGCCGTCGTCCGTGCTCGGCCAGGTCGCGCAAGTAGGCGTTGTAGGCGTTGAGCTCGGCGTCGTCGTCGCGGTCCGCCGCCCGGTCCAGGCGACGCGCCTCGCGGCGGTCCGACCGGATCCATCGCACGAACAGAGCGCCCATCACGAGCAGGAGCGGAATCTCCCCCATGGCCCAGGAGATGCCTCCGCCGAGATACTGGTCGGCCAGAAGATCCGTGCGGAATGGCCGGTCGATCTCCCGCCAGTACGACTCGGCGATCACGGTGCTCGACGACATCAGCGCGATCGAGAAGAACGCGTGGAACGGGATCGTCACGAGCAGCAGGCCGAACCGCACGATCGGCTGCAGGGACCTCGGCGACGGGTCCACCCCGACGAGCACGTAGAAGAACAGCGACCCCACAGCTATGAAGTGCAGCTGCATGGCCGCGTGTCCCCAGTGGCTGCCCATCAGCTGTCCGAAGGCCGGCGAGAAGTACAGGGCGTAGAGGCTCCCGACGAACAGCGCCGGCCCGACGATCGGATGTGTCACGACGCGGGCGAATCGTGAGCGCAGGAACCCGGTGAGCATCGCTCGGGGCGACACGTCTCCCGGTTGACGCGGACCCGGAAGCGTTCGCAGCGCCAGCGTGACCGGGGCTCCCAGCACCAGGAAGATCGGCGCAACCATCGACAGGACCATGTGCGAGACCATGTGCGCGCTGAACAGCACGTGGGAGTACTGGCTGAGGCCTCCGATGCCGGCCCAGGCGATCAGTCCGAGTCCGGTCATCCAGGCAACGGTGCGACCGAACGGCCACGCGTCGCCACGGCGCCGCAGCACGAGCAGCCCCTTCACATAGAGGGCGAGACCGAGTCCGACAACGGCGAGCGCTACTCCAGTGGGCTCCCACCCCCAGAGCAGCCGTGCCACCGACGGTGCCGCGGGCATCGGACCGCCGAGCAGCTCCTCGGCGGGCGTGGTGACGACGTCACTGGCCGGCGTGGGCGTACGCGACAGGGCGACGGCCAGCCCGATCGTCGCGGCCATGAGGAACACTTCACCGGCCGCAAGGCGCAGGAAGCCGTTGCCACGTTCGACGATCTGCCGTCGATGACGCCAGCCGAACACGCCGAGGAGCACGAGAGCCACCACCTTGGCGACGACGAGGCGGCCGTACGAGGTGCCGAAGACGTCACCCCACCCGACGAGTCGCACCGACGCGTTCGCGACACCGGACACCGCGACCGTGATGTAGGCCCACAGCGCGAGGGTCGAGTACCGGGCGACGGCGTCCGGAAGCCGCTTGCTTCCTCGCAGTGCCACCCAGCCGAGGGCGACGAGTCCGCCCACCCAGATGCTGACGCCGACGACGTGGAGGAAAAGACTCGTGGTCGCGAGGTCGTGCGAGGCGGACGACGTGGAGTGTCCGGTCAGCGAGACGGGCAGCAGGGTCGCCAGCGCCACCCCGAGCCAGACCGCCAGGGGTCGGACACCGATGGTCCATCGGCAAGCCGCTGCGACGATGCCGGCCGCGACCGCCTGGACGAGGAGCGCCCGTCCGAGTGAGGTCTCGAACGCCAGTGCCGTGAAGAGCGTGAACGACAGATCGGTGAGCGGGCGGGCGAACACGTCGCTGACCGTGAGAACGAACAGCACCAGGCTGGAGATCGACCACACGAACGCCCACCGCGACGCGAGAGCAACAGCCGAGACCGACAGCCCCTCCACCACGTCCTTGCCGGTGGGCAGCAGGAACACCGCAGCGAGGAGGAAGCCGGCGACTGCGACCGCCGCCAGCTGGGTGAGAAGGGTGATCGTGGGGAGCGCCCAGCCGACGAGCTGGCCGGGGTCGGGAATGCCGGCTGGGCTCGGCTTCGGCGCCCCCTGTCCGAGCTCGAGTGCAACGACCATCACCAGGATCCCGACGACGAATCCGCCCAGCGCGAGTCTCGAGACCCGCGTCATCCGTCCCTCCCCCGTCGAAGTGGAGCCAGGATCAAACCGACGGCGAGGACGGCAACAGCGAGACCGAGCACCAGGTGCCCACGGTGACGGTCGACGAAGGCCTCCTCGGGAACGGCAGCGGCCTTCTTGACGTCGCGTCCGGACGTGGTCGTGAACGTGAGCTCACCGGCGACCGGGTGCCCGTCGGCCGACACCACCCGATAGGCGATGGTGTAGCGGCCGCGTTCGTCGCTGTCGGCGACGTCCGCAGTCAGGACACGGTCGACCGTCCGGACGTTGGACGTCTTCACCCGTGTCCCGCTCGGCGCCGTGACGGCGACGAAGCCTGATCCGACGTTCTCACTGAACGTCATCGACACAGCTCGTGGCGCCGTGGTCAGGCTCGATCCGTCGGCGGGGTCGGACCCGACGAGCGTCGCATGCGCCGCCGCCGGACCAGACCCCACCGTCAGGATCGCCAAGGCGGCAACAGCTGCCATGAGGACGAATCTAGGCACGACGTCGATTCTGACGCAGCGCCAGGAAGAGTGCGACGACGGCCGTCACGAGCGCCACTCCGGACATGGTTCGCGCGAGTGTGTCGTCCGACTCGGTGGCCGCGGACTTCACGACCTCAGGTGCTGCGAGCTCGAGCGTCGGCGCCGGATGCTCGGGCTCTTCAGCACCCTTCTTCGTCGGCTCGTCCCACGGGACGACCTCGCCGTCGTCGTAAGTCTGTTCTGCGGAGAAGCTCATCGTGCGCACCTTCGGGAAAGGCCCGGCCGAGAGTGCGAACTCGTCGAACTCGCCTGGAGCGATGCCGTCGCCCGATGTCGTCCACGTGACAGTGCGGACGGCCTTGGACAACGTCGTGCCATGGACCGTGATCGGATCGGCCAGGTCGGCTTCCTTGACGTCGAGCTTCCACCCAGGCTTCGTCTGCGCGCTGACGAAGGCGAACGGTGTGTCCTCCGGGAGGGTGATCCGGATCTTGGTGGTGGCGGCCGTCTCGGACTCGGAGGGCACGCGGAACACGACCTTGCCGAAGCCGCCCGCCGCGGCATCCGAACTGGAGACGGTGACATGGGCAGAAGCCGGTGATGCGGACAGGATGAGGGCAGCGGTGATGAGCGCAGCACCGAGCCGCGCGAGGTTTCGTGACATGAGAGATCTTTCCGTGAGGGAGTGTGGGTGTCGGACGACTCAGGCGAAACCGACCGGTGGACCCCGTCCCTCGATGGCGTGAGCCAGCATGATCCGGCGCAGCGGCCGCGATGAGACCACCGGCACCGGTGCAACATTTCGCGGTGCAACCGGCACCACTCGGGTGATGGCCAAGGGGTGCAGGCCGATCCGATCGGCCAGCGTCCACAGCGCGTCCTCACCGTGCCGCAGCATCCACGCACTCACCGCCGTGCCGGTGACGTGGGCAACGAGCATGGTGGAATCGGTGGTCGATCCCCCGGTAGGGGCGGACACCAGGTGCACGACGACCTGTCCGATGATCAACAGGCCGATCAGCTGAGACGTCGTGAAGCGGCGCCCTGCAAGCACGACGGCGATCAGCCAGGTGCCGACGAGGACGGCGCCCAAAGCCGCGACCGAAGCTCGGCCCCCGGCCGAAAGGTGCGCGCCGGCGGCCAGAAGAGTGCACGTCAAGGCGGCAGAAATCGCTCGCCCGGAGCGAAGCAGCAATCCCGTGGGGCGCAATGCGGCCTCGATTTGCGGGTGATGCACGCCCCGAGGATAGCCTGACGACATGGCTACCGTTTCCGGCGACTTCATCACGCTCGATGAGCAGTGGGGCGCGCACAACTACCACCCACTTCCCGTCGTGATCTCCGAGGCCGAAGGGGCCTGGGTCACCGACGTCGACGGCAAGCGCTACCTCGATTTCCTGTCCGGGTACTCCGCGCTGAACTTCGGTCACCGGCACCCGGAGCTCATCCGCGCGGCCCACGACCAGCTCGACCGGCTCACCCTGACCTCCCGTGCCTTCCACAACGACCAGTTCGGTGCGTTCTGCCAAGAGCTCGCCGGCCTGACCGGCACCGAGATGGTGCTCACCATGAACACCGGCGCCGAAGCGGTCGAGTCCGCCATCAAGGTGGCCCGCAAGTGGGCGTACGAGGTGAAGGGCGTCGAGTTCGACTCCGCCGAGATCATCGTGGCGGCCGGCAACTTCCACGGTCGCACCACGACCATCGTCTCGTTCTCCGACGACCCGGCTGCACACGACAACTACGGGCCCTTCACGCCCGGTTTCATCACCGTGCCGTTCGGCGACGCCGAGGCGGTGCGCGCCGCCATCGGACCGAACACGGCGGCCGTGCTGATGGAGCCCATCCAGGGCGAGGCCGGCGTCATCGTGCCCCCCGAGGGTTTCTGGGCAGACGTCCGTGCGGCATGTGACGAGAACTCGGTGCTGATGATCGCCGACGAGATCCAGTCCGGACTCGCCCGCACCGGCGAGCTGTTCGCCCTCGACCACGAAGACGTGCGCGCCGACCTCTACACCCTCGGCAAGGCGCTGGGCGGTGGCATCGTCCCGGTGTCCGCGGTCGTGGGCCGGCGCGACGTGCTCGGCGTGCTCAAGCCCGGTCAGCACGGCTCCACGTTCGGCGGCTACCCGGTGGCCTGTGCGGTCGGACGAGCAGTCGTCGAGCTTCTCGCGAAAGGTGAGTTCCAGCAGCGCTCCACTGAGCTCGGCCATCACCTGCACAAGCGACTTCACGAGCTCACCGACGTCGGCGTCGCCGAGGTCCGCGGCCGCGGACTGTGGGCCGGCGTCGACATCGATCCGACCGTCAAGACCGGCCGCGAGGTCTCGATGGCCCTCCGCGACCAGGGCGTGCTCTGCAAGGAGACCCATGAGCACACGCTGCGCATCGCTCCCCCGCTGGTCATCACCCGCGAGGAGGTCGACCACGCCGTCGACGCCCTGGGCAACGCTCTGAAGGCCTGACCTGCCAACCCGGCCATGAGCCTTGACAATCGGCCTATGGTGAGCGGCAACCATGACACCAACCACTGGCTCGCCTCGCCCAAGCGCGAAGAGTTCTTCGGACCACTCGGAATCACGAATGTCCGGACGTTCACCGATCCGTAGTACCCCGCGCGGGTCGCGATCACGAGTGGGATGAAGAATCGTGCCTGCCGGTAGCTCCCAGGAGCCAGAGACGAGCCCGACGCAGAAGACGAGCTGGTTGCCGCTCGTGGCCTTGGCCATCGCCCAGTTCGTCATGGTGCTGGACCAGTCGGCGATGAATGTCTCGATCAGCGCTCTGGTGGCCGACTTCGACACGACGGTGACCACGATCCAGGCGGTGATCACGCTCTACTGCCTGGTGATGGCCATGTTCATGCTCACCGGAGGCAAGATCGGTGACATCATCGGCCGGCGGAGGGCGTTCGTCATCGGCTTGATCATCTATGCCTGCGGTTCGGCGATGACGGCGCTGGCGCCGACCGTGGCCGTCCTGACCCTTGGCTGGTCGATCCTCGAAGGGCTCGGTGCCGCGCTGGTCTTGCCCGCGATGGTGGCCCTGATCGCGGGCAACTTCGAGGGCGCGTCGCGCAAGGTGGCGTACGGGGTGATCGGCGGGGTAGCCGGGGCAGGGATCGCCGTGGGGCCGATCCTGGGCGGCTGGGCGACCACGGAGTACTCGTGGCGGATCATCTTCGCCGGCGAGGTGCTGTTGGTGGCGCTGATCCTGGTGATGACCCCGAAGGTGGCCGACGCCGTACGAACCGGCCCGGCGCCGAAGCTCGACATCGTTGGCACCGTCCTCTCCGCAACGGGCCTGGGCCTGGTCGTCCTGGGTGTCCTGCAATCGAGCACCTGGGGCTGGATCAAACCCAAGGAAGACTCACCGGTCACGCCGTTCGGCTTCTCGCTGACGTTCTTCGTCGTGGGTGGCGGTGTGGTCCTTCTATGGGCGTTCACGCAGTGGCAACGGCGCCGAGAGAACAGCGGACGCGACCCGCTGGTGCACCTGGCGATGCTGAAGATCGCCACACTGCGCTCCGGTCTGATCGGTCTGTTCACCCAGAACCTGATCCTGATGGGCGTCTTCTTCACGATCCCGCTATACCTGCAGCTGGTGATCGGGCTCGACGCCCTGGAGACCGGCCTCCAGATGCTGCCCGTCTCCATCACCATGTTCCTCGCCTCCGCGGCCGGGTCACGGTTGTCCGGCCGCTACTCCGTCCGGTCGATCGTGCGGGCCGGCCTGGTGTCCGTTTTTGTCGCGACCGTCATGCTCATGGCCACGATCGAGCCGGAGCTGGACAACCCGAGCTTCCTCTCGTCGATGGCGGTGCTGGGTGTTGGCATGGGGCTGATTGCCTCCCAGCTCGGCAACGTCGTTCAGTCCTCGGTTGATGCCTCGGGCCGGGGCGAGGCCGGCGGCCTGCAGTTCACCGGCCAGCAGCTCGGCTCGTCATTGGGAGTCGCCCTGCTCGGCGCGATCGTGTTGTCCGGACTCACCTCCGCGTTCGTCTCCAACGTCTCGACCGATGAGC
This sequence comes from Aeromicrobium sp., assembly GCF_050700635.1. Lineage (GTDB taxonomy): Bacteria > Actinomycetota > Actinomycetes > Propionibacteriales > Nocardioidaceae > Aeromicrobium. Next base: position 32,249 of record NZ_JBOHDT010000174.1, read on the forward strand.
GGATCAGCAGCGCAGTCTCCGAGCAGGTCGGCGTAGCCGTCGGGTCCGGAATCGACTTCGTATCCGCCGACCAGATCGGAGCCGCTGCCCGTGAGACAGGGCTGGACGAGCCGACCGCCGAGGCGCTCGTCGACGACTACGAGTCCGCGCAGCTACAAGCGCTCAAGACCGGGCTGCTGGCTGCAGCCTTCCTGGCCCTTCTCTCCCTGGCCTTCACCAAGGATCTGCCGCATGAGGCGCCCACCAAGAAGCAGGAACCTGACGAGACTCGGGCGGGAAGGGCTCTGTGCGCCGAAGACCGGACTTGCTCTCTTCTAGGAAACGGAGCATCCGGTCCGACGCAGCAACTGCTTCGGCTTGTGCTTGACCCCGCTGCGGTCACGGTCTCATTTCGGTGTGGACACGAGCAAGGGTGAGAACTCGCGCAGCTCCTCCTGGCCAGCATGCACGATCAGGCACGTGGACTCCGGAACCTCCACCCACGCTCCCTGCAGATCTCCGAGCGGCTCGGAAACCACCAGCCGGGCGTCATCGGACAGTTCTTGGAGGACGTCGTTGTCGGGATACTGAAGACGGAGCGTGGAGATGTCAGCGCTGTGGAAGAGCGAGCGAGACCTGCCCTCGCTGGAGTAACGAAACGCCCACGTGGTGTCCCCATCGGTGGTGGCCACCGTCATCTGGATCGGCTGCTCAACGCCGTGGCGTCGCCCTACCTCCTCGATGAGGGCGACCGCTCGAGCGACCGCTGACGGCGGGTCCGCTTGGAGTCCGAAGGTCAGCGCGAGGAAGAAGAAGATCTCGGAATCCGTGGATCCCTCGATGTCCGGAAAGAGGGCAGCGTCAACGGCCAGGGTCAGATCCCGCTTCACCGACGAAAAGTCTGCGATTGCCCCGTTGTGCATCCACAGCCAACGGTCGTGGCGGAAGGGATGGCAGTTGGTCTGCTGGACGGCCGTGCCGGTCGTCGCACGGATATGGGCGAAGACCCGACCGGCGGATGCTTGGGCGGAGAGCTCCCGCAGGTTGCGATCGTTCCACGCCGGCTCGATGCTGTGGTAGATGCCTGGTGTCTCCAGGGCGCCGTACCAGCCGACACCGAAGCCGTCCCCGTTGATGGGCTCCACGCCCAGCCGTGAGTGCTTGCTTTGCATCACGAGGGAGTTCTCGGGCTTGAACAGAAGGTCCTCCAGAAGCACCGGCGAACCTGAGTACGCGAGCCAACGACACATATCGCTCTCCCCTTCCAGTCCAGTACAGAGCGGGACGCAGCGCCGCGGATCACCCGCCGGGTGTGAGGTCGAACTTGCAACGGGGGTTCCTAGTGTGGTGCCGCCGGTGTGACGTCCTTGCCGCCGCGGAGGGAATCCGGCACAAGCACGCCACCGCGGTCGGGTGGTCATCAAGCTGGACAACAGCATCTCGATGGGGGCGTGAGGCTCACTCGCTGCGGGGAAGTGCTTCATCCGGTCGCGGGCGACCATGTCGCCATGTCTGACGTGACGACCCCTGGGGACGGCTTGGTCGATGAGTTGGCCGAGCAGGTCGCGAGCTACCGGTCCACTCGCGAGCGCCTCGAACGCGGAACCTTGCCTCTGGCGACGTCAGTGGACGGGGTGACCTTCGAGTTCCAGGCGTCGTTGCACGAGCTGACGCTCGAGCGTGGCTGCTACGTGATGCTCGATGGGGACGACGGTGCCCGGCTGGGTCAGGTCACCGACATTGCCAGCGACTCGGCGCGCGTCGACATGAATCGCGAGGGCGGCGGACCCACAAGCATCGTGCTACGGATCGCGCGCGGCTCGGGTCTGATCCTCGACCACGTCGGGACATCGTTCCACGACGTGCGAGTTCGGCTCGCCGAACCGCACGAGGTCAGTGCGGTGCTCGCCGGGCCCAACCCCGATCGGGCCGGGCTCACGATCGGCGAGCTGCTCCACGCACCCGGCGTGCCGGCAGTGCTGGACAGCGGGGGCTTCAACCGGCACACATTCATGTGCGGGCAGTCCGGGTCAGGCAAGACCTACTCACTGGGTCTGCTGCTGGAGCAGATGCTGGCGGAGACCGAACTGCGAGTCATCATCCTGGACCCGAACTCTGACTACGTCGGGCTGAGCCGGGTCCGGCCGGACGCAGACCCCATGGTCTCGGAGCGCTACCGGGATGTTCCCGACCAGGTGGCCGTGTGGGGCAACGACGAGCGCGCAGACCATCTGTTGCGGCTCCGGTTCGCGGAGCTCGACACCAACGCACAGGCCGCGGTCCTCGGCCTCGATCCGGTGCAGGACCGCGAGGAGTACGCCGTTCTGGCCGACCTCCTGCGGCAGGTGGGGGCCGACCGGCAGCTCATCGAGAGCCTCGACCAGCTCACCGGATCCGACTCGCCCAGCGCCCAGCAGCTCGGACTGCGTGCTGCCAACCTCGGGGTGCTTGACTGGGACGTCTGGGCTGGCGACCAACCATCGATCCTGCAAGACCTGGACAAGCCCAACGCCCGGTGCACGGTTGTCCCCCTGGGCTCGCTGGGCACCGTCGAGGAGCAACGGCTGGTGGCCCAGACCATCTTGTCGAGGCTGTGCAGGTGGGAATAGGGCCGTGTGGTTCAAATGTCAAACCGGCCCTGACCTAGCGTTTCCACTGGTCAGAGCCGGTTCTTTGGTCGGGCTGACAGGATTTGAACCTGCGACCCCGTGACCCCCAGTCACGTGCGCTACCAAACTGCGCCACAGCCCGATGGCCCGTCGTCCAACGAGCCGAATGAAACCCTATCGCAGCGCGTCGTGGCAGCCCACGATAGGGCTCAGCGTTCGGCGAGGAACTCCAGCAGCGCCGCGTTGAACTCGTCGGCATGGCTCACATTCAGGCCGTGCGGGCCACCCTCGATGAGGGCCAGCGTGCTGTCGGCGACGCTCTCGTGGGTACGCCGGCCGCTGACCTCGAACGGCACGATCGCGTCGGAGTCGCCGTGCACGACGAGCACCGGCACGTCGATCGTGGCAAGGTCGTCGCGGAAGTCCGTACGCGAGAACGCGCCGATGCAGCCGACCAGGGCGGCGTCGGCGGCCGGCCGCGTCAGCCGGAACGCGTCCTGCTTCTCGTCCTCGCTGACCTTCAGGTCATCGCCCGCGGAGAAGAAGCCGGTGAGGAAGCTGTCCAGGAACTCCTCTCGGCTGTTCGCGGCTCCGTCCCGGAACTGCTCGATGGTCGCATCGTCCAGTCCGCCGTCGGGATTGTCCTCCGACTTGTACAGGTATGGCGGCACGGCGGCCGCGAAGACCGCGGACCGCACTCGCTCACTGCCGTACCGACCGAGGTACCGCGCGACCTCTCCCCCGCCCATCGAGAAGCCCACCAGCGTGACCTCACGAAGGTCCAGCGCGCGGAGCAGCGCTTCGAGGTCGGCCGCGAAGGTGTCGTAGTCGTACCCGGTGTCCGGCTTCGACGACTGGCCGAACCCCCGGCGGTCGTAGGCGATCACCCGGTGTCCCGCGCCCTTCAGCGCGCCGATCTGGTCGTGCCAGGACTCTGCGCTCAGCGGCCAGCCGTGAATCAGTACGACGGGCCGGCCGTCGCCTCCGGAGTCCTCGTAGTGCAGCGTGGCGGTGGTTGCCGGTGCCGTGGAGTCGACTGTTGGCATCGTCATTCCTTCCTCGAAGGTCGTACCCCGTTCCTGCCATGCTGTCAGGCGCGTCGGCGCCACACACCCGCTTCACCCCGTTGATGTCACAGATTCCGATCGCACGGTGTCGCTTCGGTAGACCACCGATCCGAGAGGATCTGCCCGATGCCTGCCTACCCCGAGCCCGAGTGGCCGCTGCTCGTTCTGGCCGTCATCCAGGTCGTGGACGCGATCCTGTGCATCGGGCCCGCGCCCTTCGTACGTGAGTGCCTGGAGGCCGTGCACCTCCCGCGCCGGATGTGGCCGCTGCTCACACCGCTCAAACTGGCCGCCGCGGCCGGACTGGTCGGCGGTCTGTGGGTCCCCTACTTCGGTCTCGTCACCTGCGCCGCTCTCGTCGCATACTTCCTGATCGCGATCGGCATGCACCTGCGCGCACGCGACCTCGGTTCGCGGCTGTTCGTCAACGCGTCCGGGATGCTCGTCCTGTCGCTCGCGACGGGGTAGGTGTGCCTGTGATCGTCGTCCGCCGTCAGGCGACGTCGGCCCCTCTCCGGGGCGGCGGGTACCCGACGGGCAGTACGGCGCCGTGCTCGACCTTGGTCGCGAACGGCGACGTCATGGCGCGCAGGAGAGCGCTGTAGTCGAGCTGGAAGGCGATCTCGTCGCCGACCGATACCTCGTGGTCGCCGACGTCGACAACGAGGTGGTCGCTGCTCGTCCCCATCACGGTGATGCCCTCCGGCGGCCTGAGACCGTCCGGGTCGACGTCCTGCCGACCGACGGCAAGGATCGCCTGCCGGACGGTACCGGTCCGAACGCGCCGCGGTCGCTCACCGAATGCCGCCTGGGCGGCGTCGCCCCACGGCTGCGCCGGCTTCTCCCTCGCCTCGATCACCTCGGCCACCAACGTGAACGCGTCCGTACGAAGGCCCGCGATCGGGCGTCGTTGCAGCGGCTCGGTGCCGAGCAGTATGGCCTCGCCGAGACGTAGCTCGTCGATGCGCCCGACGTCGTCGGCCGCCAGCGCCCAGTCGAGGTTGGCGGAGTTGCCGCCGGACACGACCGACAGCTCGTTCCCACAGGCGAACTCGACCTGCTCCACGAGTCTGGAGAGCTCGGCCATCTTGCGGTCGTCGGGCGCGATGCCGTTCTGGCATGCCAGGTTCGTTCCGAGGCCTAGCAGCCTCAGTCCCGGCTGCCTGCCGACGACCAGCGCGAGGTCGACCACGTCGCTGGCGGGGACACCTTCGCGCAGGTCACCGAGCTCGACCATCAGGATCACGGCATGCGTGGTGCTCTGCCGCGTCGCAGCCGTCGAGAGCGCCTCGAGTACGACGGCCTCGGTGTTGAGGCTGATGTCGGCGTTGCGTACGACGCGCGCGACCTCGCTCGGCATCGGGGACCGGATGAGCGTGATCGGCCCGGTCACGCCCGCGGCGCGCAGCCGGACCACGTTCTCGACGCGAGAGTCGCCGAGCCCGGTGACCCCACCTCGGAGCATGGCGTCGGCCACGCCCGGGGACCCCAGGGCGGCCTTGGTGACACCGGTGACCCGGATGCCCTTGAGGGCCAGGTGATCGACGAGGACACGCGCGTTCCGTGCAATCGCCCCCAGGTCGACCTCGAGGCGAGGCGCCGTCACCGGGTACTCGTGGCGGGGCTCACCTCGAGTGCGGGGAACGAGCGCAGCACCATGTCGACCAACCGGTCCAGGTCGCGGGTCAGCGGATCGGTCGCCGGCAGCCCGAGCTCGACCTCGAGCTCGTCGATGGCGGTGCCGATCTCGTCGTCGGTCATGTGCTCGTGGTTGACGGTGACGCCGATGACCTTCGTGTCGGCGAACGCCTCGATCAGCCGTACCTCATCGGCGACGTCGGGCATCGGCACCATCGGGAAGTCGCCGAGCACCTTACGCTTCGGCGCGTGCTGCACGATGACACCGGCCGGTCGACAGCCGCGTACGATCTGGGCCGACGACAGGTAGGCGGGATGACTGAGCGCGCCCTGTCCCTCGACCACGATCACGTCGGGGTCCTCGCCCTCGAAGGCCGCGACGACCTGCGCCTCCACCTCACCCGAGCAGAACTGGGGGACGAGCGCGTCCAGCGCAACGCCGTACTTCCCGCCCTGGATCAGCGTCGTCTGTCCGGTGCCGACCATGACGGCCCTGATCCCGCGCGCGTTGAGGGCCTGTACGAGCAACGTCGCGGTGGTGCGCTTGCCGATGGATCCGTCCGTGCCGAGGATGGCGATCCGAGGACAGGTCACGTCGAAGATCCGGCCGGAGAAGAGATGCAGATCCTTCTTCTCCTTGGGACGGCGGACGTCGGTAATGGTCACGCCGGCCAGCAGGCTCGCCCCGACGAACTCGGGGTCGTCGTTCAGGAACTCGTGGAGACCGTTGATGATGTGCATTCCCCGGGCGATGCCGTCGAGCAGGACCGTCCGCTGTGCCCGCGAGAGCAGACCGTCGGCCGGCGCCACACCACAGATCAGGTAGTCGGGTACGCGACCGGCGTGCGCGATGGCCTCCGCCAGGCCGGGCAGCACCGGAATCCCGTTGGCCGCGCCGTCCAGGAACGTACCGGCGTCCACGCCGCTCTGGCGGCTGTCGATGACACTCAGGATCTCGTACTTCTCCGAGTGCCGAACGAGCCCGTTGGCGGTCTTGCCGTCCTGCTCGCCGAACTGGCCCTCGCAGTAGACGACTGCCGACGAGCCACGCGGAACCGACGCGACCTTGCTCGGCTCGAGCGCGGAGCCGGCGCCGACAGAGACGGAGTTGGACACATACGGGGACATTGCACTCCTCTGAGAGTTCAGAGGAGCCGACGGAATCGAGGCGAGGCCGTGCGAGGCCCAACGGTCAACGAAGAAGTCTTCTCTGATTGGTCGGCAGAGTTGCCGCCATCCCAACCATAGCAGCACGATCCCACCGGCCGGGCCGTCGTGACGGCGGGGC
>NZ_JBOHDT010000175.1:0-15278 GCF_050700635.1 Aeromicrobium sp.
CGCGGGCAGGAAGCCCGGCGCCGGCTCGATGAACCCGCCCTCGCCGGCGATCGGCTCGATGACCAGCGCGGCGAGATTGTCTGCGCCGACCTGTCCCTCGATGCGGTCGATGGCGCGTTCGGCGGCGTCCGGTCCGTCGACCGCGGCACCGTCCCGGAACGGATAGGACAGCGGGGCGCGGTAGACCTCGGGGGCGAACGGGCCGAAACCGTGCTTGTACGGCATGTTCTTGGCCGTCATCGCCATCGTGAGGTTCGTGCGACCGTGGTACGCGTGGTCGAAAGCCACCACAGCCTGACGGCCGGTGTATGTACGCGCGACTTTGACCGCGTTCTCGACCGCCTCGGCTCCTGAGTTGAACAAGGCGGTGCGCTTCGGGTGGTCTCCGGGCGTCAGCCGGTTGAGGGCCTCGGCCACCGCGATGTAACCCTCGTACGGCGTCACCATGAAGCAGGTGTGCGTGAAGGACTCGACCTGGTCCCGCACCGCGGCCACGACACGTGGTGCGCTGTTGCCGACGGTCGTCACGGCGATGCCCGAGCCGAGGTCGATCAGGCTGTTGCCGTCGACGTCGACGACGATCCCGCCACCCGCGCGTGCGGCGAACACGGGCATCACGGTGCCGACGCCGGGAGCGACGGCGGTGGTCTTGCGCTGCATCAGCTCGACGGACCGCGGCCCCGGGATGGCGGTCAGGACCTCCCGACGCTGCGCGATCGGCTCGCTCATCGTGCCTCCTCCGGTGGACGGATACCTGTGTGTCAATTCAACGAAACCACGGAGCAGGTCCGCGCTGGGTAACTCTTGACATGACTTATACAGTGTGCAAACCTTTTTTAACTATGTCCAAGACGGCAGAAGTCGGATGGCGGGAGGCGCGCCGCGAGGCCGCTCGCGCCAAACTCCTCGCGACCGCGTGGGACATCGTGCGCGAGGACGGTCTGGCCGCGCTGACGTTGCGTCAGCTGGCAACGCGGGCCGGTGTCACGACGCCCACCGTGTACGCGTACTTCGACTCCAAGAACGCCATCTTCGACGCCATGTTCGGCGAGGCCGCCGAGACATTCGCGGCGACCCGTGCCGACCTGCCCGACAGCGGCTCCGCGTTCGACAACATGGTCGCCGACGCCCGTCGGTGGGTCGATTTCTGCACGTCCGACGTGCCGCGCTACCAGCTCCTGTTCCAGCGCCCGATCCCCGGCTTCGAGCCGTCCCCCGAGGCCTACGAGCCCGCCGTGCGGGCGCTCGACCGCACCCGCGAGTACCTCGCACGCAACGGCGTCACCGACGCCCGGCACTTCGACACGTGGACCGCCGTGATGACCGGTCTCGTCGACCAGCAGATCGCCAACGAGCCCGGCGGCGATCGCTGGACCCGTCTGATCGAGGACGTCGTCCGCATGCTCCTCGCCCATACCTCCGAGAAACCCCCCGAATGAGGAGACTCCGATGTCCGATGCACCACAGCTCCGGCTGCACCACCTGGCCCTGACCGTCGCCGACCTGGATGCCAGCATCCAGTGGTACGGCGCGGTTTTCGACGTTCATCCCGTGCTGGACGTACCTCATCAGGGCAGGCGGCGTCGGCCGCATCCTCACCGATGCGAACCAGTCGCTGATGTTCGCCCTGCACCGCCACGACGCCAACGAGGGTGAGCTCTTCGAGGAGACGCGGACCGGCCTCGACCACGCCGGCTTGCACGTCTCCACCCGCGAGGACCTCGAGGCCTGGCAGCAGCACCTCGAGGCCCACGGCGTCGTTCAAGCCGAGGCGGCCGACAAGCCGCTCACCCAGTCGCCGATCGCCGACGAGCCCTACGCCTCGGTGCTGGTGTTCCGGGACCCCGACAACATCCAGCTCGAGCTCTTCGCGCCGACGACCGGCTGACTGGTCAGCTCTTGGTCGCAGTGAAGAGCAGGTACTCCCACTTCATCGTGCCGTCGCTCTCGGTGAAGCGCTTGGCGAGGTCGTCGAGCGCGGCGTCGAGTGCGGCAACGCGTTCGGGATCCTCGGAGATGAACTTGTAAACAGCGATGGTCGGTCCGTAGTTCTTCTTGAAGTACTCGCGGAACTCCGAGGGTCCCGCGAAGTCGTCGACGACGACGCTCCGTCGCTCGGCGCGGACGTCGGTGACCCGGTCGCCGAGGAGCTTTCGCACGTGCGACTCATCGCCCCACAGCGGAGGCGGCTGGGCCCCGGGCGGAGGCGGTGGCGCGTACGGCTTCATGGCGGCGAACATCTGGCCGATGAAACCCTCGGGCGTCCAGGCGATGTTCCCGATGGTGCCGCCCGGTCGGACCACGCGCACCAGCTCGTCGGCGGCGGCCTGATGGTGCGGGGCGAACATCACGCCGACGGACGACATCACGATGTCGTACTCGCCGTCGAAGCACGGCATGTTCTCGGCGTCGGCCTCCACCCACTTGAGCGTCGCGCCGCGATCGGCGGCGATCTTCTTGCCGATCTCGAGCAGCTCGGGTGCCAGGTCGGTGGCCATGACGCTGGCGCCGGTCAGCGCCGCGGGGATCGCGGCGTTCCCGGTTCCCGCGGCGACGTCGAGGACGCGGACCCCCGGCCGGACGTCGCATGCCTCCACGAGCGTGGTTCCCAGCTCGGGGATGATCTCGGCGGCGACTGCGGCGTAGTTGCCGAGCTCCCACATCGCCCGATGCTTCGCCTTCAGGGCGGCATCCTCGTCGATGATCTGTTCTGTCATGTCATTGCTCCCTTGGTGTCTCCCCCTGGAACGACGGTATGAGTCGCGTCAGGCGATATCCAGTACGAGATCTGTACCGCGGCGTACGCTGGCACGATGGGCTCGCCGTACCACCAGTTCTGTCCGGTCTCGAAGGCCATGGAGCTGCTCGACGAGCGGTGGACGATGCTCGTGGTCCGCGAGCTCGTCATCGGCTCGCAGCGGTTCAACGACCTGCGCCGGGGGCTCCCACGGATGTCTCCCACGCTGTTGTCGCGGCGTCTGCAGCAGCTCGAGCGCGCCGGCGTCGTCGAACGTCGCGTCGACGGCAAGGACGTCCGCTACGTCCTCACCGAGGCCGGGCACGAGCTCCGGCCGGTGGTCGAGGCGGTCGGACAGTGGGGCACGCGCTGGATCGGCGAGCTCGGCGACATCGACCTCGACCCGAAGCTGCTGATGTGGGACATGCATCGCAATGTCGACGTCGGGGCGCTCCCGCCCGGCCGCACGGTCGTGCAGCTCCGTTTCCCGGACGCCCCGCATGGTCAGCGCAACTGGTGGCTCGTCCTCGGCGGAGAGGAGGCCGAGGTGTGTGACGTCGATCCGGGGTTCGACGTCGCGGTCCGGGTCACGTCGAGCCTTCGTGCCCTGACCGCGGTGTGGCGGGGAGACCTCGACTGGTCGGACGCCGTTCGGTCCGGTTCCCTCGAGGTTCAGGGCCCCGAGTCGCTGCGGCGGGCCTTCCCGGGCTGGTTCACCCTGTCGAGCTTCGCCGGCGTCCCCCGCCCCGAGCCGCGTCTCGCCTAGGGCAAGACGGAGACGGGCCCTTGAACCTTCTGGTCGATACGGTGGAGTCGGCGGTCATCGCCTTGCACGTCCTCGGTGGGTCGGGAGTGGGAAGCACAGGTCCGTGGCTGCCCAGCAAATCGAGGGGGAACATTGCCGAATCAACAGGTCACGGACTCTTGGCTCGACCGGTTTCTGCTCTCGTCTGATGTTCCGACGTGCTCGTTGGCTCCGTTCTCACAGGCGGTGACAGCCGCCGACATGCTGGCCAGGGTGGCCGAGAACCGATCTGGGCTGCCACTCGAGCGATTCAATCGCGTTGGCTCGGTGCGCTACGAGGCGATCATTCTGGGCAAGCTTGCCCGCGAGCTCGACGCCGACTGTCAGGAGATGCTCGGATCCGCGTCGAAGGCTGATGCGTTGGCGGGCCATGACCTTCTCGACGGCTACGAGCCCGCCCGGACGGTGATGATCTCGCTGTCCGGCGCGGTCGAGGCGTCGGCTGCCCTGCTGGAGGTGGCTCAGGCCCTGCTCAAGGTCGCCGAGGACCTGCACGTCCTCACCGCGCCACGAGGCCAGATCGAGCTTGTCGCTGCCGTCGAGGCTGTGCGTACTGCGGTCAACACGACCGCTGTCATCGTGGCGATGAACTTGTCCCGGATCACCGACACGGTGACCTACGACCGGGTCGTGGCCTCCCTCGCCTCGGTCGACGGGTTGCTGGCGATGGCGGACCGGATCACGCTGTGGATCAAGTCTTCCGCCCGGACTGGGTGACCTCTGTGCGATGCCAGCCAGGTGCGGTACGAGAAGGCGCTAGCTGGCCCGACGAACCGGTTCGGACGCGTCGCTCTGCGGGTCGACGAGGATCTTGGCATGGACCTCGGGGTCGCCGAGGGTGGTGAAGGCGTTGTCGACGCCCGGCAGTCCGACGGAGCCGGTGACGATGGGTGCCGCGATCACCTTGCCGCTCGCGAGCAGGCGCAGAGTCTCGTGGAACTCCGGCGGCGTGTAGCCAAGGACGAACCGCAGGTCGATCTCCTTGTTGATCGCCACGGCCGGACGGAGCTGGTCCGGCTGCATGCAGACGCCGACCACGACGACGCGGGAGAACAGCGGAGCACTGGTGATGATCTGCTCGAGGATGCCGGGAACCCCGACGCACTCGAAGATCACCGGCCGCTTGGGGTTGGCGGCGCCGACCTTCTCCGCGGCGCGCCACACGTGCTGCCACGGAACGAGGGGGAGGCCGCGCAGCCTGTCCATCGCTCCGATGGCCAGGCCGAACGCTGCAGGCGCGGTCGTGAGGTGGCCGTGGTCGCCGCCGGCCGCGTACGGCGCCTCCTGCTCCGGATCGACGACGACGTTGGCCCCGCATCGGCGGGCCAGGTCACGGCGACCGGGCGAGAAGTCGCTCGCGACGACGGTTTTCACACCGCTGGCTTTGAGCATCGAGATGACGGCCAGGCCGACCGGACCACAGCCGATGACGACGGCGACGTCACCCTTCTTGACCTCGCCGCGCCGGACGGCATGCAGGCCGACGGCCATCGGCTCGGTGAGCGTTGCGAGCTCGGTGGGCATGTCGTCCGGCACCGTCATCGCGAGCGATTCCTCGACCACCATCTGCTCGGCGTATGCGCCCGGAGCCTGCACGGAGAAGCCCACCGTGTGCACGTCGTTCCCTCGCCTGAGCAGCGGCAGTGCGACCACGCGGTCGCCGACCTTCACCTGCTTGCGGCTCCCGGGCCCGTGGCCGACGACCTCGCCGACGAACTCGTGTCCCATCACGACCGAGTGGCTCGACCGCATGAACTCGGGATAGCCCAGCTCGTCGACGATGTCGGCCACGTCGTCGCAGTGCAGGCGCGCGTGCAGGTCGGACCCGCAGATTCCCGCACGTTGCACATTGATGAGCAGCTGGCCCTTCCCCGGCTCGGGGTCGGGCACCTCGGCGACGCTGAGCTTCGCGTCCTGACAGACGACAGCCTTCACGGTGGACCTCCTGAACGATGGGTGGTCACGCTATCCGGCACGGACGGGCTCAGTCGACGGGCGCGACCCGACGACAGTCCCGGCCGTGGACGTCGACGATCCGCAACGCGAGGTCGGTGTCCTTCGACTGCTCTTCGCTCGGTGCCGGGAAGAGGGCGCACTCCGCGGGAGTCGCGCAGCCGCACTCCTGCGCCACCTCGAGCCACCCCTTCATCGCCCGGGTCCGGTCGAGCAGTGCCTCGATCTCGTCCAGCTTCTCGCTCGAGAGGGACCGCATCGAGTCACCGAGGCCCTGGGCGCCGTCGACGCCTCGGACAAGCTCCTTGATCTCGCGCAACGTGAAGCCGGCGCTCTGGGCGACGCCGATGAACCCCAGCTTGCCGAGGACGTGTGCGTCGTACCTGCGTTGTCCGGAGCGACGTTCGGGCGCTGGGAGGACGCCGATCCGTTCGTAGTAGCGGATCGATGACGTCGCCACGCCGGCGCGTCGCGCAACCTCCCCGATGGTCAGTTCGCGCAATCCATCCATGTCGTACGAATCCCTTGACTTGAACCGCTGTTCAAGTGCAATCGTAGCCCTCATCGGGGATGTCGAGTACAGGAGGAATCATGCCCAAGGCATCGAAGGCATCAGCGTCCGACCACGAGGAGCTGGAGGGCTACGAGGGCCACTTCGAGCACTTCGATGGCGGCTGGACCGTGGGTTTCGAGAGGTACACCGCGGACGCCGACCTGTCCGCCCTGTTCAAGGGTCTGCCCGACGACCAGTGCCAGTGCATCCACATGGGTTACGTCGTCAAGGGCAAGGTCGCGTTCCGTTCCGGCGACACCGAGGAGATCTTCGAGGGCGGCGACGCGTACTACGTCGGTACGGGACACACCCCGACGATCTACGCGGGCACCGAGGTGATCGAGTTCAGCCCGACCGACGACCTCGGACGGACCATGGAGGTCATCACCAGGAACATGGAGGAACTGGAGTCGACGTCGTCCTGACGGACTCTCCCGGCCGCCGGACGGTCACTCCTTCCGGCGGAGACGTTGCACGAGTTGTGCCCGCCGTTCGGACAGCCGGGACCACACCTTCTGCTGGAACGCCAAGGTGGCCCAGCCGGCGAGCGTCATGCCGAGGATGTTCAGCACCAGTTGGAGGGTGCTGTCCCAGACCGCTGAGCCGACGCTGAAGGCGAGGCCGAGCGCCACGTTTCCGGCGGCCGGGATCGTCGTCACGGAGATGAACACGCCGGAGAGTCCGCCGATCTTGGCGGAGGTGAGTGACAAGACTCCGGCGGCGGCGGCGATGACGGCCACGATGAACGACCACTTGTCGGGGGAGTAGATGAAATCGGTCTGGGGTCGTCGCCCGATGACGTCCTCGGTGGTCACCCACCCGAGCGCTCGACCTGCGAGCGCGGCCAAGGTCGTGATCGCGATGGCCACCAGGAAGCCCACGAGGAGCGTCCGGCTCGCGAGCGCCAGCAGTGCGTACCGCTGCCTCACCATGGCGAGTCCGAGGGCGGCGATCGGTACGAACTCAGGGCCCAGCACCATCGCCCCGATGACCAGGATCTGGGAGTCGAGGACGATCGCAATGCCGGCGATGAGGGTGGCGAGCGTCATGAACGACAGATACGTCCAGTTGAGCTCGGACTCCTCGTACGCACGGTGTGTGACGTCGGCCCACACGACGGCGTCGGCGCTGCTTCCCGGTGTGCGCTTCTCGGCCTCGTAGCCGCTTCGGGACAGCCAGGTCCGCACCGGGTCGATGCTCGCGGAACCCTCGTCCTGCAGCCCCATGTCGCGGAGCTGATCGATGATTTCGTTGGCACCTTCCCTCGCCACATCGGCGAGGACGAGGTCACCCTCGGGCTTGACGGACGCACCGCGTATGACGGCCACGCTGCTCACGGCGGGGTCCGGCGTGAGCATGGCCGCGACCTCGTCGGTCAGGTCCGAGGGAACACTGATGCGCAGATGCAGCATGCGCTCAGTGTGGCGTACAGCGATGTCCTGTCCGGCTGATCAACTGGTCGGTGGTCGGCCGGCCGATCTCAGGACTTCCGAGCCGTGACCGACGGACGTCCAGGCGCCGGTCGCGGTGATCACCGCGATGGCCGACGTCGGCATCGGGATCGACTCACCTGTGAGTCGCGAGACCAGCTCCTCGATTGCGGGGTTGTGTCCGACCAGGACGACGGTGCCCAGGTCGTCCGGCACATCGCGTACCACGGCAAGCAGCTCGTTGTCGGACGCGGCATACACGCGTTCGTCGATCCTTACCGGCGGAGGCGTGTCGAGCTCTGCGGCGACGAGGTTCCAGGATTCTTTCGCACGAGCTGCCGGCGACACGATCGCCAGGTCGAGGAGACCGATGTTCGCATTCAGCCATCGTCCCGCTTCAGGCGCCTGACGTCGGCCGCGATCGGCCAGCGGCCGCGCCAGGTCGGCCTCCTCGCCGGACCAGTCCGACTTCGCGTGCCGCAGCAGCACCAAGGTGTGTTCAGGCATGGCTTGCTCCTTTCGTTCGCACGAGGCCGTCGAGGACCAGGTCCAGTCCGAACTCGAACTCGGCTCCGAAGTCGTAGCCGGGCTGGAGGACGTGCTCGACAGCGAACTCCACCAGGTGCGGGTAGTCGTCTGCCGGGAACTGCTGCACCATCTGCTCGGCCAGGTCGGAACCGGTCTCCGGGCCATTGATGGGCAGAGAGGCCTCGGACAGGGCGAACCCGTACACATAGCTGTCGATCAGGGCATAGGCATGTGCCGTCATCGCGATCGAGAAGCCGGCGGCGCGCAGGGTGCCGATGACCGAGTCGTGGTGCCTCAGGGTCGCCGGGCCGGGACTGGTTCGCGTCTCGAGGAGCCCGATCGCCCATGGATGCCGCCTCAGCGCCGCGCGGGCCGAGCTGGAGCGTCGGTGCAGCTCGACCCGCCACTCCTTCCCGATCTCGGGCAGCTCGATCTCGCTGAAGACGATGTCGACGATGCCGTCGAGGATCTCGTCCTTGTTGGCGACGTGGTGGTAGACCGACATCGGCTTGACGCCGAGCTCCGAGGCGAGCGAGCGGATGGTCAGCGACCCGATTCCGCCTGAGTCGGCGACCGCGACGGCCCCGCGCAGCACCCGTTCTCGGGTGAGGTGGGGGCGTCCAGGCATGTCCAGCTCCGCATGGTTCGTTCGGGCCATTGGCGTTTCGTACTTTGTACGATACCGTAACCGTACTAAGTACTGGAAGGGATGATCATGTCGAACCAAACCACGGAGGCCACGTCCCCGGCGACGTCGGCCGCGAACCCACCGATCCGGGACGCCAGCATCGTCGCCGGAACCGGGATCGTGCTCATGGCCGCGCTTGGAGTCTTCGGAAACCTGGTCGTCATCGAGGCGGACGTGCTGGCGCAGGAAGGTCTCTTCCGCGTCGCCGTCGTCGCCTTGTACCTCGTGGTCGTTCTCGACGTCGTGGTCGCGTGGGCACTGCTCCACGTATTCAGCCCGGTGAACCAACAAGTCTCGCACCTGGCGGCCTGGTTCAGGCTCGCGTACGCGGCGGTGTTCGCGGTGGCGATCAGCCAGCTCGTGAGTGTCCCGAAGCGCGACGTCTTCGAAGACATCTGGTCAGCCGGGCTCATTCTCTTCGGCGCCCATCTCGTCCTCATCGGCTGGTTGGCGTACCGATCGGGCTACGTGCCGCGGTGGTTGGGCATCCTGCTCGTCGTCGCCGGGGCCGGTTACGCGTTCGACAGCTTCGCCGGGGTGCTCACCCCTGACTTTCCGATCACGGTTTCGACCGTCACCTTCCTCGGTGAGTTCCTGCTGGCCGTCTGGCTGCTGATCAGAGGTCGGCACACGGTCGTGGCGAGGAACGATGATGGGATCTGAGCGTCAACGGACCGACCGGGAGGAGATTGGCATGACGACAACGAACACCACCATGCAGGCCATCGTGCAGGACGCCTACGGCTCCATCGAGGTATTCGGACTCGCCCGGATCGACCGACCCGAGATCGCCGACGACGAGGTGTTGGTGCGCGTGCACGCGGCCGGACTCGACCGGGGAACGTGGCACATGATGACCGGCCTTCCGTACCTGCTCCGTGTCATCGGATTCGGCTTTCGCAAGCCGAAGAACCGGGTGCCCGGCATCGACGTCGCCGGCACGGTCGTAGCGGTCGGTTCAGGCGTCATCAAGTTCTCCGCGGGCGACGAGGTGTACGGGATGAGCCGGGGCTCGTTCGCCGAGTACGCAGCGGCGCGAGAGGACAAGCTCGCCCACAAGCCGGCGAACCTCTCCTTCGAGCAGGCCGCGGTGGTCCCGATCTCTGCCGGCACCGCTCTGCAAGCCTTGACTGACGTCGGCCGGATGGAGCCCGGACAGAAGGTGTTGATCCTCGGCGCGTCCGGTGGCGTCGGCACGTTTGCCGTGCAGCTCGCCAAGGCCCTCGGCGCTGAGGTGACCGGCGTGTGCAGCACCGCGAAGCTCGACCTGGTGCGGTCCCTCGGCGCCGACCACGTCACCGACTACACGCAGGACGACTTCGCTGAAGGTGGGAACCAGTACGACCTGATCCTCGACATCGGCGGGAACCCTCGTACCTCGCGGCTCCGCAGGGCGCTCACTCCCACCGGAACCGCCGTCATCGTCGGCGGCGAGGAGGGCGGCCGGTGGACGGGAGGCTTCGGTCGAAGTCTGCGTGCCCCGATGCTGTCGATGTTCGTCCGGCAGCGACTCGCGATGCTCGCCTCCAAGGAACGCGCCAGCGATCTCGAGCGTCTCGCTCCCCTGATCGAGGCGGGCTCGGTGACGCCGAGCATCGACAGCGCCTACTCGCTCGAACAGGTGCCGGAGGCCATGCGACTCCTCGATGCCGGGAAGGTGCGCGGCAAGGTCGCCATCACCCCCTGAGAACCTTCGCGGACGTATTGTCGGCACATGGGACAGCACATTTCTCACTGGATCGACGGGCGGATTCGTCCTGGAACTTCGGGCCGAACCGCGCCGGTCTTCAACCCCGCCCTGGGTGAGGTCGCCGCCGAGGTCGACCTGGCGAGCACGGCCGAGGTCGACAAGGCCGTGCTCGCGGCGAAGCAAGCCGCCGCGGAGTGGCGTACGTCGTCGTTGTCGCGCCGCGCGTCGATCCTGTTCGCCATGCGCCAGCAGCTCCACGAGCGGGCCGACGAGCTCGCGTCGGTGATCACCGCCGAGCACGGCAAGGTGCACGCCGATGCCCTCGGCGAGATCGCGCGCGGGCTCGAGAACGTCGAGTTCGCCGCCGGCGTCCCGCAGCTGCTCAAGGGCGGCTTCTCCGAGCAGGCCGCCACCGATGTCGACGTCTACAGCATCCGCCAGCCTCTCGGCGTCGTCGCCGGCATCACGCCGTTCAACTTCCCCGCCATGGTGCCGCTGTGGATGTGCGCGAACGCGATCGCCTGCGGCAACGCCTTCATCCTCAAGCCGAGCGAGAAGGACCCGTCCGCGTCCCTACTCCTGGCCGACATGTGGCAACGGGCCGGCCTGCCGGACGGTGTCTTCACCGTGCTCCACGGCGACCGCGAGGCCGTCGACGCCCTGCTCGAGCATCCCGACGTCGCCGCGATCAGCTTCGTCGGGTCGACACCGGTGGCTCGGCACATCTACGAGACCGGAACGGCACGGGGTAAGCGGGTCCAGGCGCTGGGCGGCGCGAAGAACCATGCCCTGGTGCTACCGGACGCCGACGTCGACCTGGCCGCCGACGCGATCGTGTCCGCCGCCTACGGCTCGGCGGGCGAACGGTGCATGGCGGTGTCCGTCACCGTTGCCGTCGGGGACGTCGCCGATCGGCTCGTCGAGGCGCTCGCGATCCGGCTGCCCAAGCTCGTCATCGGCGATGGTGCGACGGCCGGCACGGACATGGGACCGCTGATCACCGCCGAGCACCGCGACCGCGTGGCGGGATATGTCGACGAGGGCGAGCGCTCGGGCGCAAGGGTCGTCGTCGACGGCCGAGAGTCGACGCTCCCGGAGAGCGGCTTCTTCCTCGGCGCAACGCTGCTCGACCACGTGACACCCGACATGAGTGTCTACCGGGACGAGATCTTCGGACCTGTGCTCGACGTGGTCCGGGTCGACACGTTCGAGGAAGGACTGGCGCTGATCAACAACAACCCCTACGCCAACGGCACCGCCATCTTCACCCGCGACGGAGGGGCGGCTCGGAAGTTCCAGTTCGAGGTTCAGGTCGGCATGGTCGGCATCAACGTGCCGATTCCCGTGCCCGTGGCCTACTACTCGTTCGGGGGCTGGAAGGCGTCGCTCTTCGGCGACGCCCACATGTACGGCCCCGAAGGAATCGCGTTCTACACCAAAGGGAAAGTCGTCACCTCACGCTGGCCCGACCCGTCCTCGTCCGAGGTCGACCTCGGCTTCCCGACCACCCGCTGAACCGGCCATTCTTCGTGATGTGGAGGCACTCATTTCTCCACGCTCGCGCCGTATGGTGGCGTCATGGGGAGCGACCCGCTGGTTGTGCATTTTCCTGCCCGTTACTGGTCTCTGCGCATCGGAGAGTCATTCGTGCGTGACGTCGGATGGAGCTACCCGGATCCGATCCGATGTGGGCCGCGTCAGTCGCTCACCGTCGACGACCATGTCGACGCGTTCATTGAAGAAGCAGAACAGATTCCGAATCTTGGGGTTCTCGGGGTGATCGCCGGCACCCTGATTCCGATTTGCGCACAGGTCAGGCTAACCTAAGTCCATGATTGTCTGTCACTGCGGCGTGGTGTCGTCCCGCGACATCGCCGAGGCGCTGGGCGCTGGCGCCGCCAGCGTGTCCGAGGTGTGCCGACGGACGGGCGCCGCGCAGAACTGCGGCACTTGTGTCTTCTCGGTTCGACAGGTCGTGTGCCAGCATGAGGCAACGCAGCCCATTGCCGACGAGGAGCCCCTCAGTGCAGCCAGTTGACTCGCGCGTCGTCGAGTTGCTCAACGACGCCCTCACCTTTGAGCTCACGGTCACCAACACGTACTTCCTGCATGCGCGCATGCTCGACAGCTGGGGGCTGCCGAAGCTCGGATCGGTGTTCTACGATCTGTCGATCGACGAGATGAAGGACGCCGACGACCTGATCAACCGCATCCTGCTGTTCGACGGCCACCCCAACGTGCAACGGCTCGGCTCCATCCAGATCGGTGAGGACGCCGAGGAGATGCTGAGTCTCGCATTCGCGAGCGAGAAGGCGGCGGTCGCACTGTTCAACGCCGGCGCGAAGGAGTGCCACGACCTCGGCGACCACGGCACTGCCGCGGTCTTCGAGGAGATGGTGCGCGACGAGGAGAAGCACGCCGACTGGTTCGAGAGCCAGCTCGACGCCATCGCACGGGTCGGTGTCCAGCAGTACCTGGCGCAGCAGGTTGACGCAGGATCCGGTCCCGGCTAGGCCGATCGGGGCCCCTGTCCGTCAGCCGCGGTTGGTGCCATGGTGAGGGAAACGTCGGATCTCTCATCGGAGCACACCATGGGTTCAGTGGCACGCATCACCAACATCAGCGCACGGTCGGACACGAGCTTCAACGACGCCGTCGTCGTCGGGATCGAACGCGCCAACCAGACGCTGCGCAACGTCCAGGGCGCTTGGGTCAAGGACCAGAAGGTCGAGGTCGTCGACGGCAAGATAGCCGTGTTCCAGGTCGCACTGGAGGTCACGTTCATCCTCGAGTGAGGAGGGGCGCATGGAGGCGGTGACGGAAGGCCAGTTGTCCACGGGCCTGCCTTACCTGAAGCTGGGTCAGGGCCCGCCGCTCGTCGTGGCGTCGGGCTTGACCTCCGAGCACGCGAACCCGACCGGCGTGTGGCGGCGGATGTCCCTCTCCTGGGTGGCTCCGTTCGCCGAGCACTTCACGGTCTACCTGGTGAACCGCCGGGCCAGGATGGCGGCTGGTACGTCGATCGCTGACGTCGCGGCCGACTACGCCGGCGCGATCGAGCGGGACATCGGTGGGCCCGTCCTGCTGCACGGCACCTCGCTCGGGGGTGCCGTCGCGCTCCAGCTCGCGATCGACCGTCCAGAGCTGGTGCAGCGGCTGGTGGTGTCGGCATCCGCGTGTCGGCTCTCGCCCCACGGACTACAGGTGGAGGCCGAGGTGCTGCGCCTGATCCGGGAAGGTGACGGACGGCGCGCGTCGGCGCTCCTGATGGAGCCGGGGGTGCCGGGTCATCTGGCCTTTGCCGCCCGCGGCATGGGCTGGCTCACCGGGGGAGGGCTTGCGGCAGACGACAAGTCCGACATGGTGCTCATGATCGCGGCAGAAGAGTCGTTCGACGCCGAGCCCGAGCTCGCCCGCATCCAGGCACGCACCCTGGTGCTGGGAGGAACGGACGACCGGTTCTACTCCGAGGACCTCTTCCGGCGAACCGCGGCCGGGATCCCCGACGGGCAAGCAGTCATCCTGCCCGGCAAGTCCCACCTCCACGTTGCCGGTTCCAAGGTGACGGCCAGCATCGCCCTGGGCTTTCTGCTGGGTTGAACCCCGACTGATGTGCATGTGCTCTGCGTGCCGCCGGGCTGGGTGTCAGGAGATGAGCAAGTCGCGAGAAATGCCGATCCACAGGTCTTGACTATTGCTCGCTGATTCGGGGGATCGGGTCGGTGGGTCGGCGTGAGTGGGGTCCGGCCACTGATTGTCGCCCCTGATCGCGCCCATTCCGGTTTACCGTCTACCTCATGGGTGGTTTCCTGACAGTCCTACCGCTGGCGTTCGTGATGATCGCCGGTCCGCAGATAATCTCTGCTGTCTTCCTTGCCACAAGCGTTGAGTGGGCACGCAACTCACTTGCCTACATCGTCGGCGCGGCAATCTCGATCACCCTCATGGTCACGATCGCGTACCTCGTGGTCAGCGGGTTGAAGAGTTCGGCGGACTCATCCAGCAGTGGCAGAGAGGGACAGGCGCTGGACGTCGTGCTCCTCGCGTTGCTTCTGTTCCTGGCTGTCAACGTCTACCGCAAGCGCAACCAGGCGGAGCCGCCGAAGTGGATGGGCAAGCTTCAGGACGCCAAACCCAAGTTCTCGTTCAAGCTCGGCTTCCTCTTGCTCGGCGTGTTTCCGACTGACATCGTCACGTCGGCCACCGTCGGCACAAAGGTCGCGCGCGATGGCGAGCCCTTGTGGCACACGCTGGGCTTCGTCGCACTGACCCTGCTCCTGCTCGCGATACCGGCGCTTCTGGTGGTCGTGACGGGCAAGCGTGCGCAAGCGCTTCTCCCAAGAGTCCGCGATTGGATGAACACGAACTCATGGATCGTCAGCGAGATCGTGATTGCGCTCTTCATCGGCATTGAGATCAGCAGCCTCGCAGGCGCCTAACGGGGCCGGTGAGCCTGGCGGCCACCGACAGAGCATGTGCGCGGGAGCGATCCCTGCGGTCCGCTACCCAGGTTCTCCAGAAACCGGCCTCGTACGGCCAGCGATGCACCGTCCTGCGGCCAACCCGAACAGGGCCGCCACATCCAAACCGTCTCGACATCCTGATCACTGCCAGCACGGCCTGATTACGCTGCTCAACCACACTCAACTCCCGCATGAACGAGAGTGTCCGGAAATCAACCGAAGTAGGTGTCAACCATCAGCCGAAACACTGTCCGGCCTCAACCGAAGACGAAACGTCGCCAATCAGCCGAAGTAATACATGGTGAGAGTGGGCCCCGTGGGACTCGAACCCACAACCCGCGGATTAAAAGTCCGCTGCTCTGCCAATTGAGCTAGAGGCCCGCACGGCGTCCAGTGTGCCAGTCGTCTTCCCCGAATCCTGTCGCACCCAT
>NZ_JBOHDT010000176.1:0-2036 GCF_050700635.1 Aeromicrobium sp.
GGCCGCCAGACGCACCCAGGCGCCGGTCAGGAGAAGGACGGCCAGCGTCGTCTCGGCTGCCAGCACACCCCAGCCGAACGCCGTGAAGTTCGGGAGGACGACGTTCTCGACCACCCAGCTGTAGGGAGGAAACACGGGGTGGTCGACGGCGTACGACGTGAACTTGAACAGACCGTTCCCGGCGTCCTGGCCGAACTCGGGCGCTCGCTTCCACGACACGTTGTAGAGCCACAGCAGGCCGACGAGCACCCGCAACGCGGCCGCTCCGACCGCCTGTGCGCGTGGCACATCGTCGGTGGCCGGCGCGAACAGCCACCGGGAGAACGTCATCACCGGGTTCGTGGACATCGTCACTCACCTCTCCCGTGATCAACGTACCGGCGGCGCGACGGTCAGAGCGGTGCAAAAGATGACAAACCCGTGACGGTCACGCACAGCGGAACACCTCGCGCCCCGACCGCTCGGCGGCGTCCTGGACCGCGAGGATGTCACGCACGACACCGAATACCTCCGAGACCGGCTGCGGTGAGTCGGCAATCCGCATGTTCGGGTTCGTGACGGCGACCGGGTGCCACCAGGCCCCATCGGCGGTGATAGTCGGTTCCGGCTCCACGGTGTCGATGGAGATGTGCACTCCGGTGTCGGCGAATCCTTCCTGGGCCACCGGGCGGATCAGCTGGTCGTCCCGGGGGATGCCGATGCCGTCGAGCCTGCGGTGCAGCTCGCTGACCCCGGCCGGGTCCTCGTCGTACATCGTCGCCGCCACACGTACCGGGAAGTCCAAGGACTTCGCCAGCTCGATGCCGGCGAGTGCGCGCTCCCAGGAGCCCGCACCCCGTTGCCGGTCGTGCAGCTCGGCCGTCGCCGAGTCGAGGCTGATCTGCAGGACGACCGAGCGGTCGATCTTCTCGAGCGTCTCGCGCCGTCTTCCGCGGGAGAAAATCATCGCGTTGGTCAACACGGTTCGATGCAACCCGGCAGCGGCGTCGACCAGGTCACCCAGCTCCGGATGCATGAAGGGTTCACCGCCGGTCAGGAACACCTCGCGCCCGCCGAGTGCGGCGAACTCGTCGAACACCGCTTGGCCCAGGGCCGGTGTGACACGTCGGGCGGCGGCCTTGGGGGATGACTCCGCGCAGCAGTACTCGCACGCCAGGTTGCAGTCGAAGTTCGTGTAGACCCACAACCGCTGACCCAAAGGAGTGCGGTCACCGAGCGAGAACACGGTGGTCTCCTCGGTGGGCCGGCCGGCCTTGCGTACCGCGAACCACCACGGGCCGTCCGACGTCTCGGCGACCTCGGTTTCGACCTCGTGGCCGACCAGGTCGGCCCAGACCGGCAGGTCGGTGACCACGGACGGCTCGGAGCTGCGGACGCCGAGCCGCTGGCCGGCCTCCATCCGGCGCATGGCTCGGGTGATGAGCAGCAGCAGGCCACTGCCGCAGTCCATGTCGCCGCCGTCGATCAGCTCGGCGACATCGCCGAGCGGGCTCACTGCGCGGTCTTGGTCACTCATCCTGACAACGGTACGTCCGTTCTCGGCGGGGCGGTCTAGCGTTGGCGCCATGTCCTCCTCCGGCCATGCTCCCCGCCCCAACGACGCCGATTCTCGTCGGGACTTCTGGGAAGGCGTCCACGGCGGCAAGGACGTCGACGGAGTGTCGTGGTGGCAGTCGGTTCCCGAGCTCTCGCTCGGCCTGGTCGATTCCACAGGGGTGGGCCGCGACGAGCCGATCATCGACGTGGGAGCCGGGTGGTCCACGCTCGCCGACCACCTCGTGGAACGGGGCTACCGCGACCTCACGGCCATCGACCTGTCAACCACCGCGCTGCAGACGGTCCGGGATCGGCTTGGTCCCGCCGGCGACCACGTCGTGCTCGAGGTCGCCGACGTCCTCGACCTGCACCGGGAGCGGCAGTACGCCCTCTGGCACGACCGGGCGGTCTACCACTTCCTCACCGAGCCCGGCGAGCGCGACGACTACCAGGCATCCTTGCGGCGCTGCCTGCGGCCCGGCGGTTGGGCGGTCGTGGCG
>NZ_JBOHDT010000177.1:0-11774 GCF_050700635.1 Aeromicrobium sp.
AGAGTGGGCCCCGTGGGACTCGAACCCACAACCCGCGGATTAAAAGTCCGCTGCTCTGCCAATTGAGCTAGAGGCCCGCACGGCGTCCAGTGTGCCAGTCGTCTTCCCCGAATCCTGTCGCACCCATCTGGGGTAAACGCTGCGCGAGCGGCTCTACAGGACTAGTCTCGAACACGCAACGAGCCCACAACGCACCCACTCTGGAAGTCCCCCCTGATGCCTGAGCCACTCGACCACCGGCTGCGCGACGACGCGGTGCTAGACGAGATCGAGCTCACCAGCCGTCTCATGATCGCTGCGTCCGAGCTCGGACGGCCGCTCACGCAACGTGAGGTCGACGAGATTCTCGGCATCGTCGTCAGCTGACGATTCACCTGCCGGACCACCGCGAGTAGCCCTCCGGTCAGACAACCCCCTAGCATGACCTTGGCCTGTAAACATCGACGGGAGTTGTGGCGTGCGTCTTCGCATCCGACCAGTTGAAACCTCGTTCTACGACATGTTCTCCGAAGCGGCGTCACACCTCGTCCACGGAGCATCGCTCCTGGCGCAGATGCTCGACCAGAGCAGCGACAAAGAGGCGATTGCGCAGCAGATGCGCGAAGCCGAGCATGACGCAGACGAGACCACCCACAAGATCGTTCGACTGGTGAACAGCACGTTCGTCACACCGTTCGATCGCGAAGACATCTACCGGCTCGCCAGCAGCCTCGACGACGTCATGGACTTTATGGAGGAGACGGTCGACATGATCGGGCTCTACGAGCTCGATGTGCTGCCAGCCGAGTTCGCGCCACAGGTCGAGGTGCTGCAGCGCGCCACCCAGCTCACGGCCGACGCGATGCCGGGGCTCCGCACGATGAAGGGCCTCGAGGAGTACTGGATCGAGATCAACCGGCTGGAGAACCAGGGCGACCGCTACTACCGCCGCAGTGTTGCCAGCCTGTTCAACGGCAGCCACAAGACCCTTGAAGTGCTGAAGCTCAAGGACATCGTCGACTCCCTCGAGCATGCGATCGACGCCCTCGAGTCGGTGGCTCACACCGTGGAGCAGATCGCCGTCAAGGAGTCCTGAGACGTGGACTTCATCCTGGCGATGGTGATCGCCACCGTCGCCATCGCGCTGTTCTTCGACTACACCAACGGATTCCACGACGCCGCCAACGCGATTGCCACCTCCGTCTCCACTCGAGCGCTCACCCCGCGCATCGCGCTCGCGATGGCCGCGATCCTGAACTTCGTGGGAGCCCTGCTGGGCGTCGGCGTCGCTCAGACGATCCAGGGGATCATCGACATCGAAACGGCCCCGACCGGGAGTGACGCCGAAGCGACGACCGCGATCGCCTTGACGATCGTCATCTCAGCCCTCATCGGCGCGATCACCTGGAACCTCATCACGTGGTACTTCGGGATTCCGTCGTCCTCCTCCCACGCCCTGATCGGCGGCATCGTGGGTGCCGGTCTCGCCTCGTCCACGGTGGTCGAGTGGGAAACCTTGATCGACAAGGTCGCGATCCCGATGGTGCTGTCGCCGCTGCTCGGCTTCGTCGGGGCTTTCCTGCTCATGACCGCGATCATGTGGGTCTTCCGCCAAGCCCATCCGGCCAAGATCAACCGCGGCTTCCGGCTAGCCCAGACGGTGTCCGCAGCCGGGATGTCACTCGGCCACGGCCTTCAGGACGCGCAGAAGACGATGGGCGTCATTGTGCTCGCGCTGGTGGCCGGAGGGTACGAAGACGGCCAGACCGTGCCGCTCTGGGTCATCATCGCGTCGGCGACCGCCATCTCCGCCGGCACCTACTCGGGCGGCTGGCGGATCATGCGGACCCTGGGCCGGCGCATCATCAATCTCGACCCGCCGCGCGGGTTCGCTGCCGAAGGCGTTGCCGCGACCGTGCTCTACGTCATGGCCATCGGACTGCAGGCGCCCGTCTCGACGACGCACACCATCACGTCCGCCATCATGGGCGCCGGGGCCACCAAACGTGCCAGTGCAGTCAGGTGGGGGGTCGCGCGCAACATCGTGACCGCCTGGATCATCACCATTCCGATGGCGGCGCTCATGGCCGCCTTGACCTACTGGCTGGCGAGTTTCTTCTTCTAGGAGAGGGCCTGGACCAGCCTCAGCCGAATCGGCCGGAGATGTAGTCCTCCGTGCGCTTGTCCTGGGGGCGTCCGAAGATGTTCGATGTCGTGTCATACTCCACGAGGGTGCCGGTTCGATCCCCGGTCGTGTAGTCCATGGACGCCGTGAAGAACGCGGTCCGATCGGCGATGCGAGCGGCCTGCTGCATGTTGTGAGTGACGATGATGATCGAGTAGTCCTTCCGGAGCTCGGCCATCAGGTCCTCGATGAGTGACGTGGCGATCGGGTCGAGAGCCGAGCACGGTTCGTCCATCAGGATCACCTCGGGGTTCACGGCGATTGTGCGGGCAATGCAGAGTCGCTGCTGCTGACCACCTGAGAGCCCGAACGCGGAGTCCTTGAGCTTTCGTTTCACCTCTTCCCACAGGGCCGCACGTTTGAGCGCGTCCTCGACCAGGTGGTCCATGTCGTCGACCTTCATCCCGGTGACCCGTGGTCCGTAAGCGACGTTGTCGTAGATCGACTTCGGGAAGGGGTTCGGCTTCTGGAAAACCATGCCGATGCGGCGACGAACCTCGATCGGGTCGACGTCCTTGTCGTAGATCGGCTGGTCGTGGAACGTCACCGCACCCTCGACCCGAGCACCGAGGATGAGGTCGTTCATGCGATTGAGGGAGCGGAGAAGGGTTGACTTGCCACAGCCCGACGGACCGATCAGGGCGGTCACCTCGTGCCGGCCGAACGCGAGGTCGACTCCGGACACAGCGCAGAAGTCGCCGTAGAAGACGCTGACATCTGCGCATTCCATGATCGGGTTGGGTGCCTTCGGGAGGGTGCGCTCGTGGCGATCGGGGTGCACGATCGTCGAGTTTACGGGAGCGCGCGCGCCAAGCGACTCGGATCCATCGGTCACGTACGTAGCCATGGGGTTCACCACCGGTTCTGGTATCGGTTGCGGATGACGATCGCGAGTGCGTTCATGATCAGAAGCAGCACAAGCATGAGGATGATGGCCGCGGACGCGACCTCCTGGAAGGCCTGCTGAGGCTGAGACGCCCAGTTGAAGATCTGAATGGGGAGCGTCGTGAAGCCGCTCATCAGGCCGTCCGGGTCGTAGTTGACGAACACGAGCCCGCCCAGCAGCAAGAGCGGTGCGGCTTCGCCAAGTGCACGCGACAAGGCGAGGATCGATCCCGTCGCGATGCCTGGAACGGCTCCCGGAAGCGTCTGCCGCCATACGGTCTGCAAGGGTGTCGCGCCCAGGGCGAGTGAGCCGTGTCGGATCTCCTGCGGGACCGACCGGATGGCCTCACGGGTGGCGATGATGACGACCGGCAGAATCAGGAGCGCGAGCGCGATACCACCCGCCAGGACGACGCGTCGTTCCAGACCGATGGCCAGGGCGAAGCCGGCCGTGAGCATCCCGTAGATGATGGCCGGGACGGCGGCCAGGTTCGAGATGTTGACCTCGATGAGCTTGTTGTACCCGCGCCGGGCGTCTGCGAACTCCTCGAGATAGACCCCTGCGGCGATCCCGAGCGGGATGGCGAGAATCGCGGTCACGGCGATGACGAAGGCCGATCCGATGATCGCCGCCCGGGCGCCGGCCTTCTCGGGGAAGACCTGGCTGGTGTACCTAGTGAAGAGGTCGGCGTCGAGGCGCGTCGCGCCGTCGAGGAACGAGTCCACGAGCAGCACCATGAGGCAGAGCACGGCGAAGGCGAGCGCGCCCCACAGCGCGACAAGGAAGACGATCGAAGTGGGGCTGCGCTCGCCATGGCGTTTGGCGCGCAGCGGTTGCGCGGCCAGCTGGCCGATCCCGGTCATCAGTACACCTCCCTGATGCGGCGGACGATGATGCCGGCGATCACGTTGATGATGAACGTGATCACGAACAGCAGAAGGCCCACGGCGAACAGGGTGTTGTATGTCAGTGAGCCTGGGTTGCTCTCGCCGGTCGCGGTCTGGGCGATGAACCCGGTCATGGTCTGGCCGTTGTCGGTCGGATTGGTGACGACCTGTGCCCGCGTGCCGGCGGCCAGGGCGACGATCATCGTCTCCCCGACGGCCCTCGAGAGGGCAAGCACGATCGACGCCGTGATGCCGGAGATGGCCGCAGGGAACACGACCCGCAACGTGGTGCGCATGGTGTTGGCGCCCAGGGCGTACGAGCCCTCACGAAGGGACTGTGGGACGGCGCTCAGCGAGTCCTCGGACAGGGAGGCGACCGTCGGGATGATCATGATGCCCAGGACGATGCCGGCGGCGAGTACCGAGAAGGTTCCGACCTCGATGCCAAAGAGATCCTTCAGGACGACCGGTGCGACGAAGAAGAGGGCGAAGTAGCCGTAAACGACCGACGGGATGCCGGCCAGCACCTCGAGGATCGGCTTGAAGATGCGACGGATCCGCTCGGGCGCGTACTCACTGAGGAACACCGCAGCGCCGAGACCGATGGGGACGGCGATCAACAAGCCGATCGCGGTCGTCCACAGCGTTCCGGTGATGAGAGGAAGCACCCCGAAGTCAGGATCGGAGAACGTCGGGGCCCATCGGGACCCGCTCAGGAAGTCCCATGGGCTGATCTCGCGGAAGAACTGGATGGAGGGGAGAAGGAGGGAGACGAAGATACCGACGGTGATGATGACCGAGAGCGCGGCTGCTGCCTTCAGCAGCCCCATCGCGATGTCCTCGCCGAAGCGGCGCTTCCCCGGAGCGAGCGGATGTTCCGGAGCAGGACCCGAGGGGGCCGCCCTTTCGGACGGTCCCCTCGGGGTGACGGTTGATGTCACTTCGTTGCGTCTCCTTAGTACTGCTTGTACTGCCTGTCAGCCCTTGAGTGATTCAAGAGCCGTCTCGAGCTCGGTGCGCTGCTCATCGTTGAGCGTGATGAACTTCGCAGCCTCGGAGATCGCCGTGTCCTGCTCCACGTAGAAGTCGGTGAAGGCCGAGACCTGCTTCTTCTTCGCGTAGCTGTCCTTGTTCACATAGATGAACAGAGGACGGGAGAGCGGCGAGTACTGGCCCTCCTGGGCGGCTTCCGGACTCGGAGCGACACATCCGTCACCGCTGTCGACCTCGACGGCCTTCAGCGTGTCGGCGTTCTCCTCGAAGTACGTGTAGCCGAAGTAACCGAGCGCGTTGGGGGAACCACCGACACCCTTGACGATCACGTTGTCGTCCTCAGACGCGTTGTAGTCCGAACGGCTCGCGCCCTCTTCACCGTTGATCTCTTCGGTGAAGTAGTCGAACGTGCCGGAGTCGGTTCCCGGTCCGTAGAGCTCGAACTTCTCGTCCGGGAAGTCGGGGTTGATCTGCTTCCATGAAGTCACCTTGCCCTCTGCGCCGGGCTCCCACATCTTCTTGAGCTCGTCGGTGGTCAGGCACTTCACGAAGTCGTTCTCCTTGGAGGTGACCACGGTGAGAGCGTCGGTGGCGATGCGGAGCTCGGTGTACTCGATGCCCTTCTCCTCGCAGATCGCCTTCTCCTCGTCCTCGATCGCACGAGAGGCGTTCGAGATGTCGGTTTCGCCGGCGCAGAACTTCTCGAAGCCGCCACCGGTGCCGGAGGTTGCGACGGAAACGTTGACGCCGCTGTTCTCCTCGCTGAAGAGCTCGCCGGCTGCGGCAGTGAGCGGCTGCACCGTGGAGGAGCCGTCGGTGACGACCTCACCAGACGTGCCGCCTGCGGATTGTTCGTTGCCGCCGCCGCATGAGGCGAGGGCGAGGGAAAGCGCCAGGGCCGATGGAACGGCCGTCATGCGCGCGATTCGTCGATTCACAGAGTTGCCTCTCTGATACGGGCCATAGGGGCAGCCCACTTTGACTGACACTTCGGACGCTAGGGACCGCAGGTGTATCGAGTCCACTGCTGCGGTGAACGCAAGGTGAACGGTCGGCCAATGCTGCAGGTCAGGCCACGAATGGCCTGCTCAGACGGGGTTCAGACGGCAGAACGTCCGAGGGGTTCGGTGGCCTGGACGACGCCCTTGCGGTGATGTATGACGACGCCCTCACCGGCCTTGAGCTCGACGCCGTCGGACCCGACGGCGTCGAAGATCCATGGCAGCGTCGGTCGATGCGTGCACAGCACCACGGGCTTCTTGCGGTCGAGCATCGCGGTGATCGACCGGTTGACCTGCCCGAACCGGGTCTCCTCCGACAGCCGGTCGTCGATCTCGAGGAAGGTGCTGATGTCGTGGGCGAACGGCTCGACGGTCTGCGCGCACCGCACTGCGGGACTGGTGACGACCCGCCGGACCCCGTAGGCCCTAAGCAGCGGGACGAGCGCTGAGGCTCGCGCGGCGCCGGACTCGGTGAGGGGGCGAGCGAGGTCGTCGTCATTCCAGTCGTCGCGCGACTCGGCCTTCGCGTGCCGCAGGACGATGAGGGTCTGGGTGCGGTGCGACTTGGCCTCGCGGAGCTCCGCGAAGGCGTCGAGCAGCTCGATGTCGTGCTTGTAGGTGAGGAGTCGCCGTGCCTCACCTAGCCGCAGCCAGCGGATCTCGTCGACCTCCGGGTTGGGCTCGAACTCCGCTTCGGGCCCGACCGGGCGTGCGCACCAGTAGCTGACGCGCTTGGGTCCACCCGCGATGAGGTAAGCCGTGCCGGGCAGCGGGTGGCCGAGTCGGACCTGCAGGCCGGTCTCCTCGGCGATCTCACGCACCGCGGTGGCGGCGAGGTCCTCGCCGCCGTCCGGCTTGCCCTTCGGAAACGTCCAGTCGTCATAGCGCGGGCGATGCGCCACGAGAACCTCGACCCGGCGGCTTCCGCCGGGCTCGGATGTCGGTGTGGCACGATGCCGCCAGACGACGGCGCCCGCGGCTGTCGTCAGTTGTTCACCTGCCATGCTCCGTATTGTCCATGGCGCAGGTGTACGGGCGGTGAAGTCGAGGTGGCTGGGGTGCTTGGGAAGCGTGATCGCGCGGTCTTGGTGGTCTCGATTCTCGTCATCGCGCTTGCGGTTGCGGGTGGCTGGTGGTCGGGTGCGCTTCGACCGGACACCAGGCCGGCCCTCACGTCAGCGATCGACGTGCTGCCCGCGAGCACGACCATCGTGGGCTTCACCGACTGGGCCCAGATCCGCGAGACCCTCGAGATCGGCACCGTCGACACCGCCGGCGAGCGGGACGAGCTCACCGACGAGTCCGCGATCCGCGACCTCAGCACCAGATCGGTGATCGCCGAGGCCGGCGCGATGCACGAGGTGCTCGGATGGTCGGCGGCGGAGGTCGACTGGGAGGCGTACGGGCAGGACCGGAATGGTGCAGCCGCCGTCGTCCGGCTGGACGGATCGGTCTCGTACGACGCCATTCGCTCGCGGCTCCGGGAGGCCGGATACACCCAAGACGGGCAGGTCTGGAGCTCCACCAAGCGGACGGGTCTGCCGGACATCATGGCCCACGTCGGGTTCGTCCCACGGCAGCGTCTTATCGTCATGAGCGACACCAAGGCCCGGATCCCGCTCATGCTCGACGTGGCGGCCGGACGCGCTCGATCCCTGGCCGGAAATCAGGCTGCCGCCGACACTGCCCGCGTTCTCGCCGGGAGTGAAACCGTCCTCATGCAGGGCGGCACGCTCGGCTGCGAGACGAGCGCAGTCGGCGGTGGCGCCGACAAGGAGCAGCAGGCGCGCACAGCAGTTGAGCGCGCCGGCGGCCTGGAGCCGTACCTGTTCAGTGGTCGTGGTCTCGTCGACCGCGGCGGCTCGGGCTTCTCCGCCCAGCGTCTCGTCTTCGCGATGACGTTCGAGTCTGCGGCTGTCGCCTCGGAACAGGCTCGGGTGCGCGAGCGGCTCGCTGCTGGCCCGTTCATCGGACGCTTCGGCCAGCTCGAGGAGACGGTACGGCTGCAGACGAGCGCCAGCGACGGCCCGACCTTGCAGATGGCGTTTGCCCACGACCCCGAGACGGACGTCTTCATGACCGGCCTGGGGCCGGTCCTCTTCGCAACCTGCAAGGTCTGATTCGGTCCGCTGCGTCAGCGGGCGCGGCGCTGCTTCGCGCGGCTGATCAGCTCGCGCTGCACGTCGAGCTCGCCGATGTGGCGCTGCCACCCGGCGTCCGGGCCGAGGTGCCACGAGGTCGTGCTGTCGTCGGCCATCGTCGCGAGCAGCTCGCCGAGCGTCGCGGTGTGCTCGGCCGCGGGCACGCGCACGAGCACCTCGACGCGGCGGTCGAGGTTGCGGTGCATGAGATCGGCCGAGCCGATCCAGGCCTCGGGCGTACCTCCGCCGCCGAACCAGTAGATCCGGCTGTGCTCGAGGAATCGTCCGAGCACACTGCGGACGCGGATGTTCTCGCTCAGGCCCGGGACGCCCGGACGCAGGGTGCAGATGCCACGGATGACGAGGTCGATCCGGACCCCGACCTGCGAGGCCTCGTACAGCTTGTCGATGATCTTTTCGTCGACGAGTGCGTTGAGCTTGAACCGGAGCGCTCCCCCGCGACCGGCCCGCTGATGCTGGATCTCCTGCTCGATCCGCTCCATCAGGCCACGGCGCAACCCAGCCGGTGCGACCAGCAGCCGCCGGTATGACGAGGTCTGCTGCGCGAACCCCGAGAGGTTGTTGAACAGGTCGCTGAGGTCAGCCGTGATGTCGGGGTCGGCGGTGAGGAGGCCGACGTCCTCGTACATGCGTGCCGTCCTGGGGTTGTAGTTGCCGGTGCCGATGTGAGCGTAGCGGCGCAGGCCGTCGGGCTCGTCACGCACCACGAGCGCGAGCTTGCAGTGCGTCTTGAGCCCGACCAGTCCGTACACGACATGGCAGCCGGCCCGCTCGAGCTTGCGGGCCCAGCGGATGTTGGCCTCCTCGTCGAACCGCGCCTTGATCTCGACCAGCACCAGCACCTGCTTGCCGGTGCGGGCGGCGTCGACGAGTGAGTCGATGATCGGGGAGTCGCCCGACGTGCGGTAAAGCGTCTGCTTGATCGCGAGCACGTGGGGGTCGGCGGCGGCCTGCTCGATCAGCCTCTGGACGCTGGTGGCGAACGAGTCGTACGGGTGGTGCACCAGCACGTCACGCTTGCGCAGGGCGCCGAACAGGTCGGCCGGGCTGGCCGTCTCGACCTCGGCGAGGTGCTCGTGGGTACCGGCGACGAACGGCTCGTAGTGGAGCTCTGGACGGTCGAGCTGGGCCACCTGCGAGAGGCTGCGCAGGTCGAGCGGACCGCGAAGGT
Source organism: Aeromicrobium sp. (assembly GCF_050700635.1). GTDB lineage: Bacteria > Actinomycetota > Actinomycetes > Propionibacteriales > Nocardioidaceae > Aeromicrobium. Next base: position 9,265 of record NZ_JBOHDT010000177.1, read on the forward strand.
GGAACACCTCGTCGTGGTTGACGCCCAGCTCCGAGATCAGCAGATCGAGGACGCCGGGGTCGATCGACTCATCTACCTCAAGGCGAACGGGCGGACCAAACCGGCGGCGGAGCAGCTCCTGCTCGAGCGCCTTGAGCAGGTTTTCGGCGTCGTCCTCCTCGACCTCGAGATCCTCGTTGCGGGTGACGCGGAACGCGTGATGCGCGACCACCTGCATGCCCGGGAAGAGCAGGTCGAGGTGCGCCGCGATGACGTCCTCGAGCGGCACCAGCCGACCTGGGCTCGCCTGCATCCACCGGTCGATGATCGGCGGCACCTTCACCCGGGCGAAGTGGTCCTTGCCCGTCTCGGGGTTGCGCATCACCAGCGCGAGGTTGAGTGACAGGCCGGAGATGTACGGAAATGGGTGGGCCGGATCGACCGCCAGCGGCGTCAGGATGGGGAAGACGCGCTCGCGGTAGACCTCGCTCAGGTGCGCCTGCTCGTCGTCGGACAGGTCCGACCAGTGCAGGAGTGCGATGCCTTCGGACTGGAGCGCCGGGACCACCTCGGCGGCGAACGTCTTGGCGTGCTGCACCATCAGGGCGTGGGACTCGGCGAGACTGCGGGCCAGCACGTCACGCGGGTTGAGCCCGCTCGCCGACGGCACGGCCACGCCGGCCGCGATGCGGCGCTTCAGGCCCGCGATGCGCACCATGAAGAACTCGTCGAGGTTGCTCGCGAAGATGCCCATGAAGCGGACCCGCTCGAGCAGGGGAATGTCCGCGTCCTGCGCGAGCTCGAGCACCCGGGCGTTGAACGCGACCCACGACACCTCCCGATCGAGGAAGCGGTCGGGGGGCAGCGACCCCTCGGCCGGGTCGAACGGCGGATCGACGTCGAACTCGTCCGGAGAGGCTGGTGCCTCGAGGTCGGCGACCATGTCCGAAGTGTCCATCGAGCAAGGTTCGCAGATGAAGGTGAACGAGATCTGAACGGTGCCGAGGCTCGCTACGGTGCTGTTCGGGTGGTGCGCTACCGTCGCGGCCATGGTCCGATTCGGTGGCGTCGCCGGCGGTGTTCGCAACGCGGTGGCCCGCGGCATCTTCCGGCTACCTCGCCCTGTGCTCCGACGTCTCGCCGGCCCGCCGGTGGTCGTCGACGGCAAGACGCTCGACGTCGAGATGCAGCTGTTGCTCCGGCTCCAGCGGATCGAGGGCCCGCCGGTCGAGTCTCTCCCCATCTCGAGGGCACGGCGGCAGGTCGTCTCCTCGGCACGCACGGTCGGCGGCAGGCATCCGATCGGCGCGATCACCGAGCGCACCATCGAGGGTCCTGGCGGACCCATCGGCCTGCGGTTCTACACCCCGCGCGGAGTCACCGGAACGTCGCCGGCGCTGGTCTACTTCCATGGTGGCAGCTTCATGCACGGCGACCTCGACAGCCACGACCCCTTCTGCCGGATGCTGGCTGAGCAGGCGCAGGTGCGAGTGATCGCCGTCGACTACCGGCTCGCGCCCGAGGCACCATTCCCCGCCGCGGTCGAGGACGTCTGGGCCGCCTGGACCTGGGTGAACAGCCACGCGGCGGGTCTCGGCGTCGATCCGTCTCGCATCGCCGTCGGCGGCGACAGCGCTGGCGGCAACCTCTCAGCCGTGGTTGCACAGCGTGCCGTGCGCGCCCTTCGACAGGCTCAGGAACCAAAGGTTCCGGCACCGGCCTTCCAGCTGCTCATCTACCCCGTCACCCAGTTCGGTCAGCCGACCAAGAGCCGGGATACCTACGCCGAGGGGTTCTACCTCACCCGGACGGGCATGGACCTTTCAGACGAGTGCTATCTGGTCGGAAACGAGGACCTGGCCGACCCGCGGCTCTCGCCGCTGCTTCACGATCCCTCCGGTTTGGCACCGGCTCACGTCGTCACTGCGGGATTCGACCCGCTTCACGACGAGGGCGAGGCCTATGCCGATCGTCTGCGCAACGCCGGCGTGCCAGTCGACTACCAGTGCGAAGAAGAACTCATCCACGCCTTCACGAACATGGGCGGCCTCGGTCGATCGGCTCCTGCTGCGATCAGCCGCATAGCTGCCGCCCTCCAGCGCGGCCTCTCCTAACCCGCTCGCGAGAGAGAAATTCACCACTCGCGAGGGAGAAGTTGTCGCTCGAAGGGGTGACTAAGTCTCTCGCGAGTGGTGAATTTCTCTCTCGCGAGCGGAATACAGAACGTCGCGGGCGTGCTCGGTGAAACCGAGTCGCCGGTACACCGCCAGCGCCGGGTCGTTGTCGCCCTCCACGTAGAGGTCGACGGTTCGGATGCCTGACTCGTGCAGGTGCCGCAGTCCACGGGCGGTGAGGGCCGTGCCGAGTCCGCTGCCCTGCTGGGACGGGTCGACGCCGACGACGTACACCTCGCCCACGTCGTCCTCGACCTTCGTCCAGTGGAAGCCGACGATCTCGCCGTCGCGTTCCGCGACGAACAGCCCGGCTGGGTCGAACCAGTCGCTGCTCGCTCGTCGGTCGAAGTCGGCACG
>NZ_JBOHDT010000178.1:0-40442 GCF_050700635.1 Aeromicrobium sp.
CTGTGGATGAGCGGCGCAGTCGTGGTCACCGCGCTCGTGGGAATCCCCGTGGCCACGGCGATCGCGATCCTGCGCCACGACCTCTACGACGTCGACAAGGCCCTCGCCGGCGCGGTGACGTGGGGGCTGGTCACCGTCGGCCTGCTCGCTGTCTACGCAGCGACCTCGCTGACCGCGGGTGTGTTCCTCGGTCAGGGGTCGGCCGTGGCCGCAGCCGCCGCGACGGCGATCTGTGCCGTCGCTCTGACTCCATTGCGGCACCGGCTGCAGCGACGCGTCGACGGCCGTCTGTACCCGCTGCGCCGGGCGGCCTTCGCCGCGATCGACGGCCTGCATTACGACGCCGCTGCCGGCCGCTCCACACCGGAGCAGCTGCAGCCAGTCCTGCGCACGGCGTTGCGGGATCCAGGCCTCCGCGTCGGGTTCCGGGTGCCAGGGTCCGAAGGGTGCGTCGACGCCGAAGGCGCGTCCGTCGCCGAGGAGTCTGGCGAGCCGGTTGTGCTCGGCGGCACCTCGATCGGTGTCCTCGTCCCGGGCGACGGTGAGGCGTCGCCGGAGCTGCTGCGCGAGGTGGCGAGCCGTGCCGCCACGATCGCCGAGATGGTCCGGCTGCGGCTCGAGCTGGCCCGCACGCTCCGCGAGGTCGAGTCCAGTCGTGCCCGGCTGGTGCAGATCGGCTACGACGAGCGGCGGCGCCTGGAGCGCGACCTCCATGACGGTGCTCAGCAGCGATTGGTCTCTCTGGGGATGGCGATCCGGGTCGCCCAGCGGCACCTCGACGACGGAACGGTCGACGTGAACGGCCTGCTCGACCAGTCCGTCGCGGAACTGGGGACCGCCGTGGCCGAGCTCCGCCAGATCGCGCACGGCATCCGCCCGAGCAGCCTCGACGACGGCCTGCCGGCCGCCGTAGCTCGGCTGGTGCGCAACGTCCCGATCACGATCGACCTGGAGGTCGACGACAGCCAGCTGCCCGACGACGTCGCCACCACGGCGTACTTCGTCATCAGCGAGTCGCTGGCGAACGCGGTGAAGCACTCTGAGGCGAGCCGGATCGGGTTGCACGTCTCCCGGCTCAACGGCCAGGTGGTGGTGCGGGTGAGCGACGACGGCCGCGGCGGTGCGGAGCTGCGGCCGGAGTCCGGCCTCGCCGACCGGGTCGCGGCACTCGGCGGCTCCCTGGCCGTGGTCAGCCCGGCGGGACGCGGCACGGTGGTGGAGGCGGCGTTGCCATGCGTGTCGTGATCGGTGAGGACTCGGCACTGTTCCGGGAAGGGTTGGCCCGACTGCTCGAGGACGCCGGTCACGACGTCGTGGCGAAGGCCGACGACGCCCCGTCGCTCGTCGCCGCGGTGAAGGCGGAAGAGCCGGACCTCGCCGTCATCGACATCCGGATGCCACCCGACCGCACCGACGACGGCGCCCGGGCCGCCCGCGAGCTGAGACTCCTCATGCCGGAGCTCGGCATCGTGCTGCTGTCGCAGCACGTGGAGAGCCGGCACTCCGTCGAGCTCGTCGCCGGCGGGTACTTCGGCTACCTGCTCAAGGATCGCGTCTTCGATGTCGACGACTTCCTCGACGCGTTACGGCGTGTCGCCACTGGCGGCTCCGCCCTCGACCCTGAAGTCGTCGGCACCCTGATGGGACAGGCCCGCGCCGTCGACCCGCTGGACCAGCTCACCCCGAGGGAGCGCGAAGTGCTGGCGCTGATGGCGGAGGGGCGCACCAATGCCGGCATCGCTGCCCGGTTGTGGCTCACGGACCGCACCGTCGAGACGCACGTGACGAGCATCCTCTCCAAGCTCGGCCTGCACGAGTCGGCCGACGAGCACCGCCGCGTCCTCGCCGTGCTCACCTGGCTGGGCCTCCGACCGGGTCTGGAGAAGTCGGACGGCCGGGACCCTCGACAGGCGTCATGACCTGCGCTAATGTGACCGAGTCGCTCCGAGCTCGGAGCGTCCAGCACTCGAAGGAGGTGGAACCCTTGAAGATGTTCTCAGTCACCACGCAGGCCGTGTCGCTCGGCGATGCCGCCATGCTCTTCGCCGGTCCCACCTCCGGAGCAGTGTCTTCGACGTAGCTTTTCTGTCAGTACGTCGGTCAACGCTTCGGATCAGGTATCCGGAGCGTTTTTCTTTTGCTCCCACACCAACCCATCCAGAAAGGAGGCGCGCTATGACCACGAAACTCGATCCACGACTCAAGCCCGCAGACGACCACACCGACTCCTCACCGACGACCGGTACGGACGGAGAGGAGGTGAAGGACGTGGCCATCTTCGAGTCCCGTCGGGCCCGCGACAAGCGCGCCTGGGATGAGTTGTCCGAGCTCGATCGCCTGGTGATCCTGGAATCCGTGCGTCAGCGACGCAAGATGCGCGCGCATCAGGACCGGATTCACACCGAGCTGTTCGGGCTCCGGGCGAACCGGTAAAGCCGCTACCTGGCAGACGGCGGGCGTCGACCACAGAGTCGCGCCCGCCGTTTGCGGTGTCAGCGAGAGGCGATGGCCTCGTGCAGCGCGAGGATGCGCTGGGCGTCACGCACGTGCAGGTGCTCGATCATGCGGCCGTTGACGGTGACGACGCCGCGGCCCTCGGCCTGCGCCTGCTCGTAGGCCTCGATGACCTCACCGGCGTGCTCGACGTCGGTCTCACTCGGCGCGAACGCCTCGTTGGTCGGCTCGACCTGGCTCGGGTGGATGAGGGTCTTGCCGTCGAAGCCCATCTCGCGCCCTTGACGCGCCTCGGCCGCGAACCCTTCTTCGTTCTTCACGTCGTTGTAGACGCCGTCGAGGATGGCCTTGCCGGCTGCACGCGCTGCAAGCAGCGCGATGGTCAGCGACGGCACCAACGGTGCGCGGCCGGGCACGTGCAGCGCGAACGTCTCGTTGACCAGGTCATTCGTACCCATCACGAGTACGGCCAGATGTTCGTGCGCGGCGGCAATCTCCTCGGCGTGCAGGATCGCGACCGGCGTCTCGACCATCGCCCACAGCATTGTGTGGTCGGGGGCGCCGGCCTTCTCCAATGCAGCGACGAGGGCGCGCACTTCGTCGGCAGAGTTCACCTTCGGCACGAGGATGCCGTGTGGTCCGGCCTCGGCCACGGCCGTGAGGTCGTCGTCGTGCCACTCGGTGCCGATGCCGTTGACGCGGATGGTGAGCTCGCGGTGGCCGTACTCGCCCGACTGCACCGCGGCGCAGACGCGCTCGCGGGCCTCCGGCTTGGCGTCGGGAGCGACGGCGTCCTCGAGGTCGAGGATGAGCGCGTCGGCGTCGAGACCCTTGGCCTTCTCGAGCGCACGCTCGTTGGCGCCGGGCATGTACAGGACGGAGCGGCGTGGCCTCAGCTGTTCAGAGGTCATACGCCTCAGCCAGCTCCGGGTCGCGCTCGGCCAGGGCCTTGGCGAGGTCGAGCATCACCCGGCACTGCTTGCAGGACGCGTCGTCCTCCATCTTGCCGTCGATCATCACGGCGCCCGAGCCGTCGCCCATCGCCTCGACGACCTTCTTGGCGTGCGCGACGTCGGCCGGATCGGGGGAGAACACCTTCTTGGCAATGTCGATCTGCACCGGATGCAGGCTCCAGGCCCCGACGCAGCCGAGCAGGAAGGCGTTGCGGAACTGATCCTCGCAGGCGACGACGTCCTTGATGTCCCCGAACGGTCCATAGAACGGGAGGATGTCGTTCGCTGCGCAGGCGTCGACCATGCGGGAGATCGTGTAGTGCCAGAGGTCCTGCTGGTAGGTGCTTCGGCCCTCGTTCAGGTCGTCGCCGGTCGGGTCGGTGCGCACGAGGTAGCCCGGGTGCCCTCCGCCGACGCGCGTCGTCTTCATGCGGCGGCTGGCGGCGAGGTCGGCCGGCCCGAGCGAGATGCCCTGCATGCGCGGACTCGCGGCCGCGATCTCCTCCACGTTCGTCACGCCCTCCGCGGTCTCGAGGATGGCGTGCACGAGGATCGGCTCCTCGATCCCGGCGCGGGCCTCGAGCTGCGCGAGCAGGCGGTCGACGTAGTGGATGTCCTGTGCGCCCTCGACCTTCGGCACCATCACCACGTCGAGCTTGTCGCCGATCTCCGTGACCAGGGTGATGAGGTCGTCGAGCGCCCAGGGGGAGTCGAGGCTGTTGACGCGGGTCCACAGCTGGGTCTGTCCGAAGTCGGTCTTCTTCGCGATGTCGACGAGACCCTGCCGCGCGGCCTCCTTGTTCTCGGTCTTGATGGCGTCCTCGAGGTTGCCGAGGATGATGTCGACCTTGGGGGCGATGTCGGGCACCTTGGCCTGCATCTTCTCGTTGCTCGGGTCGAAGAAGTGGATCATCCGTGACGGCTTGAACGGGATGTCCGCCACCGGCGTCGGCGCTCCGACGGCCAGGGGACGGAGGAAGGCACGAGGGTTTCGCATCTGCTCAGTATGTCGAGCCGGTTTCGGGCATCCAAAGGGCGGGTCTCAGCCACACGACCCCAGCGACTGGCGATCAGACGGTGAGCACGGACCCAGGGCGCGTCATCTCATCACCCGGACTTCACCTGCAGGTCGTGTTGACGCGCGACCTTCTTCACCCCTAGCGTAACGTCCCGTGTCAGGGCTCGTTGTGAGTTTGCGTGCCCACTACCCGCAACCAACTCCCCGAAGGGTCATCTCTCCATGAGAAGAATTCTCGTCGCCCTCGCGCTGGTCACCGCCAGCGTCCTCCTGGCCTCGCCGGCCGCTGCTGCCACCTCAAGTTGGTCGCAAACGGAGCCATCATCCGACGAAGAGGCATCGTCGACCGAGGAGGAGACATCCTCGACGGAGGAAGAGACATCCTCGACGGATGACTCGTCGGGATCGGAGACGCACTCGCCATTGAGCAAGCTGGTCGAGGAGGAGTCGAGCAACGATGATGTCGAGACGCAGGCCAGGAACCCGAACAACGAGAAGAAGATCACGATCTGTCATCGGAGAAACGCGGACAACAACCCGTACGGCCCCAAGGCGATCACCGTCAGCGTGAACAGCATCATCAGGAACAACGGCCACGACACCCACGACGGACAGGTCTGGAACCCGACGCTGAAGGCGCTGATGATCAAGTGGGGCGACATCATCCCCGCGTTCAATTACGTCGACAATCAGGGTAATCCCCAGTCGTACCCCGGCCAGAACGACGGGCCGGACGGCCAGTTGTTCCTCGATAACGACTGCCAGAAGCCAGGGGACGAGCCGGAAGAGCCGGAAGAAGAAGACGAGAACGGGGACGAAGACGGCGACGAAGACGGCGACGAAGACGGGGACAAGGACCGCGAGGAGCCAGGTGCGCTTCCGGACACCGGCGGACCGCCGATGTGGACGCTGTTCACCGGCGGCCTGCTCTCGGTCCTCGGCATGCTGATCCTCGGCAACCGCGCTCGACTCGCGTCACTCTTCGGACGCGGAACCGCGTAGCTCGAGAGGTCAGTCGTCCGCGCGGCCGATGTGGCGCCGCGCGGACAGCACCTCCACCTCGGGGTGGTAGGTGACGAGCTGTTCGACCGCGTCCAGGATCTCCACCACGTGGGCGCGGTCGGCAGCCACGATGCTCGCGCCGATGCCGGCTCGACGGTGCAGGTCCAGGTGGTCGGTCTCGGCCACCGAGACCTGGAATCGTCGCCGAACCTCGGCGACGATCGGCCGCACGATCGACCGTTTGGTCTTCAGCGAGTGCACGTCACCGAGCCTCAGGTCGAGCTCGATCCAGCCGATCCACATGCTCTACCTTCTCAGCCGCCCGCGGCCCGGCACCCCCGCCGGGCAGTGTGGCGCTGCCGATCAGGCGGTGAGAAGCGGCAGCAAGTCGGACGCCTCGAGATCGAGTGCCTCGGCGACCGAGCGGTTGTAGAGGCGGCCGTCGTGCGCATTCAGGCCGAGTGACAAGTTGGCATCCTGGGCGAGCGCGTCGTGCCAGCCGTGCTCGGCAAGTGCGACGACGTACGGCATCGTGACGCTCGTCAGCGCGTATGTGGACGTGCGCGGCACGGCGCCGGGCATGTTGGCGACGCAGTAGAACTCCGACTCGTGCACGCGGAACGTGGGTTCGGCGTGCGTCGTGGGGCGCGAGTCCTCGAAGCAGCCGCCCTGGTCGATGGCGATGTCGACGAGCACCGAGCCCGGCCGCATCCTCGACACGAGCTCGTTGCTCACGAGCTTGGGCGCGCGAGCCCCGGGTACCAGAACGGCGCCGATGACCAGATCGGCGTCGAGCACGGACTCCTCGATGGCGTGGGCGCTGGAGTGGAGGGTGCGGACCCGCCCGCGATAGCGCGAATCGAGCTCCCGGAGCCGGGGAACGCTGAGGTCGAGGATGGTGACGTCGGCATGAAGCCCGACGGCCATGTCGGCTGCGTGGGTGCCCGAGACGCCGCCGCCGATGATGACGACGTTGGCCGGCTCGGTACCGGGGACGCCGCCCATCAGCACGCCGCGGCCGCCGAGCGGTCGCATCAGGTGGTAGGCGCCGACCTGGGTGGCGAGACGACCGGCCACCTCGGACATCGGCGCAAGCAGCGGCAGCGATCCGTCGGGACGCTGCACGGTCTCGTAGGCGATGGCGGTGATGCCGCTGTCGAGCACGGCCTGGGTGACGTCGGGAGCAGCGGCGAGGTGCAGGTACGTGAACAGCACCTGCCCTCGTCGCATGCGGTGCCACTCCTCAGCGACCGGCTCCTTCACCTTGAGGACGAGATCTGCTCCCTCCCAGATCTCATCAGCGGAGTCCAGCAGCACGGCACCCGCAGCCTTGTAGTCGTCGTCTCTGATCGAGGAGCCGACGCCGGCTCCCGACTGGATCGTGACCTCGTGACCGCGGTTCACCAGCTCGGTGACGCCGGCGGGCGTGATGGCCACGCGGTACTCGTGATTCTTGACTTCAGTGGGTACTCCGACTCGCATGCCTCAATGGTGAACAAGTGACGGTGGCGTGGCAAGATGTATGAAGATCATTCTCATCCAAACGCCTTCCGGCGATGATCCGACTGATGAGAGGTGACCGGACCATGCCTCCACCGAATGATGTTCAGCCTCTGGACTCGGTCGACCGCGTACTCCTGGCGGTCCTGCAGCGCGACGGACGCACCCCCAACAACGAGCTCGCCCGCCAGGCCGGCATCGCGCCGTCGACCTGCCTGGCCCGGGTGCGCTCATTACGGGAGCGCGGCGCGATACGCGGCATCCACGCGGACGTCGATCCGGAGGTGCTCGGGCTCTCCATCCAGGCCATGATCGCCGTGAGCCTCAGCTCGGACGCACGCTCCGCCCTTACGGACTTCGCCGCCGCGGTCGCCGAGAAGCCGTATGTGCTGAACGTCTTCTTCGTCTCCGGCTCGTACGACTACCTGCTGCACGTGGCAGCCGACAGCAGCGACGGCCTGCGCGACATCGTCACCGACCTCAGCGGCACCGGCATCGTGAGCGACACCGAGACCCACCTCATCTTCGAGCACCTGCCCGGCCGCGCCGACGCCGCGCACTTGAGCTGACGCTCACGGCTTGTCGGTGCAGCAGCCCTGCTTGGCGTGGTAACGCTCGGCGCGTTCGAGGAGCCAGGTGAGGCTCGGCCACGGGTTCTGGACACCGTGCGCCCCGCGGTGCTCGACCCAGGCCCGCGCGGGCTCGGCGATGGCGCTCAGTGGATGGAACCAGGCCTTCAGCACGAGGCCCTCATTGACGATCCGTCGCTGGACGTAGACGCCGAGCGTGTCGTACGTCGCCAGCGACCGGTTGATAGCGTCCCAAGCCTCGTCGTCAGGTGTCGGGAAGGCGTTCGCCTGGTAAGCCAGGAAGAGGAGGCGACGCCCCGTGGCCGCGTCCGGGGAGATCAACGTCTCGTGCATCCGGGTGTACGCGTTGATGCGTGCCTGGTGCACCGACAGCCCGACCGTGAACAGCCCGAGGGCCAGGCCCATGACGGCGAGGAGCAGGGCGACGAGGTCGGTGTTCTGGTCGAGCCAGACGAACATTCTCCGCATCCCTCCCTGTAGGGGTAGCGTCCACATCGTAGAGGGCAAACGCGGGGCCACGCAGGGAGTGCGCTTTTCATGACCGACGCACCGTCGACGCCAACCGGCCGGATCTTCATCAGCTACCGCCGGCAAGACGCCGCCTACCCTGCGGGCTGGCTCTACGACCGCCTGGCGGAACGGTTCGGACCGGAGCGGATCTTCAAGGACGTCGACTCGATCGAGCTGGGTGACGACTTCGTCGAGACCATCACGAATGCCGTCGGGTCCTGCGACATCCTGCTGGCGTTGATCGGCCAGGAGTGGTTGGACATCGCCGGCTCGAACGGGACGCGGCGACTCGACGATCCCGACGACTTCGTCCGGATCGAGATCGAAGCAGCTCTCGCGCGGAAGGTGCTGCTGATCCCCGTGCTGGTGGACGGCGTGACGATGCCGACCGCGGACCAGCTGCCGCCCAGCATCGCGCCGCTCGTCCGTCGGCAGGCGCTCGAGCTCAGCCCGAACCGGTTCAAGGCCGACACCGACCGCCTGCTCGACGTCATCTCACGCACTCTTTCCGACCTGACCGACTTGACCTACCTGCGGGGAGGGCAGGGACGCGCAGCGGTCCCGTCACCGCAGGAGTCCGCTGAGACCGCGCGTAGGTCGCCGGTTCCACGCTGGATGATGCTGGCGGCCGGTGCCGCTGCGGTGGCCGTCGTCGCCGCGGGTGTGGCGGTCGCGATGAGCATGGGGGAGGACGACCCGAAGAAACCTCCAAAGCTCGGAGGCCCCGATGCACCGATCGTGCTGGCGCACCGCGGCGGCGACGAGAGGTTCGCCTGGCAAACACTTCCCGCGTACGAGTACGCAGCCGGGATCGGCGCGCAGATCGAGACCGACGTCCGCTGGACCAAGGACGGTGTCCCGGTGCTCGTGCATGATCCAGGAACCACGCCCGGCATGGAGTGCGAAGGCGGGAACCTCATTGTCAAGGACACCAACTGGCCGGAGCTCCGGGACCAGTGTCGCTCGCCCGCGGCCGCGTCGAAGGACGGCAAGCAGTACCCCATCCCCACCTTCGACGAGGCGGTGTCGGCCGTGGCCAAGGTCCCCGACGCCGAGATCTTTGCCGAGGTCAAGACCGTGCAGGACGCCAAGCAGGTCCGGCAGTTCCTGGCCATCCTGCAGAACGTAAAGATGATCGACCGCGCCGTCGTCACGTCACTCAAGGCCGGAGAGCTGACGAAGATTCGCGCCGAGGCGGAGAGGATCGGCGAGGACGTTCGCACGATGCGGTTCGTCTCGAAGCAGCGCGTTCCCGCGGCTGACTTGTCCAGCGATCTGTGGGGTGTCGCAGTCCAGGCAGACATCGCCACGTTGCCCTACGTGAGCGAGCTGCAGGCGAAGGGATTCGAGGTCATGATCTTCGTCGTCAACACACCCGAGCAGTGGGAGGAGGCGAAGCGGCTGGGCGCCGACCTCGTCCTCACCGGCAAGCCCACGGCATTCGGCACGTGGGCGGAGTCGAACTGAGCTCGTTAGCCCGAGAGGCGCGGAGACGTCTGGCTGCGATCGTGGGGAAGGTCGCCGGCCAGGAGCACGGGCTCACGTGGCATCAGTCGTAGCACCCGTGACTCGCGGGCCCAGCGGTCGATCGCGGTGCCCATGTCGGGCAGGTTGAGGCGGCCGCTCTTCAGCGCGGCGGTGACGCTGTCCCAAGCCGGATCCTCCGGGGTGACGAGCTCGACCGTCGCGTCGACACGAGCGACCATGTGCCGGTTCGTCTTGGAACGGAGCAACAACGTCACGGTGTCGCCGTCATGGACGTCGGGGATCGGCTGCTCGGCACCGCCTCCGACGACGCACACCGCGTCCTCGACCAGCTTGTGCCACACCGGGAACGTGCGGTCGGCGAACTCGATCCAGACGAGTCCGGACTTCTTGGCCAGGTCGGTGACGAGGTCGAGGTCGCTCACCGGCTCAGGATAGGGCTCGGTCAGCTGCCGGCCGCGCGGGCACGGGGACGGGCGGCCTTCTTCTTGCGCGTGCTCTTCGCCGCGGGGGCTTCGACGGTGCCGGCGGCGAGCGATTGCACGAACAGCGCGATCTCGTCGATCGCCTGCCGGGCCTCTGGCACCCAGGATGCCGACGCTTGGAACACGTGCACCTGGTTCTCCCAGATCTGGAGGTCACAGGGGACGCCGGCGGCGACCAGCCGGTTGGCCATCAGCTCGGCGTCGGGCATGAGGATCTCTCGTGATCCGACCTGGATGACGGACGGGGGCATGTCGGCCACCGGCATCTTGACCGGGCAGACCCGCTGGCCGGAGATGCCGCGCCGCGAGTCCATGCGCAGCGCGAGCTCGGTGAACCTCTCGAGCGCATTGAGTGGGAAGGTCTCGCAGCGGTTCGCGTTCGGGTGGTTGCGCTTGCTGGTGGAGTCGACGTCGAGCAGCGGCGAGACGGCGACCACGCCTGCGGGACGTCCCCAGCCGGCGTCGAGCACAGCCCGGGCGACGCTGAAGGCGAGATAGCCGCCGGCCGAGTCGCCGGCAATCGTGATGTGCTCGGGGCGGTAGCCCTGGTCGAGCAGCCAGCGGAATGCGACGACACCGTCGGCCACTGACTCGGTGATCGGTTCCGTCGGCATCTGCCGGTAGCCGACGTTGAGCACCGGTTGGCCAGCCGCGTACGAGATGCGCGAGACCAGGTTGCGGTGGGTGTTGAGGCCACAGGTGAGGAACGCGCCGCCGTGGAAGTACAGGATCGCGCCCGGGTTGCCGCCGCGCACGTCGCGGACGTCCTTGGCCAGCAGCCACTCGCTCTGGCAGGGTCCGAGGTCGACTGTGCGCCAGCTGGTGCCCTCGTGCACCGGGAGCAGCCGCGCGACGTGATCGATCAGGTTCGGCGGGTAGAGGTCGAACGGCAGCCGGGCCCACATCCCGAGGATCGGGCGGACGGTATGACGAAGACCCAACCCGAGGAGGCGGGACTGGAGGCTCGAGCTCTTGAAGTACCGAGGCTCGGCGGCGAGCGTCAGATGCGTGCTCATGACACCATTCCTCCCGTACCCCTGCTGGTAGCAACGAATTTTTGAACCAGAAGTCACGTTCGTCGATCGACAGTCCGGCTGGCAGTAGCGTAGGTCGAAAGTTCACCCGGGTGAGGGAGGTTACGCAAATGTCGTTCATGCCACCCACGGACTCGATGTTCCTGCTGGGAGAGTCTCGTGAGCACCCGATGCATGTGGGTGGGCTGCAGCTGTTCGAGCTGCCCGAGGACTCCGGCCCGGAGTTCGTCCAGGACCTCATCGAGACCTTCCGGGCCACCGACAACGTGTCGCCGATGTTCCGCAAGCGCCCGGCCGAACCGGTCGGCTCGTTCGGCAACACATGGTGGTCCTACGACGACACGATCGACTTCGACCACCACGTCCGGCACTCGGCGGTTCCGCAGCCCGGCCGCATCCGTGAGCTGCTGCAGCTCACCTCCCGCTGGCACGGGTCGCTGCTCGACCGGCACCGTCCGTTGTGGGAGGCCCACATCGTCGAGGGGCTGGAGGACGGACGCATGGCCGTCTACACCAAGATCCACCACGCGATGGTCGACGGTGTCTCGGCGATCCGCCTGATGAAGCGTTCGCTCACCGAGGACCCCGACGCCCGCGACTGCCTCCCGCCCTGGGCGTTGCCACCTCGCAAGTCTTCGCGTGCGGGAGGCGGCTTCGACCCGATGGGCATGTTGCGCGGCGTGGGCGGGGCCGCCGGCGAGGTTGCCGGGATGCTGCCAGCGTCGGCCAAGATCGTCAGCCAGATCCTTCGCGATGGCGACATCACGCTTCCGAGCGCTCCGAAGACCATCCTCAACGGACGGGTCGGTGGTGCACGGCGGTTCGCGGCACAGTCGTGGGAGATCGAGCGCATTCGCCGGGTGGCCAAGTCTTCCGCCACCACGCTCAACGACGTCGTTCTGGCCATGGTGTCGGGCGCGCTCCGTGAGTACCTGCTCGAGCAGCACGCACTACCGGACGAGCCGATGAGCGCGATGGTCCCGGTCTCACTCGCCCTGCGGGCGGAGTCGGCCGGCAAGGAGTTCGGCGACAGCAACTCCGTCGGGGCGATCATCGTGAACCTGGCCACCGACCGCGAGAACGGTGCCACCCGGCTCGAGGAGATCGCGTACTCCTCGCGCACCACGAAGAAGCTGCTCGGCGACCTCTCGCAGGCGCAGATCCTCGCCTTCTCGGCCATGCAGATGCTGCCGCTCGCGATGTCGCCGCTGCCCGGATTCATCAAGTACTCCCGGCCGCCGTTCAACGTCGTCGTCTCGAATGTGCCGGGCCCGAAGAACCAGATGTACTTCAACGGGGCGCGGCTCGACGGCATGTATCCGGTGTCGATCGTGCTCGACGGCCAGGCCATCAACATCACGTTGTGCAGCCGTGACAACTACCTCGACGTCGGCATCATCGGTTGCCGAAAGAGCGTCCCCCACCTGCAGCGACTGCTCACCCACCTCGAGACGGCACTGGCCGAGCTCGAGACCGCCTGGGGCTAGGGCGCGTCTCCCTAGCAGTCGGGGCGGTCGGCGAAACTCTGACCGTCCCAGTACCGGGCGTTCTGGAGCTGGCGATTGGTGAAGTCGACCTTCGCCGAGGCGCCGAAGTCGCCGAGGATGGGCTCTCCCATGACGTTGATTCCGTAGGTGTTGGGATCTTGTGAGTACTCGTTCTGGGTGATCGTGCCGGTGTCCTTGGCCTCGTCGACGAAGTTCCTCATCGCCAGCGGGTTGCCGGTCGCGGCAGCCAGGATCTTGGCGTCCTTGCCCGCGTCGCCGGTGAGCGGTACTTCGAGCGTCGTCTCGGTGTAGTTCTGATCGTCGGCCGTGGTGACCTCGCCCTGGGCGTCGGCGTCGAGCGTGACGCCGATCGTCATCTTGACGCTCGTCGGCTTGCCGTCCGAGTCCATGTTGACCTCGTAGAGCGCCTCGCCGCCGGCCAGAGCGGCGGCGTCCTGGCCCATGACCGCTCCCCAGACTCCAGCTGACGCCTGCTGCTTGTAATAGGCGACGAATCCGTCGGGCGTCTTCTTGCCGCCGAGATACCCACCGACCTTGGCCTCGCCGCCGGCACCGGCCGTGATCCCCGAAGCCGAAGCGCCGGCATTGCCCTCCAGGCCGCCCTCGACGAACTCCTCATCCGGGTCCGGCGTGCCGCCGATGAGCGCCTCCAGCCCTTCCCGGATCGGGTTGGGTGGGTCGGGCAGGAACGGGATGTCGACCTCAGGCGCGACCGCGTCGATGACTTGATCGGCCATCAGACCCTCGACGACGTCGTGGGCGCCGTCCTCGTCGTCGGCGTACCACGTCTTGCCCTTCTTGCCCGTGAGCAAGGCGTCGGCGGTCGCCACCGCGGTGACGCCGTACTTCTTTCCGTCGAGAGTGAGGCTGACGTCGACACCGGGACCCACACCGACGCCGACATTGCCCAGGTCGACCTCGGTCACCTTGTACGTGCCGTCCGACATCTGCTCGATCAGGAACTGCTTGCCGGCGGTGACAGAGGCGACGAACGCCGCCGTGACCTCGACCGTGCCCTGATCGGACGTCGACATGCACGGATCGTCGGGGACGCGGTCCGCCTGGGTGCGCACTGCGCCCGGCTCTTCGCATCCGCCACCGCCGCGGACGTTCGCGATCTGGCAGATCCGGTAGCCGATCTCCGCCTTGACCGTCGGGCTGGCCTGCGTCACGACACCCACCGTGGCGACCACGAGGATGGCAGCAAGCACGACGACGCCGACGGTCTCGAGCGATCCCTGTCCGCGCTCGTTGCGCCGTGTGGTGCGAAGTCCCATGGTCCGAGTCCTGGTGAGTGAGGAGGATGTCTGCACGAACGTAGGACGCCCGAGCCGTCGTGAGCGTGGGCCCGAGGGCCCGTTCCGGGCCCAGGTCTGCCCGAGTCAGCCCAGGTCAGCCCGGGCAGGGCGTCATGACCACGACATCGAGCCGAAGACGCTGATCATCGTGGCGACGAGCAGACCGACGACCACGAGGACGCTCCCGATCACCGCGAAGATCGAGCCGTTCTGCACGAAGCTGTCGATGGCGGCGCGAGAGGGTTCGGTGGGGTCGTACCGGAGGGTTACGCGTTTTCCGGGTGCCGGCGCCAGCGACTGGCGGACGATCGACGTGCGTTGATGCACGCGCCCGCTGTCGTCCTGCCACTGGAAGGTCGGGTAGATCGCGCGGACGCCGCCGTCGGCACGGCCGGTGCGTTTGTCGACCACCACGCCGGTCGTCCGGACCCAGCCGCGCATCATCCGGCGCCGCAGCAGGCCGATCGCCAGGAACACGATCCCGAGGCCGAGTGGGATTCCGCCGACGATGAGAACGATCTGCCAGATCTCCACGTGCCGATCAGCTCTCGGCGAACTTCACGGTGGAAAGTGCCTGCTCGGGCACCTTGGCGCCCTGCGCCTCGTCGACGAGTGCGGTGACCTGGATCTGGCTGCCGTCGGCGAGATCGAACACCGCAGTACGGGCGATGTAGGACTTCTTCGGTGCCGCGGGGTCGGTCTCGACGGGCACCTTGGCGGTGTAGGCGAGGTAATAGGCCAGCTCGGCGTTCGGCCACACGATCTTCTCGGGCTCGATGTCACCGCCAGCGAGCGACGCCATGGCGCTGACGGCCAGCGCCTGCGCGGCCTTCTTGGCACCCTGCTGGGGCTTGGTGATGACGCGGACCTCCATGCCGCCCGGAGATGTGCCGTCGACCTCCTTGGCGCGCCACGTGGTCGTGGTCATGGTCTGCGTCGGCTTCGCGGGCGGCTGCTTCTCCCACTCCGCCGGGGTGGCGACGCTGACGGGGCCGAGGTCGTTGGTGGTCCAGCCGGACGGCGCAGAAGCCGGCCGCAGCGCCTGGTCCTCGGGGACGTCTTCGTCGCTGGCGCAGCCGGACATGGCCAGGACGACCAGGAGCAGGGTGGTGGTGAGGCGCAGGTTCATGGTGCTCATCTCGGGTTGGGGACGGCGGTGCGGCTGAGGGCGAAGACGAGGCCGTATGAGACCGCAGCCCACAGGGTGAGGTCGATCAGCACGGCGCCGAGCGTCAGGGAGGTGAACAGCTGCCCGGCGAACGATGCACCGGCCCAGCTGGAGACGTTGAGGACCCATCCGCCCACCAGACCGAGCAGCAGGGCCTCGGGCGGATCGCCTGGCTTCATGCGGGACCACCACACGAACGCCGTGATGGCGAGAGCGGCGATCACCAGGAACGAGCGGGTGATGACGCCGGTCGTGACGGACACCTGATCGACGGCGACCACACCGGCGATGATGGCGGCAACCATCGTCAAGAGACCGGCCGTGACGGCCGAGCCGATGATGGTGAGTGGTCTCATGTCGTTCTCCTCTGGCGGCATAGGCTGACGCCGTGCCGGAACTGGTCGTGGATGGTCGTCGGGTGGCGCCGTTGGAGCTGGCCGACTCCTACCGGAGCCGCCGGCATGGCCTGTTGAAGCGTGACGGCGTCGACGGCGCGTTCTGGCTGCGGCCCTGCCGGCACGTGCACACGATGGGGATGCGCTTCGCGATCGACGTGGCCCTGGTGGACCGCCGCGGTCGGGTGCTCCACACGCAGACCCTGCAACCGGGCCGGTTCTCGGCCATCCGGTTCAGGTGCCGCTCGGTGATCGAGGCCGAGGGCGGTACCTTCGCCGGCTGGGAGCTCGCGGCCGGTTCGCTGGTGGGCGTGCATGACGGTTCCTAACCGATGAGTCTGGCGTGCGACTCGTCGATGAGCTGGCTGATGAGCGACGCCGGCAGGTTCTTCAGGTCGACGCCCTGGAAGCTGGTTCCGCCGCAGGTGAGCTTCTGCTCAGGCTTCGCTTTCTTTTCCTCGTCGTTCCCGGCGGGCGGGGACGACGGCTCGGTCGGTTCGGTGGGCTCGGCCTCCTCGACGGTGCACTCGGGCAGGTCGAGCTTCGCGCGGGCCTCGCTGGTGTTCTCCTGCCCCTCGACGTCACGTCCGCGCACCTTGGCGTAGGACTCCCACCCGTTCATCGGCGTCGGGCCCTGGTAGCCCACGAGCTCGCCGTCGTTCTGCTCGGCGTACGAGGATGCCGAGGTGGCACCGCCACCGATGAGCGGTTCGTAGGCCCTCCAGCTCCCCATCCATCCGTTGCTGGTGAGGGCGATCTCGAGGTCCTTCTTGACGTACTCGACGCCGGCCAGCGCCGCGGCATCGGCCGCGGAACGGCTCTTCGCCTTGGCGTCGCTGGCATCGGTGAGGGGAATCGCCATGAACGCGAAGATACCTATCGCGACGATGATGGCGACGGTGAGAAGAGAGAGCGCGGCAGCACCGCGCTCGCCCTCCCGCCTTGTGGGTGCGATCACCCGCCCGCTCCGGTGATTTTCGCGATCTGCTTGGTGATGACGTCGTCGATCTTCGCGCCCTTGATGGCGCCGACGACAGCGAGCACGAGGATGGCGGCGATGATGACGATGCCGACGTACTCGAGCGTGCCCTGGCCCTTCTCGTTGCGCGGGGCGGCGGTGGCGGCGAGCATCGAGCTGTAGAACTTGAGTGCCCGGTCGAACATGGTGTTCCTCCTGTGTAGTGGTTTCTGGTCGTGTGGATGTCGTGGTGGCCTCGTGCTTGGCCGATACCGCGAACGTACGGCGCCCGACCGGCCCGGATCATGGGCCTGAAGGCCCAGGCCGGGCCCAGGTTCTCAGGCGTCCCGGTTGGGTCCGGTCGCTCCCAGCCAGAGGCTGATCGCCTCCGCGCGGGTGGTGACGCCGAGCTTCGGGAAGATGTTGTTGAGGTGGTTCTTGACCGTCTTCTCGGCGAGGAAACACACGCGGGCGATCTCGCGGTTGCTCTTCCCGGTGGCGACGTGCTCCATCACCTCCGCCTCTCGTGTCGTCAGTCCCCAAGCGTGACGATCGGCGGCCGGGCGTTGCGGCGTCTGGCCCGCGAGCAACGCCTTGGCGGCCGCCGGACCCAGCACCGACGAGCCACGGGATGCGCTCACGACGGCCGCGACGATCTCGTCGGGTTGGTGTGCGCCGTGCACGAGGTAGCCCTTGGCCCCGGCGGCCATGGCCCCGCGGATGACGTCGAGATCGTCGGTGTAGGTGAGCATGACGACGTTCGTGGTCGGCGACATCTGGGTCGCCGCCCCGACGCCGTCGAGCCCGGGCATGCGCACGTCGCACAGCACGACGTCGGGGTCGAGCTCGGCGTTCATGCGCACCGCGGCCTCGCCGTCGACCGCCTCACCGACGACCTCGATGCCCACGTGGGCGTCGAGCAGGTTGCGCAGACCCATGCGCACGATGGCGTTGTCGTCGACGATGAGCGTGCGGATGACGTCGGTGACGGTCATCGTGCCCCCCTCAGTGAGCCGTTGGTGTTCGCCTTCGCCGTGCGTGGTGCGCGAATGGTGACCAGCGTCCCGTTACCGGGCGCACTGGTGATGTCGAGTGTGGCGCCGATCGTCTGGGCGCGCTCGTGCATGCCGACGACGCCGAAGTGGTCGTCGGGGGTGTGCCGTGGGTCGAAGCCGACGCCGTCGTCGCGCACACTCAGCATGATGTGCTTGCAGTCGCCGGAGCAGTCGATCTCGACCGCGCAGGCGCCGCTGTGCCGGCGAACGTTCTCGACGGCCTCGGCCGCGATCGCGACGAGCTCACGTTTGATGACGTGGTCGCAGTCGCCCACACCCTCGACGGTCAGGCTCGTCGGCAGGCCGCCCTGCTCGAGGTCGGACGACAGGGTCCGGAGCTGCTGCGCGAGGGTGCGGTCGTCGGCGTCGACGCGCAGGTCGAAGAGGATGGCGCGGGCGTCCTGCGACGCCGACTCGGCGGCGTCCTGGAGCTCGCGGGCCTTCTCGGCGAGCACCTCCGGCTGGTGCTCGGCCCAGGCCGACAGTGAAGCAGCGGCCAGACCGATGCCGTGCAGCGACTTGGCCACCGAGTCGTGCATCTCGCGGGCCAGGCGGCCCCGTTCGCGCTCACGGGCGGCGGCCTCGGACAACATCCGCGCGCGTCCCTGCTCGCGCATTGCCGCGATGTGGAGCGCGCGTGTGAGGGAGCCGAGCGCGCCCACGGTGGCATAGGTGATCGGGACGAGGAGGGCCGCCATGACCGTGACTGACTCACCCTGCTCGATCGTGATGAGCAGGTAGGCCGAGATGAGCACGGCCATCACGGCGGCGGCGAAACGCGGCGTCAACAGGATGCCGATGAGCACCGCGGTGGACAGCGAGTACAGGATGATCGGGCTCTGGCTGCCCAGGACGGCGGCGATCAGGGCGGCGATGAGGACGTCCACCACGAGCAGGATCGGGTGCGCGGCGACTTTGCGGGTGAGCAGGTTGGTGCTGTACAACCCGACGGTGCTGGTGACGGTGATGAAGCCGATCGCGCTCAGTCCGACGGCGCTGTCGATGGCCTCACCGGGCAGTAGCACCACGAGCAGGAGCGAGGCCAGACGGATCAGGAACGCGAAGCGCACGACCTGCTCGACGAGCACGCGATCCGTCATCCGAGGAGTCCTCCGAGGTCGACGTCAGCACCCAGCCACATGCCGACGCCGATGATGACGATGGTTGGCGGCACCATCATGGTCGAGACGAGCAGGGTCACGCGGGGAACCATGCGGGCGGCTCGCTGGCGCGCGCGCTGCGCGGCGTCGCGGCGGCTGTCCCTGGCGATGCCGTTGAGGGTGTCGGCGAGTGGGGCACCGAGCTCCTCGGCCTGCAGGAAGGCGGAGACGAACGCCGACATCGACTCGGAGTCACACCGGTCGCGCAGGTTGGAGAAGGCCTGGCGGCGAGGCACCCCGACGTCGAGCTGGTGCAGCGTGAACGCGATCTCCTCGCGCAGCGGGCCGGAGAAGCGGGCGCTGACCCGATCGAGGGCGGAGCGGAAGCCGATGCCCGCGCCGACCGTGACCGCCAGCACGTCGAGCAGGTCCGGCAGGCCGTCGTCGATGACGGTGCGGCGGCGGCGCTGCTGGCCGGCGAGCCGCGAGAACGGCAGGATCGGCGCGGCGGCCAGGGCGAGCAACGCCGAGAGCAGGTTGCCGAGCAAGAGCATCGTCAGTGCCGCGATCCCGAAGAAGATCGCGTACTTGACCATGAGCTGCAGGAACGTGTCGACGGTCATGCCGTCGGGGCGGCCCGCGAGGTCGATCCGGCGCCGGATGTTGCCGACCACCCGGGGGCCGAGGAGCACACCGAGCTGCGGCGCGGTCCGACGCATGAGCCTGTCGAGAGGCCCGACCCTACGACGGCGACGGTTCTCGTCGCGCAGGAGCGCGATGTCGGCGACGTCCCAGCCCTCCAGCGCATCGGCGCGGGCCAT
The DNA here is from genome assembly GCF_050700635.1 of Aeromicrobium sp. Taxonomy (GTDB): domain Bacteria; phylum Actinomycetota; class Actinomycetes; order Propionibacteriales; family Nocardioidaceae; genus Aeromicrobium. The sequence goes on from NZ_JBOHDT010000178.1 coordinate 19,335, forward strand.
CCGCCAGCCACCGAGGAAGACGACGAAGCAGGCGGCGAAGCCGAGGCCGTAGGCGATGGCCATCAGATCTTGATCCTCGTCATGCGGCGCACGGCCCAGATGCAGCCCGAGTACACGACGACGGCGAAGATCAGGGCGCCGAGACCGATCGGGCTCTGCAGCATCTTGTCGACGGTGCCGGAGTTGAGTCCCTCGAGCAGGAACAACGAGGCTGCGCCGACGCCGAGCACGGCGTAGGCCGTGGAGACAGTCTGTGCGTAGGTCGTGCGAATCTCGCGGCGGACCTCCTTGCGGATCTCCAACGTGTCGGAGATGTCGCGCAGCGCGGTCACCAGGGCTCCGCCGGAGCGGGCGCTGACGACGAGTGCGCTGACCAGGACGCCCAGCTCGCGTGACGGCAGGCGCCTCTCGAGGTTCGACATCGCGGTGTCGAGGGCGACGCCGACGTTGATCTCGTCGGCGACGGTGCGCAGCTCGGAGCGGGCCGGTTCGGCGAGCTCGTCAGCGGCCATGGCGACCGCGGTGCGGATGGACAGACCGGCGGAGGAGGCGTTCGACAGGGTGCGCGCCAGCTCCGGCATCTGCCCGATGAAGTCCTCCTTGCGCTTCTCGCGCTGTTTGCGGATGTGTCCGCGAATGATCAGCCACCCGCCGTACATGCCGACGGGGAGCAGCAGCCAGGACAGGCTGGCGCCGAGTGCGACGCCGAGAGCGGAGCAGAACAGCGCCGACCCGAGCACGAGCTGGGACGGCGAGATGTTGAAGCCCAGCAGGGAGATCGCGTCCTGGATCTGGCGGCCCCAGCGGCTGCGGATGATGACCCGGTCGATGCGACTGCGGCGGGCGACGGCCTGCTCGAGAGCGAGGTCGGGGTTGACGGCGCGGGCCAGCGTCGCCTTGTCGCCGAGGTCGACCCAGAACTGGTACAGCCCGAAGACCACCAAGGCCGTCACGACGAAGGCGAGCAGCAGGGTCAGGGCCATCGCTCAGACCCTCCGCCGTCGGTGTCGTCGGGCTGGATGCTGCTCTCGGCGGGTAGCTGCTCGCCGGCGAGCTGGAGACGGCGGACGAACGACTGGGGGAGTGCCTGGGTGACGTGCCGGCCGCGCACGACCCGGTCGGCACCGATCGGCTCGGGGATGTACTCGGCGACGGTTTCCAGACGATAGGGATCCCGGCCGGTGGACGTCAGCAGGACCACCTCGGTCACCCGGCGCGAGCCGTCGGGGCCACGATCGAGCTGGACGACCAGGTCGATCGCGTTGTTCACCTGCTCCTGGACGGCGGCGAACGGCAGATCGAGGTCGCTCATGCTGGCGAGGGTCTCGGCACGGCTGAGAGCCTCGATGGGGCTGTTGGCGTGAATCGTGGTGAGCGATCCCTCGTGACCGGTGTTCATCGCCGAGAGCATGTCCATCGTCTCGCCGCCGCGAACCTCTCCGATGACGATGCGATCGGGGCGCATGCGCAGGCTGTTGCGCACGAGGTCGCGGATCGTGACCTGGCCTTTTCCCTCCACGTTCGGGGGGCGCGACTCCAGTCGGATGACGTGGTGCTGCTGAAGCGAGAGCTCGGCCGCATCCTCGATCGTGACGATGCGCTCACGCTCGGGGATGAAGGAGGAGAGCGAGTTCAGCAGCGTCGTCTTGCCCGAACCGGTGCCGCCGGACACCAGGATGTTGAGCTTCGCGCGGACGCTCGCGCCAAGGATCGCGGCCGAGGTCGCGTCCAGTGTCCCGCCGCCGATCAACTGCTCCATCGTGAACGGACGCGGGAACTTGCGGATCGTGACCACTGGCCCGTCGAGGGCGAGCGGCGGCAGGATGACGTTGACGCGTTCGCCGGTGCGCAGGCGCGCGTCGACCATTGGGCTCGACTCGTCGACGCGGCGGTTGACGGTGGAGACGATCCGGTCGATGGTCTGGAGGAGCTGCTCGTTGCTCACGAACTTCTCCTTCGCCAGCTCGACACGACCGAGGCGCTCGATGAAGATCTGGTCGGCGCCGTTGACCATGATCTCGGTGATGGCGTCGTCGGACAGCAGTGGTTCGAGAACGCCGAGACCCAGGGCCTCGGCCACCACGCGACGGATGAGGGCCGTGCGCTCCCGGCTGGACAACAGGGGTCCGCGCGAGGCGACGAGGTGTGTCATGACCCGCTCGAGGCGGGCCCGTCGCTGCGCCAGGTCGAGCTTCGACAGCTCGGTCAGGTCGATCTCGTCGAGCAGCTTCTCGCGGAAGTCGGCCACCATCAGGTCGTCGGTCTCGTCGCCGATGCCGGAGACCTGATGTTCGTCCGGGGTCTCGTGCCGGCTGACCTCCGTGTACCCGAACGTCTGGCGCTTCATGGCATCACCGTCTGCCGGGTGATGCGCAGGTTGTGGAAGGGGACGATGTCCGGGACGTCGAAGGTGGCACGCACGCCGTGGCCCGGCCCGAAGAGGTCGACGTCGCCCGCATCGACCTCCATCCAGCCCGGGACCGACTGGTTGACCACGAGGATCGGTGCCGGGTTGCCCTGTGAGGCGGCTCGTGCCGCCTGACGCACGGCGGTCTGCGCCGTGGTGATCGCGTACAGCGCCATCGCAGCCTGGATGAGCAGGAAGATCACAAACACCACGAGGGGGGCCATGCCGGCGACCTCGAGTGCCGTCGAACCACGCTCCTCGCGCCTTGACCGTGCCGTCATGAGTCGTTCTCCGCGATGATCGGGGTCTGCGAGGTGAAGACCAAGCCGTCGATCGCCACGCTGGGCAGCAACACCGGGAGCTGTCCCTTCACCTCGACGGTGTCGCCGGGCGAGAGCGTGACCGTGGTGTGGTCGCGGAACCACGGCGGCACCGCGGCGAGCGCATCGGCTCGAACCTGGGTGGGGTTCTCCTCGATCCCGGCACTGCGCGCGGCCTCGTCGGAAGCGTGGCTCGTGTAGGCCGCGGAGACTCCCCAGAGGCCGATCTGCCACAGGATGATCATCAGCAGCATGACGACGCTGATCAGACCGGTGAACTCCAGGGTGGCCTGCCCCTGCTCACCGGCGGGTTTGGGGTCGACCTCGATCGGGGTGGTCTTGCGGCGGAACAGCGAGCGCGGCTGCGGGGTGGGGGTCTGGGGCTCCGTCGCCGGCGGGACGCTGCCGACGACCTCGGCGAGCTCGCCGATCCGGTTCCACCACGCCTTGGCCTGAATCTCTGACGGGTCCTGGTGGTTGAGTCCCCGCTGGAGGACCTTGAACGCCTCGGGGAGTGTCTCGTCGATCGGCGCGGTGGGGAGGAGGCGAGCCGCGGTGTCGGGCTGGATGTCGCTGTCACGGCTCACGCGGTTGAGGACGACCTTGACCTTCTCGATGCTGCGTGCGCCGACCCGGCTCCACTTCTCCGCGGTGCGGTGCACGCCGCGCAGGGCCAGCAGGTCCGGAGTGGTGATCAGCAGCACCTCGTCGGCGGTCTCGACGGCGGCGGCGCTGGCCGGACTGACAACCGAGCCACAGTCGGCGATGACCAGGTCGAACTGCCGGCGCAGCGCCGCCAGGATGAGGATCGTCTCCCGCTCGCCGACGGCTCCCACGTCCTCGATCCGGGTGGGTCCGAGCACCGTCGACAGGCCGGACGGTGAGCGGTGCACGGCCGATCCGACCGTCTGTGCGGAGAGGTCGTCGGCGACCTTGGCGAGGTCGGAGATGTCGAGGCGGTGCTCGACTCCGAGGAAGTCGGCGAGGTCGCCGTTGTCCAGGTCGAGGTCGACGAGGCAGACACTGCGTCCCGGCACGCGGGTCACCGCGTCGTGCGCGAGATGTACGGCGAGCGTGGTGGTGCCGACGCCGCCCTTGGCGCCACTGACGGCGACGAGCTTGCCGCGCGACGCGAGCTCGGCATCATCGGAGTCGGACGACAGGTGCCTGCGCATCTGGACGACCCACTCGGCCGCTGCGGTGAGCCGGACTTGGAGGTCCTCGTGGGTGACCGGGTGCCGGAGCACGCCTCGTGCTCCGGCGTCCATGGCTGCGGCGAAAACCTCGGGGGAGAACTCCTCACTGAGCAGGACGAGAGCGGTGCCCGGGCGGCGGGCGACGATGTCACGGATCGTCTGGAGCACGGGCACGGGACCGACCAGCTCGTGGATCAGGACGATCTCGGGGTCGCGCTGGGCGACCAGCTGCTGGAGCCTGGACGTGGAGTCGGCGACGTCGACGATGGCGAAGTCGTCGAGCTCCTCGACCTGCGCCCGCAGCTCGTAGCCGGTGGTCTGGTCGGGGGCCGCGATCAGGACGGAGTGGGACATCACTCGCCTCCGCGAGGGATGCCCAGGTCGTCGGCGTCGACCTTGCTGCGCTCGCCCTCACGGTTGCTGGAGTTCGTGCCCGGGGGCAGCCCGACGAGACGGACGGTCTCGGCGAACGAGTCGGCGTACGTGACGGCGAGGGCGTCGCCCGGTCTCAGAGCGAGCGTGACGGGAACGACCTGCTGCTCCTGGAGCTCGTCGCGTGACGTGGTCTGCGTGCGTGTCTCGACGCCGCGAACCGAGACCACCCGGACGTTGCGCACGAGCACCTTGGACGACCCGGTGGCCGAGTCCTCGCCGAAGATCGCGTAGACGTCGACGAAGTCGCCCGTGCGGACCCGGCCCGCGATTCCGGTCTTCGCGTCGACGGTGAGCGCGATCTCTCGCTCGTCCTCGTTGAGCGTCGAGGCTGGGAGCAGCATGTCGTCGCCGACGTAGGTGCCGCTGCTGAGGTTGAAGGCGACCCGGCGACCGACGATGGACTGCAGCTCGTCCGAAGCCTCCTTCGCCGCCCACTTCTGGGGAACGTCCACGGCTTCGAGGTCGCCCTCGTCGACGACGGAGTAGGCCTCGATGTCCTTGACGGCGCGGTAGACCGTGGTGGTGGGAGCGATCTTGGCGTTGACCGAGCCGACGTAGCTGACGGCGACGAAGAACAGGGCGACGGCCGCAAGCCCGGCGAGCATCATGATGAGCACGCCGCGTCGTTGGCGAGGGTTCACGAGGGGACTCCTGAGGTGGCGAGGGAGGGGTCGGGACGGGCCGACATCCGGCAGACCGGACACGTGGGTCGGATGTGACGGATGCCGCAGGCCACACACGCCGTGACGCTCCGGTGGTCGGGCCGCGACTGGGTGTGGAACGAGAGGGGGACGGCCACCAGCTCGATGGCAGCGGCGGTGCCGAACATGTCGATCGGGTCGCGAACCGTGCTCAGCTCACTGATCGAGGTCGCGCTGAGAGCGTCGCGAACCGCACCGACGACCCATGACTTCGAGGCCGGTGAATGGACGAGGGCGTGGTCGGTCTTTTCAACGAGCCTGGCAATCGGGGCCCGTGAGGCGGGAAGCACCTCACGCGTGGGGCTGTGGACGGCCAGGAAACCGGACCCGGGCAACCAAGACCTGACGTGCTGGATCAAGCCGGGCGCCGGGTCGGTCAGGCCGGCGACGCTCGGCAGCCAGACCGCCGACCAGACCTGCTCGCGCAGGAGGTCGAGGGCCGAGAGCCGCCAGGCGATGACGTCGGCGGGCGAGGTCGAGGCGTCGGCATCGATGTCGTCGACGAGGGAGGAGATGACGCCGACGCACATCGGAGTTCCGGGCAGTGGTTCGACGCAGGCACGCAGGCCCGGATAGCGCACGGCCGCGAAGGTGACGAGTCGCCGGACCGCCTGGAGGTCGTCGGCCCTGCAGGTCACGAGCGGCAGCTCGCCGTTGCGGTGGATGGAACCGAGCAGGCTCTCGACGGCGTCGGGATGGCGGATGTCGGCGACGAGAAGACCGTCGTGATCGCCGGAGACCCCGAGCTCAGAACGCAGCGAGGTTACGAGCACAGCGCGGCTCTTCATACCCACCCCCGGTGTGTCGTTGTGGCGTCAGTCGATCGGCACTCTGACGCCAGCGAACCCGGCAGACGTTACACGGGCGCAACCAACTGAGGAAAATCCTGTGGCTACTGTTGAGCGCATGCTCGGGGGAGAGAACACGTCTTGGATCTGGCGCGCCGTCACGTGCGCCGTCATGCTCGGCCTCTTCGTCAGCGGCAGCTCTGCCGCCTCGGCGGACGACGAGTCGGTGCTGGGTCAGGACGGCGGGTCGTTGATCCTCGTGCTCGACGGTTCGGGCTCCATGAAGGAGCCGGCCGGCGGCGGCGACACCCGGATGGAGGAGGCCAAAGACGGCCTGAACGGGGTCATCGACGATCTTCCCCAGCAATCCAAGGTGGGACTGCGGGTCTACGGCTCGACGATCGAGGACGGTGCGGGCTCCTGCAAGGACACCGAGCTGCTGTCACCCGTCGACGACGTCGACCCCGCCGCACTGAAGGCCGGCGTCAAGCAGCTCAAGCCGCTCGGCAACACCCCGATCGCCCATAGCTTGGAGAAGGCCTACGAGGACCTCCCGTCAGATGGTCCGCGCAGCATCGTGCTGGTCTCCGACGGCGAGGAGAACTGCGGCGGAGACCCCTGCAAGGTCGCTCGAGAGCTCAAGGACAAGGGCGCGGAGTTCTACGTCGACGTGGTTGGTCTGCAGCTCAAGGGCAAGTCACGCAGCCAGATGACCTGCATCGCGTCGGCCGGCGGCGGCACCTACTACGACGTCAAGGACATCTCCCAGCTGCCCAGTGCCCTGACCCGTACGGCGGTCCGGGCAGCCCGTGGCTACGAGCCGGCCGGTTTGCCGATCGAGGGTGGCACTGAGGCGTCGAACGGCACCGACATCGACGACGGGCAGTGGCTCGACACCGTCGGCGACTCCGGCGAGGAGTACTACGCACTGCCGGATCCGGGCAAGGGAACCCTGCACGTGAGCGCGTCGACCCCGCCGTCAATCGGAAGCGGGGCGACGGCGGAACGCCTGGAGGTGGGAGTCTTCTCCACCGACGGCACCGAGTGCGGCCCCGGCGCGAATGGTTTCGTGCAGGGAGCCATCAACGCCGGATCGCCGCTCGTGGTGGGGTACTCCGCCACACCTGGCATCCGCAAGTCCTGCGGCGACGGTCCGTACGTCGCCAAGGTGACGGCGCCCGACGTCCAGGACGTCCAGCCTCTCGAGGTCCTCGTGCGCAGCGAGCCCGCCGTGACGTCCACGAATGGGCTGCCGCCAGGCTTCACGGAGGGATCGGGGTTCTCCGACGATGCCGAGGGACAGGCGCCGTCCGGGAAGCCCGTGTCGGTCGTCGGCGGACCAAACTTCTCGAGCGCGCCCCCCACGGAGCCAGGTCGGTACAGCGACTCGATCCTCGCCGGAGAGACCCTGTTCTATCGCGTCCCCGACGTCGCGTGGGGACAGCAGACGGTCTGCGACTTCACGCTCGGGTCGAGCGCCCAGGCTCAGGGCGTCCTGGACGACCTGGGTTTCGCCCTGCCGGTGCGCAGCCGCATCTTCGGTCCGTTGAAGTCGCCCATCGTCGACGCAACCGCCACCAGGAACACGGCTCAGTACAACGGCGGCGAGGACGCGGCTGTCCATGACGCCACTCCGCGGGTCGCGTACCTCAACCGGGACTCGAACCAGGGATCGCCGCTGGCGACGTCACTCGACGGCGACTTCTACTGCTCGGTGACGGCCCTGGAGACATCGGCGGCCGAGGTGGCCGACATCGGCGAGATCCCGGTGACCCTCGACGTGAGCGTCACCGGTGAGGCCTCGGGCGAGCCGGAGTACGTCTCCGATCCCAAGGAGTCCGCCAACGACCAGGCGGTCGACGACGCCGGCGGCCTGGGCTGGCCGTGGATCGTCGGCGGTGCGCTCGTTCTTGCCGTGCTGGCCGTCGGTCTGCTGGCTGCACTTCGTCGCCGTCGTGGTGACGAGGCCGCGCCCGCGTGAACGTGAACTAGCACCGACAGACTGTCCGGGTGACTCCGTTCCTCGCGATCGTCGCGGTCCTGGGTGTCTCGGCGTCCGGGCCGCTGATGGCCGGCATCGCTGCTCCGGCCTTCGCGATCGCCTTCTGGCGCAACGCGGCGGCCACCGTGCTGATCGCTCCGGTCGCCGTGGCGCGTTCGCGCGCGGAGCTCTCGCGCCTCGGCCGACGACACTGGATGGCCACCGCGCTGGCTGGGACGGCGTTGGCCGCGCACTTTGCCACCTGGGTGTCGGCGCTCAAGCTGACGTCGGTGGCAGCGGCGACGGCCCTCGTGGCGGCGCAGATCGTGTGGGTCGTGCTGTACGACCGGATGCGCGGCGTCCGTCTCGCGCCCTTGGTCGTGCTCGGCCTCGGTCTCGCCGTCGCCGGGGTGCTGGTGGTGACGGGTGTCGACTTCGCGCTGTCGAGCCGGGCCCTCGCCGGCGACGCGCTGGCTGTGGCCGGCGGCTTCTTCGCCGCCGTCTACCTCGTGGCCGGCCAGTCGGTGCGAACTCGGCTGTCGACCACCGGCTACACCGTCGCCTGCTACGGCATCTGCGCACTGATCCTCGGGGTGCTGTGCGTCGCCACCGGCACCGATCTCACCGGGTTCTCGACCCGCACCTGGCTGCTCATCGCGGCGGTCACCGTGTCAGCCCAGCTGCTCGGCCACTCCCTGCTCAACCATCTGCTCGCGGTCATGAGCCCGATCGTCATCTCGCTCCTGCTGCTGCTCGAGGTGCCCTGCGCGGCACTGCTCGCCGGTGTCTTCCTCGGACAGTCGCCGGCGTGGGGCGTCTACCTGGGGCTCGCGATGATCCTCGCGGGCCTCGCGGTGGTGACGTCTCAGCGTCCACCTCCCTCGCCGGTACAAGCGGATTGACGGATAGGATCACCGGGTCAAGATCCCGCTTTCCCCCCTTCATCAGGAGTTCCCATGGGTCGCCTCGCCACCACTGACGGTCTGACCGAGGAGCAGCAAGAGATCCTCAAGCTCGTCCGCCAGTTCGTCGAGAAGGAGATCCTGCCAGTCGCCACCGAGCTGGAGCACAAGGACGAGTACCCCACCGAGATCGTCGAGGGCCTCAAGGAACTCGGGATCTTCGGGCTGATGATCCCCGAGGAGTACGACGGGCTGGGCGAGTCGCTGCTGACGTATGCGCTGGTCGTCGAGGAGATCGCCCGCGGCTGGATGAGCGTCTCCGGCGTCATCAACACGCACTTCATCGTCGCCTACATGCTCATGCAGCACGGTACCGAGGAGCAGAAGAAGAAGTACCTCCCGAGGATGGCCACCGGCGAGGTGCGTGGTGCCTTCTCGATGTCCGAGCCCGCGCTCGGCTCGGACGTGTCGGCCATCTCCACCAAGGCGGTCAAAGGCGACGACGGCGACTACACGATCGACGGCCAGAAGATGTGGATCACCAACGGTGGCTCGTCGAACCTCGTAGCGGTGCTCGTCAAGACGGATGAGGGTGAGGACTCGGTCTACCGGAACATGACCACGTTCCTGGTCGAGAAGGAGCCGGGCTTCGGCGAGACGGCACCGGGCCTCACCGTGCCCGGCAAGCTCGAGAAGATGGGCTACAAGGGCGTCGACTCCACCGAGATGGTCTTCGAGGGCCACCAGGTCTCGGCCGACCAGATCCTCGGCGGCGTGCCCGGCAAGGGCTTCTACCAGATGATGGACGGCGTCGAGGTCGGCCGCGTCAACGTCGCCGCTCGTGCGGTGGGATTGGCCACCCGGGCGTTCGAGCTCGGCATCGCCTACTCCCAGCAGCGCGAGACGTTCGGCAAGAAGATCGCCGAGCACCAGGCCGTACTGTTCCGGCTCGCCGAGATGGCCACCAAGATCGAGGCCGCGCACGCAATGGTCGTCAACGCGGCTCGCAAGAAGGACGCCGGCGAGCGCAACGACCTCGAGGCCGGCATGGCCAAGTACCTCGCCTCGGAGTTCTGCCGCGACGTCGTGGAGGACTCGTTCCGCATCCACGGCGGCTACGGCTACAGCAAGGAGTACGAGATCGAGCGCCTCTACCGCGAGGCGCCGATGCTGCTCATCGGCGAGGGCACGGCCGACATCCAGCGCATGATCATCGGCCGCCGGTTGCTCGAGGAGTACAAGCTGCGCTGACCTGATGTAGCGGGTGCACCGAACCCGACGTGAGTTCGACGCACCCGCCACGTGCTGATGGCTGGCCGACAGGCCGGTAGGTCTGGCCGTTCGCCGTTCGCCAGACCCACTTCACGGTGTCGCCGAAGTACGGTCCAGCGCGACACCGTCCGGCCCGTCGACGCGCGGGCCAGCTGGCAGGAGTCGCTGGCGCTGCTCGACGAGGTCGGCGCGATGGACAGCACGGATCTGTCGCGTGCCGAGCTCGTCGACCTCATCGAGGGCGGGTCCGGCTGACGGCTAGCGGCTCAGGAACTGCCGGTCCAGCTCCAGCTGCTCAGCAGCTCGTCGAACGTGCCGCGGGCTTCGACCTCGCTGTCCGCGTTGGTGCTGAGCGCGACGGAGTAGGCGTTGCCCTCGTGGATGGTCAGGTAGGCGATCTGGACGATGTCGATGCCGTTTTGGTTGGACCGGCGGATCTCCGTGCCGATGGCGGTCTCGCCGCCGATCTCCGTCCCGTCGATCTGCTCCGGCGTGGCTTGCGTGGCGGCTGCCATGTTGGACTCCCACGTGGAGCGCAGCTCCTCGGGGTCGCTGACGCCGACCGCCGGTCCGATCTCGACGATGACGTTCGCCGGGGCGCCGTTGAACTGCTCGCCCCATGCGGTCACGGTGTCGATCGCGCCCGGCGGGTTGCCCGAGAGGGCCTGCTCGGTCACGTCGTGCCAGTCCTCCGGCAGGGCGTAGGAGTAGCCGTCGCCGGTGATCGTGTCCCCCGAGCTCCCGCCGCCGTCGTCATCGCCGCCGAGCAGCAGGATGCCGCCGACCGCGCCGCCGGCGAGCACGAGCGCGACGATCAGGATCATGGCGATCAGCGCGGTGCTGGACTTGCGCTTCTGCGGCGGCGGCCCGTAGGGCGGCTGGCCACCGGGAGACCCGTACGGCGGTTGCTGGCCGGGCGGAGGTCCGCCGGGAGGGGGCCCGGACGGTGGCTGCCCGGGCGGTTGCTGGCCATACGGCGGCTGGCCGTACGGCGGCTGCCCGGGCGGTTGCTGGCCATATGGCGGCTGGCCGTACGGCGGCTGCTGCGGGGGCTGCCCGTACGAAGGGGGCTGGCTGCTCACGAAGTCCTCACTTCCCTGCTGCCGGGTCGGCGGCCGGTACGACGACCGTTCCCGCCGTCACGGTTTCCTACGCCCACGACCAGCTGTCGAGGAGTTGGTCCAACTCCCCGGTCGCCTCCGCTTCGGAGTCGGCATGGGAGCTCATCGCGATCGAGTAGACCTTGCCGTCGTTGATCGTGAGATAGGCGACCTGGATCACGTCGATGCCCTGCTGCGTCGTCTCGACCCGGACCCCGAGGGCCGTCTGGCCGTCGATCGTCGTGTCGTCGATCGGTTCGGGCGTCGCCCCGACCGCAGTCCCGATGTTGGCCTCCCACGTGTCCCTGATCGACTCTGGGTCGGTCGTCCCGGACGCGGGCTGTACCTCGACGAGGATGTTGCTGCGGAAGCCTTCTACGTCGTCGTCGGCGCGTACGACGGAGTCGATGCCTTCGGTGCCACCCGCCGCGCTGGTGGCTTCCTCCCAACCCTCCGGGATCGCGTAGCTGTAGCCGTCGCCCTCAAGGGTTTCACTGCTGCTGCTCGCACTGTCGTCGTCTCCCGTGAGCAGCAGAGCCGCGCCGACGATGCCGGCGAGAGCCAGCACGACGATCACGACGACCACGATCAGCGTGGAGTTGGATTTGCGCTTCTCCAGTCGCGGGCCGTACGGCGACCGTCCGGGCGGCGGCTGGCCGTAGGACGACTGCTGTCCAGAGGAAGGTTGATTGCCGGGAGGTTGGGTGCTCAAAGGTGTCTCCCCGAGTCGCGTCGGTATCCACGCGAGCCTATCGGGCGGCCACGCGCGAGCCTCAGGCGCATTTCATTCCAGAGTGGGACGATGGAAGCAGTGAGTCCGAAGGGAGTCCGCCATGCCGATGAAGCTTCCTGTCCCGCCGTCGGGGACGACGGTGGGAAGCTACGACACCTACGAAAAGGCGCAGCGGGCAGTCGACTTCCTGTCCGACGAAGGCTTTCCGGTCCAGCACGTCACGATCGTCGGCAACGGGTTGCGGATGGTCGAGCGCGTCACGGGCCGGCTCGACCGCAACCGCGCCGCCGCGACGGGTGCCGTCGGTGGCGCCTGGTGGGGACTTTTCGCCGGGGTCATCCTGACGCTCTTCACCGCCGAGGAGAGCAACTGGTTCCTCCTCGTCATCCTCGCCGTCATCGCGGGCGCCGTCTTCGGCGCGATCATGGGCATCATCGGCTACGCGTTGACCGGCGGGAAGCGGGACTTCACCTCGACGAGCAGCGTCGTCGCGACGACGTACGACGTGCTCTGCCACCACCAGCACGCCGAGCAGGCGCAGAACCTGCTGACCAAGCTCGCCTGGCGCAGCAGCTGAGATGGGCGACCCCCGGGTTGACCACTTCCGTACGCAGGCCGCCGCCTGCGACACGCTCGGATCGCCGCTCTACGCCGCGCTGATCGACCGGCTCGCCGACGACCTCGAATCCGGCGGCCCGACGCACGAGGTGCTCGTCGGCTACGAGCACGACTCCGGCCCGTCCGCCCTGGCGCTGCGTCTGATGGGCGCCGTGCATCGACTCGTCCTGGAGGGCGAGGCGCCGGACCTCGCGGCGTGCTACCCGAGCGTCGGTGGCGACGCCGACGCCGATGCGGCCTGGCTCGCTCTCCGCGATCTCCTGGCGCGCGACCGCGACCGCCTCCTCCCCTTGCTCGACCAGGCGCCGCAGACCAACGAGGTCGGCCGTTCGGCCGCCCTGCTCGGTGGATTGCTGCACATCGCTCGCGAGTACCGACTGCCCATCTGGCTGCACGAGATCGGCGCCAGCGCGGGGCTGAATCTGCGAGCCGACCACTACCGCTACGTGACCGGCGGCGCCGACTGGGGACCAGAGGACAGTCCGGTCGTTCTCGAGGACGCTTGGCACGGGTCGCCGCCGCCGACCGACGCCAAGCTCGACATCGTCGACCGGGCGGGGAGCGACCTGGCACCGATCGACCCCGGCCGGCGAGACGGCCGGCTGCGACTGCTGTCCTACGTCTGGCCGGATCAGACGACGCGGCTCGCCCGGCTTCGGGGTGCGCTCGAGATCTCGGACCGAGTTCCCGTCACGGTGCGCCGCGAGGACGCCTTGTCGACGGTGCGCCGGCTCGCACTGGCGCCCGCCTGTGTCACCGTGCTGTGGCACTCGGTGATGTGGCAGTACCTGCCGCGAGCCGAGCGGCACGCCATCGACGAGCGACTCGACGCCCTGGGATCCGCCGCCACCAAGCGATCGGTCCTGGCCCGACTCACGCTGGAGCCGCAACGGCGTACTCCCGACGCGGAGCACGAGTTCCTCGTCGGGCTCCAGTGCTGGCCGGGCGAGCGGCGCATCCTCGGCGTGGCCGCTCCGCACGGCGTGCCGACGACCTGGGAGTGAGTAGGGTGCCGCTCATGCAGTTCGGGCGCACGTACGAAGAGTTCGAGGTCGGTGCGATCTACAAGCACTGGCCGGGCAAGACCGTCACCGAGTACGACGACCACTTGTTCTGCCTTCTCACGATGAACCATCACCCGCTTCACCTGGACGCGCACTACGCCGCGGAGACGACCCAGTTCGGCCGCAACGTCGTCGTCGGCAACTACGTCTACTCGCTGCTGCTCGGCATGAGCGTCCCCGACGTGTCGGGCAAGGCGATCGCGAACCTCGAAGTGGAGTCGCTGCGACACGTCGCGCCGACCTTCCACGGCGATACGATCTACGGCGAGACCACCGTGCTCGACAAGCGGGAGAGCACGTCCAAGGACGACCGGGGCATCGTCCACGTCGAGACCAAGGGCCACAACCAGGACGGCACCTTGGTCTGCGTCTTCCGGCGGAAGGTGATGGTGCCCAAGCAGAGCTACCTCGACGCGCGTGGTGGCGAGCAGCCGGGCCGACCCGAGCCGGCGGAGAACGAGTGACGATGCCCGTCGAGGAGACCGAGTCGCTGCGTCGCCTGCGCGACGAGCTGGGCCGGCTGTCGGCGGATCTCGAGCGAGTGCGGGTGCGCACCGCCGTGTGGCCGGTCCTCACGGTGGCCGTCCTGATGCTGTTCTGGCCGATCTTCAACCCGGCCGGAGCCACCGGCGTCGTGAACGGACTCGCCCAGTATCCCGCCGACGGCGAGCCGGTCACGGTGGCCGGCCTCTGGGGCGAAGCCCAAGACAGCGATCTGACGTTCATGACTCTGCTGATCGTCGTGGCGGTGGCCCTGCATCTCCTGCTGATCGTGGGTTTGGCCGTCATGGTCGACTCCGACTCGCCGGCCAGCCCGCGCTTCGTCCAGGTCGTGAGCCTGCTCTTCGGTGTGGCGTTCCTCGTCCTCGTCATCGGGATCAACCAAGACGACGGCGACGGCGGCTTCGGGCGAGAGGGCTACCAGCCCGGCGGAAGCTGGCTGCTGATGCTCGCGATGGCGGCGGCCGCGGCCGGTGTCGCGGCCTGGGTCCGGAGCGAGCAGAGCTGATGACCTCCGACACGACGCTGTGGCTGGCCCGACACGGGCAGACCGAGTGGAGTCGCTCCGGCCGCCACACCGGCACGACCGACCTGCCGCTGCTCCCGGAGGGTGTGGAGGCCGCCCGGAAGCTTGCCGACCGGCTGGACGGACAGCGGTTCGGCCTCGTGTTGACGAGCCCGCTGGCCCGGGCCCGCACCACCGCCGAGCTGGCCGGCTTCGCCGAGGCCGAGGTGACGCCGGACCTCGTCGAGTGGAACTACGGTGCCTACGAAGGGCTGACGACGGTCCAGATCCGTGAGCGCGTGCCCGACTGGACCGTATGGTCCGACGGCGTCCCGGACGGTGAGACCGCCGACGACGTCGCACATCGGGTCGACCGCGTCATCGCGCGGGCGCGGGACGGGGGCGGCGCGACGCTGGTGTTCGGGCACGGCCACTGCCTGCGCGCCCTGACCGCCCGCTGGCTCGGCCAACCGGTCGCCGAAGGCCGGCTCTATCGGCTCGACACCGCGACCGTGTCGACCCTCGGCTACGAACGCGAGACGCCGGTCATCCTGCGCTGGAACGCCTGAGTCAACCGAGCTCGCCCCAGTCCCGCAGGGTCTCCCGCAAGAGTGGGGTGAGCGGCAGTCGATCCAGCTCCGCATCGGGGACGAATCGCGCGTCGCCGGCGTCGTCACCAGCGCGGAGGGCGCCGCCGACCGTCCGGCAGACGTAGTCGTCGATGACGTACGTGCCGCCGCCCGGCGCTGGCCGCTCGACCTGGCCGACGTGGCGTACGACGTCGACGACGAGCCCGGTCTCCTCGGCCACTTCGCGTACACACGCCGCCTCGGCGGACTCGCCGGGCTCGATCCGGCCGCCGGGCAGCGACCAGGTGCCGGCCGCCGGGGGCCGCGACCGGAGGACCAGCAGCAGCCGTCCGCCGTCGTCGCGGACGAGCGCGCCCACGCATGGGATCCGCTCCGTCACCCCCGTTGGTTTACCACGATGTCGTGGTACACGCGCACTCTGCACGGCGTCGACGCCATGCGAAGTGACGACACGCCATGCAAAGTGCCGGACCTCAGCGGAGATTCGGCTCCACGAGTCGCGCGGTCCGCATGGCGACCGAGCAGGCCAGGCTCTGGCCGGCGCTGGAGTTGACCACGACGTCGACGCGGGAGGTGCCGGTGACGCCGATCGCCACCTGGCAGGAGTGCAGCGGTCCGACCGTCGGCCCGAGCGACCGGATCGCGTCGTGCGCGCCGATCCGCAGCGAGCGGCCGCCGCCGGGGATGACCGCCAGCCCGATGGTGTCTTGGACCCAGACCCGGACGGTGTCGCCCGGCGTCGCCAGTTCCCATGTGCAGGTTCGCGGGACGAGCGAGTCCTTCTCGCCCGCGCCGAGCCCGCGCCGGGTCGCGTCCGGCCTGGTGACGACGACCACCAGGGTCTTCCGTTGGCTGCTCATGATCGCTTCGTTCTGTCGATGGGGTGATGTCGAGAGACTCGCCGACCCCGGTCTTCAGATCGGCTTCGTCTCGACTTCAACCCGCTGGCGCGGAGCAGGTCACGCCTGGGACGCCAGCCAGCGCTGCAGGGTGGTGGCGAGCCGGACCGGCTGGTCGAGCTGGATCAGATGCCCGGCGTCGTCGATGATCTCGAGCCGCGCGCCGGGGATCGCTGCGGCCAGCCGGTCGGCGCGATCGACCGGAATCCAGGTGTCGTCGCGACCCCAGACGACGAGGACGGGCAGCTCCAGAGTCCCGTAGCGCGGCTCGATCTCGTCCGTGTATGCCTCGTCGGCCTGGCCGATCTGGCGATAGAACGCCGCCAGCCCTTCGTCGTCGAGCCACGGCCCGGCGAGCAGGTCGGACTGCTCCCGAGTGAGTCCGCGCCGGCTGGCCCCTGTGATGTACGCCCGCAGCGCACCCTCGTGGATCGCCGACGGCAACGACATGAACACATCGGTGTTGTCGCGTACGAGCCGGAAGAAGTCCGATCCCCATGGCGCCAGCGCGACGACGTCGACCAGCGCGAGCGAGGCATACGGCGCGTCGTGCAGCAGGTGGGCTCGAAGCGCTACGGCGCCGCCGTAGTCGTGGGCGACCACGTGCGGAGCGTCGAGCTCCCAATGGGCGAGGAGATCCGCGAGCAGCTCGCCCTGGACGTCGAGCGAGACGGTGTGGTCCGCGGCCTTCGACGACTCGCCGTAGCCGGGCATGTCCCACAGATACGTCGTGAACCCCGATGCCATCGCCGTCGCGAACGGTGCCCACAGCCGCGACGACCACGGCGTGCCGTGACAGAAGACGACCGCGGGACCTGATCCTTGGCGGCCCCATCGCACGCGCCGGCCACGCCAGGTGAACGTCTCGGTGAGCTGCATGCCGCACAGGGTTCCACAGCCGAGCCGACTGGATTCGCCGCGTACCCCAACCCGATCCGTCCGCCACGACGTCTGAGGTGCAGGAGCGACGAACCCGAGGGACACCGGAGGTCGATCGATGAGCGTCCGACAAGGCGAGACCGTCAAGCCACACGGGCGTGGCGCCCTCGCATCAGGTGTGCCAGGCTTCGATGGAAGGAGGCGCCTCGAGGCCTCCGCCTCGAGGCATCCCCTGCCGGCGGGAGACGGCAAGGAAGCACGATGCGTCGACGCGCGAGTCATCTGGGTCCGGAGAAGCGCCGGCCCATGGTGCTCGACGCGGCGCTCGAGGTCTTCGTCGAGAAGGGCTACTTCGCGAGCACCATGTCGGCCATCGCCGACGCGGCCGGGGTCACCAAGCCGGTCGTCTACGAGTGCTATCCCAACAAGGAGGGTGTCTACGCCGCGCTGCTCGATCGTGAGGAGCAGCGGCTGCTGACCGCGGTCCAGGCGGCGTTGCCCGAACGGATGGACGTCGGCGACCTCGGCAGCATGCTCGCCGGCGGCATGGCTGCGCTGTTCACCGCCGCGACGTCGGCGCCGAACTCGTGGCGGGTCGTCTACGACGCGCAGCACGGCCATCCACCAGCGGTCGCCGACCGGGTACACCAGGCGCGGCAGTCGATCCTGGGTGCGCTCACCGAGCTCGTCACGGCCTACCTCGCCGAGCGAGATGTCGAGGACCCCGGCAAGGTCGCGCCCGTGCTCGCGGAGGTGATCGCCTCGACGGCCGAGGCCGGCGTACGGATCCTGCTGTCCGGCTCCGGCGCCTGGCGACCGGTCGATCTGGCGGCGTGGCTCAGCGGGCTGCTGGTCGAGGGTGCCGACCGGCGTTTCGGGACGTCCGGTACTTGACCCGGCCTATCCGGCAGGGCACCTTCGGGGGATGGATCGGGCCAAGCGGTGCCCCCGTTGTGGGACGCCGGTGCGGTGCGACGAGCAGGGCCGGTGGTGGTGCTCCGTCGACGGAGTCGTGGCGCCGCTTGGGGCGTACGAAGAACCGTCGGTGCATGTGCTGCTGAAGCACATCACCGACGCCCAGCTGCCGACGTGGCTGCCGTGGCCGATGCCGGCGAACTGGTCGGTCTCCGGCGTCGGCCGTGCCGGGGACGGACCCGAGCAGGCCACCGTGCTCGCCTGCAGCGGTCCGGATCCGATCGCCGGGGACGCCGACCTGGTTCTGGTCTGCGAGGAGCCCGGTGTCGGTCTCGGCACCTTCTACGCCGGCGCGGTCGGGCTCGACGTGGGCCGCCAGATCAGCGGCTTCCCCGCCGCGACCCGGATCCTGGCCGGCCAGCATGTCGCGCCGTTGTGGTGGGTGGGGGAGCGCGACGACCGTGACGTCCTGGTCGGGGAGGCGTCCGGCCGTTGGCTGTGGATCATCGGGTGGCCGGCGACGGCCGGCGCCATGATTCGCGACGGGCTGACCTTCGTCGACCTGCGGACTCTGCTCGGCCAACTCGACGTGATCCCGCTAAGCGGCCTGTCGCGACGCCTGTAGGAGTTGTCGGACACGAGTGTCCCAAGATGCCGGGTTTGCGACCGATACGCTGGCGCGGTGTTGATCGACCTGCACACCCACTCGAACTGTTCCGACGGAACGGATTCGCCTGCTGAGCTGATTCGCCATGCCCGAGACGCGTCGCTCGATGTGTTGGCGTTGACCGACCACGACACGTCGGACGGATGGGATGAAGCGCGCCGAGCGGCTGCGGCTCAGGAGCTCCAGCTGGTTCCGGGCATGGAGATCTCCTGCCTACACGCCCGGGCGGGCGTTCATCTGCTGGCCTATTACCTCGACCCGGACTATCCGCCGCTCGCCGCGGAGCTCGACAAGATTCGGGCCGGCCGGATCAATCGACTGCCTGCGATGCTGGCCGGGTTGCGCGAGGCGGGCATCGCCATCACCCAGGCGGACGTCGACGGCGTCTCGACTGAAGCCTCGTCGCCCGGCCGGCCGCACGTCGCGGACGCGCTTGTCAAGCTGGGAGTCGTACGCAATCGGGAGGAGGCCTTCGACCGCTACCTCGGATGGGGGCGGCCCGGCTACGTCTCGCACTACGCCACCGAGCTGGCCGAGATGCTCACCCTCGTACGACAGGCGGGCGGCGTCAGCGTCGTCGCCCACCCATGGGGCCGCGGCAGCCGGCGAGTGCTGACGGCCGGCGTCCTGGCGGACCTCGCCGCGATCGGACTGACCGGCATCGAGGTCGACCATCTCGACCATGACGCGGCGGCGCGGGCGCAGCTGACGGAGATCGGGTCGGAGCTGGGTCTGGTCGCGACCGGCGGCAGCGACTACCACGGCACCGGCAAGCTCGATCACCCGCTGGGTGGCGAGACCACCGATCTCGAGCAGTTCGAACGGCTGCAAGCCGCGGTGCCATGAACGGCGTCGTCAACGGCACCCTGCTGGCGGAGGTCTTCGTCACGCTCTTCGTGATCATGGACCCACCTGGCACCATTCCGCTCTTCCTCGCCCTCACCAGCAAGGAGACGCCGCGGCAGCGCAACCGCCAGGCCTGGCAGGCCGTTGCCGTCGCGTTCTTGGTGATCGTGTCGTTCGCCCTATTCGGCCGGCAGCTGCTGACGTACCTGCACATCTCGCTACCGGCCTTGCAATGCGCCGGCGGGCTGTTGCTGCTCCTGGTCGCGCTCGAACTGCTGACCGGCAAGGAGGAGACACCCAGCGAGACCAAGGACGTCAACGTCGCCCTCGTACCGCTCGGCACGCCACTGCTCGCCGGACCGGGCGCGATCGTCGCCACGATGGTGTTCGTCGAGCGCGTCGACGACTGGCCGACCTTCGCGGCGGTGGCGCTCGGGGTGATCGGGGTCCATCTCACGCTGTGGCTCTTCATGCGCTATTCGGTCGTGGTCCTGCGGGTGATCAAGGAGTCCGGCGTCACCCTGGTGACCCGGATCAGTGGGTTGCTGCTGTCCGCGATCGCGGTGCAACTGGTCGCGGATTCGATCCGCGCCTTTATCGCCGGCGAGGGCTGACCATCGGCCACTGCAAGCCCTCTTTGTTGCCGGCGATGCTCGCTGGCGCCGCTTGAGTTAGGACCTAACCTCGCTGTCATCGCGTCCACACCGACGCTAACTCGGAACTCGAGGGTCAGATGGTGGGGGATAGCGATGCGGTGTCAGGGAACCGTATCGGCGAGAGCCGCTAGTGCGGCGGGGAAGATCTCGGCCGGTGGCGTCACGAGCCCGGCGCCGACCTGACCGACGCCGGCGACCCGGCCGGCCATGCCGGTGTTGATCTGGGGCAGGATCCCGGTCCGGCACACCTTGGTCACGTCGATGCCGGTCGGGACGCCGCGGAAGTCGAGCACCGGCACCGACCAGCGGGGGTTGTCGCCGAGGGTGATCTCGTGCATCCGCCGGGTCGTGGCGAGCGCGTCGGGCACGGTGCCGCCGACCAGCCGCACGATCGCCGGCGCCGTCGCCATCGCGAAGCCGCCGATGCCGGCGGTCTCGGTGATCGCGGAGTCGCCGATGTCGGGGTTGGCGTCGTCGGGCCCGTAGTCGCCGAGGTAGAGGCCGTCGGCGAGCTGCGCCGGGCCGGTGAACCACTCGTCGCCGGTGCCCGCGACCTGGATGCCGAAGTCGGTGCCGTTGCGCGCCATCGCCACCACCATGGTCGATCCGTCGATCCCGCGGGCCGCGTCCAGCGCGAGCTTGCAGGCGGGCATCGCGAGGTTGAGGAAGAAGTGGTCGTTGCCGCCGATGAACCGCACCGCTTCGGCCACGTCGGCTGCGTCGGCGCCGGAGGTCACCATCGCCGGGCCGAGGTCGCGGAGCAGCATCTGGGTGCCGGCCCGGTTGCGGTTGTGGGCCTCGTCGCCCATGTTCAGCATCTGGGTGAGGATCGCGGTGATGTCGACCGGCGCCGCCGCGCGTACCGCCGTCTGGAGCAGCGGGCCGAGCGTGCTCGACATCCACCGCAGCCGGTCGAGGACTTCGGGGGAGTACGCGCCGTAGCGCAGCACCTTGCCGAGTCCCTCGTTGAGCGAACAGTACGTACGCCGGCCGGACGCCTGATCCTCCAGGACGCACATCCACATCGAAGGGGACACGACGCCTGCCATCGGCCCGACGGCGCCATGGTGATGGCACGGCTCCAGACTCAGATCGGAGCCGCTGGCCAGTATCGGCGCGGCGCGCTCGGGGTC
>NZ_JBOHDT010000179.1:0-5717 GCF_050700635.1 Aeromicrobium sp.
ACTCGGGCACGTCGCCACCGATCGTCGGCCGGGGCGCCGATCTGAGCGCTTGGGGTCTGTTGGGACGTACCCGGACATGAGGAAAGGCCCACGAGTACGTCTCAGACCTGCTCCTGAGGCGCTCAAGGGCATCTGAGCGCCTCTCCACACCGTTCGACACAGGCCCATGGTGGCTGAGACGCACAGAATGGCCCCGTAGACTGGTTTGGTGACCCAAACGCCGGATCCAGCAGCCACTCCCGACAGCCCCACTTACGACGCCAGCGACATCCAGTTGCTCGAGGGTCTGGAGGCCGTCCGCAAACGTCCCGGCATGTATATCGGCTCCACCGGCGAGCGTGGGCTGCACCACCTGGTCTACGAGGTCGTCGACAACTCGGTCGACGAGGCCCTCGCCGGCCACGCCACCCACATCGAGGTTACGCTGTGCGCCGACGGCGGCGTGCGGGTCGTCGACAACGGGCGCGGCATCCCCGTCGACGAACACCCGGTCGAGAAGATGCCCGCGGTCACCCTCGTGCTCACCTCGCTGCACGCCGGTGGCAAGTTCGGCGGCGGCGGCTACAAGGTGTCCGGTGGTCTGCACGGCGTGGGCGTCTCCGTGGTCAACGCGCTCAGCTCACGCCTGCACGTCGACATCAAGCGCGACGGATACCGGTGGACCCAGAGCTTCAGCTACGGCGACCCGGACGCTCCGCTCGAGCGTCACGAGAAGACCAAGGAGACGGGTACCACCACCACCTTCTACGCCAGCGACACGATCTTCGAGACCACCAACTACTCCTACGAGACGCTCAAGACCCGGTTCCGCGAGATGGCCTTCCTCAACAAGGGCCTCGAGCTCGTGCTGCGTGACGAGCGCGACCACCCGGCCGACGCCGAGGGCATCGACGACGTCGAGCGCACGGCCTCCTTCCGCTACGACGGCGGGCTGGTCGACTACGTCGACCACATAAACTCCGGCGCCAAGTCGCCGCTGCACCGAGGGGTGATCGCCCTCGAGCGCGAGGCGGTGGGCGACGGGATGTCGCTCGAGATCGCCATGCAGTGGAACGTCAGCTACGCCGAGTCGGTGCACACCTTCGCCAACACCATCAACACCCACGAGGGCGGCACGCACGAGGAGGGCTTCCGCACCGCGCTCACGCGCACGGTCAACCGCTTCGCCGAGCTGCAGGGCCTCATCAAGAAGAAGGAGGACGCGCTCACCGGCGACGACATCCGCGAGGGCCTCACCGCCATCGTGTCGGTCAAGCTGGCCAATCCGCAGTTCGAGGGTCAGACGAAGACGAAGCTCGGCAACACCGAGGCCCGTTCGTTCGTGCAGACGATGCTCTACGACGAGCTCGCCGCCTGGTTCGAGCGCAACCCGTCCGAAGGCAAGACCATCGTCCGCAAGTCCATCGACGCCGCCACCGCGCGCATGGCCGCCCGCAAGGCCAAGGAGCTGGCCCGCAATCGCAAGGGCCTGCTCGGCGGCGGCGGTCTGCCCGGCAAGCTGTCCGACTGCCAGTCGCGCGACCCGGAGGAGTGCGAGATCTTCGTCGTCGAGGGCAACTCCGCCGGCGGCTCGGCCAAGGGTGGCCGCGATCCGCGCACCCAGGCGATCCTCCCGCTGCGCGGCAAGATCCTCAACGTCGAGAAGGCGCGCATCGACAAGATCCTGCAGAACGCCGAGGTGCAGGCGATCATCTCCGCGCTCGGCACCGGCGTGCAGGAAGACTTCGACATCGACAAGCTGCGCTACCACAAGATCGTGCTGATGGCCGACGCCGACGTCGACGGCCAGCACATCTCCACACTGCTGCTCACGCTGCTGTTCCGCTTCATGAAGCCGCTCATCGACGGCGGATACGTCTACCTGGCCCAGCCGCCGCTGTACAAGATCAAGTGGACGAACGCGTCGCACGAGCTCGCCTACTCCGACCGTGAGCGTGACGCGCTGCTCGCTGCCGGCAAGGAGGCCAGTCGCCGGCTGCCCAAGGAGGCGCCGGTGCAGCGCTACAAGGGTCTCGGCGAGATGAACGACCACGAGCTCTGGGACACCACCATGGATCCCGACGCTCGCATCCTTCGCCAGGTGACGCTCGAGGACGCCGCCATGGCCGACGAGATGTTCACCATCCTCATGGGCGAGGACGTCGAGCAGCGGCGTCACTTCATCCAGCGCAATGCCAAGGACGTCCGCTTCCTCGACATCTAGTCCGACCCCGAACCAGGAGCCACTGACCAGTGACCGAAACACCGATCGAACGCGACCGGATCGAACCAGTCGAGCTGCAGGTCGAGATGCAGCGCTCGTACATCGACTACGCCATGAGCGTCATCGTCTCCCGCGCGCTGCCCGACGTGCGCGACGGACTGAAGCCGGTGCACCGGCGCGTGCTCTACGCGATGTACGACGGTGGTTACCGCCCCGACCGTGGGTTCAGCAAGTGCAGCCGCATCGTCGGTGACGTCATGGGCCAGTACCACCCGCACGGCGACACCGCCATCTACGACACCCTCGTCCGGCTCGCTCAGCCGTGGGTTATGCGTGCGCCGATGGTGTCCGGTCAGGGCAACTTCGGCTCTCCGGGCAACGACGGCGCAGCCGCGATGCGCTACACCGAGTGCAAGCTTGCACCCATCGCCATGGAGATGGTGCGCGACATCGACGAGGAGACCGTCGACTTCAAGCCCAACTACGACGGCCGCTCGCAGGAGCCCGCCGTTCTGCCGGCGCGTATCCCGAACCTGCTGGTCAACGGTTCGGCCGGCATCGCCGTCGGCATGGCCACCAACATCCCGCCGCACAACCTGCGCGAGGTCGCCGAAGGCGTGCAGTGGGCGCTGGAGCACCCCGAGGCCGGCCGCGAGGAGCTGCTCGAAGCACTCCTCGAGCGCGTCAAGGGCCCCGACTTCCCGACGTCCGGACTGATCGTCGGCACCCACGGCATCGAGGACATGTACCGCTCCGGCCGTGGCTCGGTCACGATGCGGGCGGTCGTCTCGATCGAGGAGGACACCAAGGGACGCATCAGCCTCGTCGTCACCGAGCTGCCCTACCAGGTCAACCCCGACAATCTCGCCATCAAGATCGCAGAGCTCGCCGACTCCGGCCGGGTCCAGGGCATCGCCGACGTGCGCGACGACTCCAGCTCGCGCACCGGCCGGCGCCTCGTCATCGTGCTCAAGCGCGACGCCGTGGCGCGGGTGGTGCTCAACAACCTCTACAAGCACACCGAGCTGCAGACGAACTTCAGCGCCAACATGCTCGCGCTCGTCGATGACGTCCCGCGCACGCTCACCCTCGACGGCTTCATCGTCAACTGGATCCACCACCAGATCGAGGTCATCCGCCGACGTACCGAGTACCGCCTGCGCAAGGCGGAGGAGCAGGCCCACATCTACCGCGGCCTGGTCAAGGCGCTCGACGCACTCGACGAGGTCATCGCCCTGATCCGGCGCAGCCCCACCGTCGACGAGGCACGCACCGGGCTCATCGGGCTGCTCGACATCGACGAGGTGCAGGCCAACGCGATCCTGCAGATGCAGCTGCGTCAGCTCGCGGCCCTAGAGCGTCAGAAGATCATCGACGCCCTCGCCAAGCTCGAGACCGAGATCGCCGAGTACAAGGCCATCCTCGCCAGCGAGGAACGACAGCGCTCGATCGTGGGCGAGGAGCTCGCCGCGATCGTCGAGAAGTACGGGGAGGACCGTCGCAGCCAGATCATCGCGGCCGACGGCGACCTGTCGATGGAGGACCTCATTCCCGACGAGGAGGTCGTCGTCACCATCACCCGCGGCGGCTACGCCAAGCGCACCCGCACCGACCTGTACCGAGTGCAGAATCGCGGCGGCAAGGGGGTGCGCGGCGCTCAGCTGCGCGACGGCGACTTCGTCGAGCACCTGTTCCCGACCACCAGCCACCACTGGATCCTGTTCTTCACCACGGCCGGTCGCGTCTACCGCACGAAGGCATACCAGCTGCCAGAGGGCGGTCGCGACGCGAAGGGCGGTCATGTCGCCGGACTGCTGTCCTTCCAGCCCGACGAGGACATCGCGCAGGTGCTGGCGATCCGCGACTACGACCAGGCTCCGTACCTCGTGCTCGCCACCAAGAAGGGCCTGGTCAAGAAGACCCGGCTCAACGACTTCAACAGCCCGCGTCAGGCCGGCGTCATCGCCATCAACTTCCGCACCGACGACGACGAGCTGATCGGCGCCGAGCTGGTGCGCGCCGAGGACGACCTGCTGCTCATCTCCAAGAAGGCACAGGCCATCAGGTTCCGCGCTGACGACACTCAGCTGCGGCCGATGGGGCGGGCCACGTCGGGCGTCACCGGCATGAAGTTCCGCTCCGAGGACGCCCTGCTCTCGATGACGGTCATCCGTGCGCGGCACGCCGAGCTGGACACCGAGGACGTCCCCTCCGACGAGATGCTCTACGTGTTCACGGTCACCGACGGTGGTTTCGCCAAGAAGACCACCATCGACCAGTACCGGCTGCAGGGCCGCGGCGGTATCGGCATCAAGGCGATGCAGATCACCGAGAAGCGCGGAATCCTGGTGGGCGGACTGGTGCTCAACGACACCGACGACGTCATCTCCGTCACCGAGGGCGGACAGATCACGAGAAGTCTCGTTGCGGGTGTGCCTGCGAAGGGACGTGGCACGATGGGAGTGAGCTTCGTCAAGTTCAAGGGAGACGACCGCGTGGTCACCATCGCCCGTAACGCCGAGATCCCGACGGACGAGACGCAGCCCGAACCCGACCAGCCCGAGACGCAGCCAGAGGTGCAGAGCTAGTGAGCAAGGACGACCGCGACTTCCGCACCCAACCGGCGCCGGCGAAGAAGCCGGTCGGGCAGGTGGCGCCCCCGAAGGCGGCCAAGAAGCCGCACCTCGTGGAGCCGGTCAACGCCAAGACGTCCGGCAAGTCCGCGGCCTCCACGGCCGTGATCCCGC
Source organism: Aeromicrobium sp. (assembly GCF_050700635.1). Lineage (GTDB taxonomy): Bacteria > Actinomycetota > Actinomycetes > Propionibacteriales > Nocardioidaceae > Aeromicrobium. Next base: position 4,951 of record NZ_JBOHDT010000179.1, read on the forward strand.
CGGTCAAGGAAGGCCCCAAGAACGAACGCCTGGCGGCGAAGACCGCCCGTCCGGAACCGCAACCACAACCGAAGCCCCCATCTTCGCAGTCAGGCCGACGGGCTAGCCTGCGACTCGTGCACGTCGAGCCGTGGTCGGTCACCCGTCTGGCCTTCGTCGTGTCGGTGGCGATGATGATCGTCGCGGTCGTCGCGGTGTCGATCTTCTGGGTCGTCCTCAACGTCACCGGGGTGTGGGACCAGATCAACGACAGCGTCACGTCGGTGCTCAGCGACGACAGCGGAAACTTCGACATCACCGACTACCTGGGGTTCGGCCGGCTGGTCGGACTCACGCTCGTCCTGTCGGCCATCAACGTCATCTTGATGACGGCTCTGGCCACGATCGGCGCCCATCTGTACAACCTCGCGTCGGAGCTTCTCGGCGGCCTCGAAGTCACCTTCAGCGACGACTGATCCGATTCGTTCCACCGCCGCGCCGTACGGTAACGTTGCGCGCTGTTGCGGGCCTATAGCTCAGCTTGGTTAGAGCGCTTCCCTGATAAGGAAGAGGTCAGAGGTTCAAGTCCTCTTAGGCCCACCGAACAAGGGAGTTTCCATGAAGAAGATCATCGTGCTCGTCGCCGCTGCCGCAGGGTTGGCATGGGCGATGGGACGGTCGAAGACCGCGCCCCCCGCCGATCCGTGGGCGAAGGCCAGCGACACCGTCTGACCGATCCAGGGGCTGTGGCGCAATTGGTAGCGCACCTGCTTTGCAAGCAGGGGGTT
>NZ_JBOHDT010000180.1:0-10776 GCF_050700635.1 Aeromicrobium sp.
GAACCGGTGTGCCCGGTCCCGCCGCTCCCTCGTCGCGCCCTCACGCGACGCGTCATCCTAGCCCTTGGGTGGTCCACGGCTCGGCTATCGTCATCGGGTGCCGGACGACACCCCCTTCCGCCCGACGCTGCGCCGCTCATGGCGGTTGCTCAGGGCTTTTCGTGTCGAGCAGTCCGACCCGGACCACTTCTACGGCACCTTGGCCGCCGACTCCGTCGGCCAGGTCCGCTCGTACGCGCCGCTCGACCGCCAGTGGGTGCTTGACGTCGGCGGGGGACCGGGTTATTTCGCCAAGGCGTTCCGAGCGGCCGGCGCCCGCTACACGGCGCTGGACGCCGACCTCGGCGAGATGTCCGGTCGAGGTCAGTCGGAGGCCGGCACCGTTCTCGGCAGTGGGATGGAGCTTCCCTTCGCCGACGACAGCTTCGACGACACCTACTCCTCCAATGAGCACGAACACGTCCGCGACCCGTGGCGGATGGCCGACGAGATGGTGCGGGTGACGCGTTCTGGCGGACTCGTCTTTCTGTCGTACACGCTCTGGTGGGGCCCCTGGGGCGGGCACGAGACGTCGCCTTGGCACTATCTCGGCGGCGGACGCGCGGCCCGCCGATATGAGCGCCGGCACGGCCATCGACCCAAGAACGTTTTCGGGACCTCACTCTTCGCGGTCACCGCTGCCACGGGTCTTCGCTGGGCGCAGGCCCAGCCGCGCACCGTGGTGGTCGCACTGGTCCCGCGCTACTTGCCGCGCTGGCTGTGGTGGGTCGTGCGCGTGGCCGGCCTGCGAGAGGTGGTGACATGGAACCTCGCGATCGTGATGCGCAAGGTGTGACGCCGCGCGATCGCAGGTCCGTCACGCGGTTCCGGCTCACCGCGTGGAGCCTGGTGCTCGTCGCCGTGGCATTCGCGCAGGCTCCCGGACGAGTCGTCGCCGACACGAAGCTCGATCTCGCGGCGGCGCCGCTGGGCTTCCTGGAGCGAGCCCTGCAGATGTGGGACCCGATCGGTGCGTTCGGCCAGGTCCAGAACCAGGCGTACGGCTATCTCTTCCCGATGGGCCCGTTCTTCGCCGCCGGCCATCTCGCCGACCTGCCGCCATGGGTCACCCAGCGTCTCTGGTGGTCGGTGCTCCTGGTCGCTGCCTTCCTCGGGACGGTGAAGCTCCTGAGCGTCCTGGAGATCGGCGTCGGGTGGACCAGGATCCTCGCCGGATTCGCGTTCGCACTCTCACCTCGCATGCTGTCCGTCATCGGTGCGTCGTCGATCGAAATGTGGCCGTCGGCGCTCGCTCCCTGGGTGCTCGTGCCGCTCGTGGTCGCCACGAGGCGGGGGAACCCGCGCCGGCTCGCCGCCTTGAGCGCGCTGGTGGTCGCGTGCATCGGTGGCGTCAACGCCGTCGCGACGTTCGCGGCGGTGCCGCTCGCGGCCTGGTGGATCTGGTCTGCACCGCGGGGCCCGCGGCGTCGGGCCCTCATGTCGTGGTGGCCGGCGTTCGTCCTGATGGGCGCGCTGTGGTGGCTTCTTCCGCTGTTCCTGCTCGGCCGGTACAGCCCACCGTTCCTCGACTACATCGAGAGCGTCACGAACACCACGTTCACCGCCACGCTCGTGGACGCCATGCGGGGCACGTCGAACTGGGTGGCGTACGTCGACACGTACACGGACGCCGGCAACTCACTCATCACCGACCCGGTGCTGATCGTGAACGGCGTAGTAATCCTGGCGCTCGGGGTGCTCGGTCTTGCTCGCACCGATCTCCCGCATCGACGATTCCTGGTATCGGGACTGCTCACCGGGGTCGCCCTGGTGACGCTCGGGCACGTGGGATCGACGTCCGGCTTCGGCGTCGACCTGGTCCGCGATCTCCTCGACGGGGCACTGTCACCGCTGCGCAACACCCACAAGTTCGACGTGCTCATCCGCATCCCACTCGTCATCGGGCTGTGCCATGGCGTCACCATGCTCACCCGCGGTCGCGCCTTCGACGGCGCGGTGCGGGCCGACGCCTCGACCGTCGGGGTCGGGCTCGTCGCCTGTGTGGCGATGCTCGGCGCGTCGATCCCTGCGTGGACGGGGCACCTTGCTCCGAAGTCGTCGTTCACCGAGGTGCCGGAGTACTGGCGAGAAGCCGCGGCGTGGCTGGACAACCGTCCCGACGGCCGTGCGGTCCTGGCTCCCGCCACGACGTTCGGCGCCTACGTCTGGGGACGGACGCGCGACGAACCACTGCAGCCGCTCGCGACCCAGCCGTGGGCGGTGAGAAACGTCATCCCGCTCGCCCCGGGCGGCAACATCGAGATGCTCGACACGATGTCGAACGCCCTTGCCACCGGTCGCGGTTCCGAGGGTCTGGCCGACTTCCTCCGCCGAGCCGGAATCGGCACGATCGTCGTCCGCCACGACATCGAACGATCGGGCGACGTCGTGTCGCCGGAGCTCGTCCGCTCCACCCTCGAGTCGACGCCCGGCGTGAGTCGGGTCGCGGTGTTCGGACCCCACGTCGGCGGCGGACCGACGCTGACCGACCGGGGCCGCCGGGTGTTCGTCGACCGTGGTTGGCAGTCGCGGCGACCGGCGATCGAGATGTTCGCCATCGACGGCGGCGTCATGCGGCGTACCGTCCCAGCCGCCGAGGACGTCGGGGTCGTCGCCGGTGACGCGAGCTCGCTGCTGCGTCTGGACGAGCTCGGACTCGGTGACGGTGAGACGGCCGTGCTCGGTCAGGACGCCGACGAACGACGGACCTACCCGAGCGTGATGCTGACCGATGGCAACCGTCGTCATGAGGCCGCGTTCGGAGCAGTGCGCCGCAACCGCTCGGCATCGTTGACGCCTGCGGAGGCGTACCGGTCGGACCGGGGCGTGCACAGGTACGACGAGGCGTCACTTCGTGGTTGGACCAGCGTCCCGCGGCTCGATGGCGCTCGATCCCTCACCGCCTCGTCGAGCCGGTCCGACATCGGCGCCTTCCCGTTGCTCGATCCGTCAGCCCAGCCGTGGGCGGCGTTCGACGCCGATCCGACCACGTCATGGCAGCCCGGCCTGCAGGAGTCCGGCACGGAGTCCTGGCTCCGCCTCGAGCTCGACGAGAGAATCGATGTCGGCGCCGCCACCATCACGATCGACCAGCCGGCGGGCCGGTCGCAGGAGCTCACCGTCACCACCGAGCAGGGCGATCGGACCGTCCGCGCGCATGGGCGCACACCGGTGCGGGTGGACGTCGGTCGAGTCGGTCGGGTCGGCATCGCGGGTGTCGGCACGTTCAACCGACCCCTCGCCGTCAGCGACGTCGGTCTCGAGAACGTCCGGCTGTCGCGCCCACTGGTCCTGCCCGAACTCCCCACCGCGTGGGGAAACCCGACCGGCATCCTGCTCCAGGCCCCGGCCGGCAGGGTGCCCGGGTGCCTGTTCCTCGACGGCGTGCGCCGCTGCTCAGAAGACCAAGCCGTGCGCACGGACGAGGACCGCATGCTCGATCGGGAGCTGGAGCTGGGTTCTGCCGGCGGGTTCCGGACCCGCCTTCGGGTCACCGCAGACGGCGGGTCCGACCTGACCGCGCTCCTGCAGCGGGACAGGCTGGCAACGGTCGAGGCAAGCTCGCAACAGACCGATGATCCACGCGCAGGTGCGCTGGCGGCAGTGGACGGGCGTGACACGACCGGATGGGTCGCAGCCGACGACGACGGCGACCCGACGCTCACGCTTCGCTGGATCAGCCCTCGCGCCGTCGATGAGCTGAGACTCCGGACATCAGGAAGTCTCGCCGCTTCGACACCACCCCGGGTTCGCCTCGTCTTCGACGACGGCACCGAGACGGTGGTCGACGTCGAGCGCGGACGGATCCGGTTCGATCGGGTCCGCACCTCCTCGGTCGAGATCCACCTCCTCGCCGGGACGCCCCGACTTTCCGTTGGTTTCGACGGGGCGGTGGAGCGACTCCCGCTCGGCGTCGCCGAGATGTCGGTGCCCGATGCAGGTGGGTTCCCGATCAGTCTCGACGCCGAGTCGCGCTCGTACCCGTGCGGCTCGGGGCCCACCGTGTCGGTGAACGGACGTGAGCAGCGCACCAGGGTGGTGGCATCGCCGCGGAGATTGCTGTACGGCAGGAACGTGGAAGCACGGGGGTGCGGCCAGGAGGGAGATCGACTCTCGCTGGGCGCGGGCACCAACCGGATCACGGTCACGGGGACGTCGGCAATCCGCCCGGTGGACCTCCTTCTCACGGGCGATGCTGCGGCGTCCTCCGCCGTGTCGGATGAGGGTCGCGCCGCTGTGCTGGCGACCACCCACAACACCAACCCCGGGTGGATCGCCCGGACGTCGGACGGCCGGCTCGGGCTCGAGCCTGTAGTCCTCGATGGCTGGCGACAGGGTTGGTACGTCGCCCCAGACCGACTCGGCCAGGTCGAGACGTCGTTCGGTCCCGGCCGGACGTACCGGGTGATGCTCGCCGTCGGGGCGGTCTTCCTGGTGGCGCTGGCGCTGGTGGCACTGGTGCCTCGACGCACCCAGAGGAGGTGGCCGACGACCGATGAACCCCGACGAACGTCGGCGATCGGCCTCCTGCTGGGTCTCGCGGTTGTCGCCGGGATGACGGCTGGTGTGCCGGGCCTGATCTCGGCGGGCGTCGGACACGTGACCGCGCGCCTCAGGTGGCGCGGGATGCGTCTGAGCTCGGTCGTGGCTCCGACAGCAGTCCTTGCCGCGGGAGTCGTCTCCGTCGTTCGTCCGTGGGACGGGTCTGCGTCGTGGGCCGGTGAGTACGCCGCTCCTCAGCTGCTCGTGCTGGTGGCCTTGTCCTGCCTCGTGCCTGTTCGCCTGGGTGTGCGCCGTCCGGCGTTCTTGAGACGCAGGAAGGGCCGCTCGACCAAGCGGTACAACACCTCTGACACGACCAGGCTCACCGACAAGGTCAACGCGAAGACGACGTAGAAGTTCTCGTAGAACAGCGTCAGGTCGAGTGCCTCGTACAGCAGAGCGAGGACGATGAGGTGGCAGCAGAAGAGGCTGTAGGAGATGTGTCCGAGGTGACGCAGGAACGGTTGGGCCATCGCTCGGGCGTACCGGGTGTGACCGTCGCCGAAGATGCTGGGCAGCATGACCGCGCCAGCCACGACCCCGTACAGGATGCTCCGCCACACCGACTCCGACGCCGTCCGCGCCACGAGGGCGGCCTCGCCGGCGATCGGGGTGGCGGCGACGACGAGCGCAGCGCCCGCCACGAGCCAGCAGGCACCCGGTGCGCTTGCCGCTGCGCGACACCAGCGAACGGGGGCGAGTTCTCGTCCGCCGGTGCGGTGGCGGCGGTCGACGTCGAGCACGGCGAGCGCGATGCCCAGGCAGAACCAGCCGAGGTATCCCGGCAGCGCTTGCGTGACCCACGTTCCCCAGGAGGCGAGTTGACCGGCGGCCGCGGCGCTCCAGACGAGCGACCCCGCTGACACCAGGACGAGCAGCGCGATCAGGAGCAGAGGTCGCCAACGGTTCCGAACCGCGAGTCCCAGCAGGAGCATGCCGACCGGAAGGAGAGCGTAGAACGCGACCTCGGTGGCGAGGCTCCACATCTGGGTGAGGCCGTGCGGGAGCACGTCGTTGCCGTACATGTCCACGAGCAACAGGTTGCCGATCCATCGAGCCCGAGCCACCGAGGAGTTTTGCTCCAGCAGGAGCAGAGCGGCGATGACGGCCACCCAGTACACGGGCAGGATCCTCAATGCGCGCTTGAAGAAGTAACGTCCGACGCTGTCGTGCGGCACACCGGTGCGCAGGTGTCGCAGCCAGGGATGGGAGAGGAGGAAACCCGACAGGACGAAGAAGATGGCCACGCCGATCTCCAGGCGCTGTGCCACGGCACCCGGCAGACCTTCGTCGTAAGCGCCCGCCCAGAAGGCCGTGTGCGTGGCGACGACGGCGATCGACGCGACGGCGCGCAGCGTGTCGAGGCCGGGGAAGGTCAGCGTGGCCGTGGTGTCGGTCATGACAGTGCCGAAATCGGGCCCGCGCGCACCACGTCGAGGCACAGCTTGAGACTGGGGGTTGTCGTGCGGATCTCCATGGTGGAGTACGCCCCGTCGCCGACGAGGAAGTACGTGTGAGGGCCGGCGGCGATGTCGATCTCGTACGCCCTGCGGCCGTCGAAGCGTACCTGCGCCTGACCGTCCGCGGAGGCGGCGTAGTTCAGCGAGGTCCACGGGAACTCGTCCATGCCATCGCGGGTGAGCTCGACCCGCTGCGGTCGTGAGCCGATGCGCAACCCGCAGCCCTCCTCGTCGCCGGGCTCGGCCACCGTGCCGCCACTGATATTGGCCTGGCTGCTGCGCCCGCGGTTGTCGAGGATCCGCAAGTCGTTACCGGACTTCGAGGTCTGCACGAGGTCACCGTACGGCGACAAGAGGTGCGACGGCAGGTTGTGCGGGTGGTGGATCGGCAGCTGCACCAGCTCGGGCACCTCGACGTCGGCCACGGGTACCGGGTCCGCCGCGGTCGTGGCCCGGGCGTTCGCGACGAACTCGCGCGCGGGGAACTCTCGGTGCCACGGTGCGACGTAGGCCAGAGTGCTCGCCACCGCGCCGGTGAGCATCACGATCGCCGCACCCGCCATCAGGAATCGCCTCGGGCGCGAGAGAGCGCCAGGCGCCGGAAGCTCGCGGCGGAACGCGGGTGCCCCGGCGACCAGCACCGGCATGGTCGCCAAGCCGAGGGCGAGTGCCGTCACCGGGAGGGTGTCGGCGAGATAGCGGGTGAGGAGCGCGGCGAGCTCTCCGACTTGGAGCCCGCGTCCGAAGACGATGGCGAGATAGGTGACGAGCAGCTGCGCGGCAAGCATCGCGAGGGCCGCGAGCGCCGGTCGAGGGTTCCGTCGAACCAAAACCACCAGCGTCGCCACGACGACGATCGCGGCGACGACGTGGGCGACAAGCGGGGGAGCGGCCACGCTCACCGGGTCGGCGACGAGCCGCCACTGCCACGGGCCGCCTACGAGTGGCGCCAGCCACGCGGTGCCGACGAGCTGCCGTCCGATCTGGAGTGCCGGCGCGTCGCCCACGGCTGCGACCGGTGACGGTGTCGTCATCGCGTACACGGCGACGTAGCCGGCGGCCAAAACCGCCAGCGGGACGACGAACGGCCAGTGCAGCCGCGCGACGGTCCACGGCTTGGTGAACCATCGGCCACCTGGCGACAGGAAGAACGTCATGAACAGGCCGATCGGCACGACCATGACGAGTCCACGCGGGCCGCTCGCCGCGGCCAGAGCCAGCGCGAGCACCGCCCACACCACGGCCCGTGCGCGACGATCTCGTGCCCACACGACCACCGCACTCACCAGGAGGAAGAATGCGGCTTGGATCGGCAGACCGTTGAGTGAGGCCGCCCACCACATCACGACGTCGGGAGACATGGCGGCGAACAGATAAAGGGCGAGCGGCGCCAGGATGCCCCAGCGATCGCCGAACACGGTGCGCAGCATCAGGTAGCAGGAGGTCGACGCCACGACCTGGATCAGCAGCGTGAGCGTCGCGGTCAGCATCCATGCGAACGGACCAGCGTGGGAGACCAGCCAGACGAGGGCGATGCCGAAGGGCATGAGCTGGCTGTCGTGCGGCCTCATCAGGACATCGAGCCCGAACGGCTCGACCGCGGTCTTCTCGAGCAGGAGGAAGTCGTCGCTGTAGAACCAGCCACCTTGGATCGACCATGCACGAAGGACGATCTGCAGGCCGACCAGCGTGATTGCGGCGGTCCGCACGAGCTGAGCCGTGGTCACGTCAGGTGGAACGAGGGCCCGTAGACCACTCCCTCGGTCGTCGCTCACAAGACCGGATGATCTCACGCACTCGGTGCACCGACGTGACCCTCGGGCCCTGTTAAGGTCAGCCGTCGCATGCTTGGGAGGGAGCCCACTGTGAGGAAGCTGGGGACGGTTGCGCTGTTTTTCGGTGCGTTCCTGTTGGCGCTTGCCGCGCTGACCAGGTTCTACATGTACGACCGGCTCGCCGTCGCGCCGTTCAACAACACCTCGACGAGCATCTCGGAGACGAAGGCGGGTGCCGATGCCGAATACCTCGACATCAAGAAGCTCGAGGTGGTGAGCGGACCGCTCAAGTCCACGCGCATCGTCTCGGGCGACGTCAAGCAGGGCAAGGCGGTGAGCAAGGATCTCCGCCAGGACGTGGTCGTCTGGCACACGTACAGCTGCACCGGCAAGCCCGACTTCGACTGCTCGGCCGGCAAGACCCCGCTGAGCGGCACCACCGACCTCGTCGCGTTCGACCGTACGAGCGGGGCGGCCGTCACCTGGGCCGGAGCGACGTCGGAGTCCGGTGGCGAGAAGACCGAGCCAGCCGGGTTCGAGGGTCAGTACTTCAAATTCCCCTTCGACACCCAGAAGAAGAGCTACAAGTTCTGGGACGGCACCATCGACCGCGCCACGACTGTCGAGTACGTCGGCGAGGGCGAGATCGACGGCCTGGGAGTGTACGAGTTCCGCCAGACCATCGAGCCGACCAAGTCCGGCACGATCGACGTCCCGGGCGACCTCGTCGACGAGAACGCCGCCACGGTCACCGCCGACCGGATGTACTCCAACGTGCGAACGTTCAGCGTCGAGCCCACGACCGGTGTCATCCTCGTCGGCGGTGAGCAGCAGGACTCGTTCCTCGCGGTCGACGGCGAGCGAAGGCTCACCACCACGAAGGCGACACTCGAGTACACCGACGAGACCACCCAGGGCTTCGTCGACGAGTACGAGAGCAAGGCGCTCCTGCTGGGGCTGGTGAAGTCGACGATCCCGCTGGTCGGGCTCGTGCTGGGCGTCCTCCTCATCGGCCTGGGTCTTCTCAGCCGACGTGGTCGTCGCTCGCGCCGATCGGACGGAGACCAGCAGCGGACGCCGGTCGGCGCCGGAGTCGGCTAACGACATAGGCTCCGCTGCATGAGCCCGACCCCTGATGCAGCCGACCAGCTGCTCCGATTCGTCGACGCCTCGCCCACACCGTTCCACGTCTGCCGCACCGTTGCGGCCGATCTGGAGGCGGCCGGGTGGTCACGACTCGACGAGCGGGAGCCGTGGCCCACCGAGGCGGGGAGGCACTACGTCGTCCGGGGAGGGTCGCTGGTGGCGTGGTCGTCGACGGATGTGGCAACCGATGCCTTCCGGGTGGTCGGCGCCCACACCGACAGCCCCAACCTGCGTTTCAAGCAGCACCACGACGTCGGCACCGACGCGGCCGCGGTCGTCGCGCTCGAGCCGTACGGCGGCCCGCTGCTCGACACCTGGTTCGATCGCGATCTCGGCGTCTCCGGACGGGTTGTGCTCCGCGACGGCGGCGAGCGACTCGTGAGCATCGACGAACCCGTCCTGCGAGTGCCGCATCTCGCGATCCACCTCGACGAGGACCGCAAGGGGCGTGACATCGACCCGCAGCGACACCTGAATGCCGTGTGGGGCGTCGAGCCGCGGGAGTTCCTGGTCTGGCTGTGTGAGCGCGAGGGCCTCGCCCGGCCGGATGTCCTCGGCTTCGAGCTGATGGCTCACGTCATCCAGCCCAGCGCCCGGGTGGGTGCAGCCGGCGACCTCGTGGCCGCCCCGCGTCTCGACAACCAGGCCACCTGCTTCGCAGGCCTGCAGGCGCTCCTGGCCGCCGACGCCATCGACGGGATCCGTCCCATGCTGGTGCTGTTCGACCACGAGGAAGTCGGCAGCACCAGCGAGCGGGGCGCCCAGTCGGACCTGTTGACGACCGTGCTCGAACGCATCGTGCTCGCTTCCGGTGGTTCGCGAGACGACTACCACCGAGCGATCGCCGCGTCGATGTGCGCGTCCGGCGACATGGCGCACGCGACGCATCCGAACTACGAAGACCGGCACGAGTCGCTGCACCACATCGCGCTGGGCGGGGGCCCCGTGCTCAAGGTCAACCAGAACCTGCGCTACGCCTCTGAGTCACGCGGTGCGGCGGCGTTCGCGTTGGCCTGTGAGCGGGCCGGTGTGCCGCTCCAGCGCTATGTGCACCGCGCCGATCTGCCGTGCGGCTCCACGATCGGGCCCCAGAGCGCCGCGCGTACGGGAATGATCACCGTCGACGTGGGCGCGCCGCAACTGGCGATGCACTCCGCCCGCGAGGTCATGGCGGCCGTCGACATCGACCTGTACACGCGCGCTCTCACGGCCTTCTTTTCCCCGCAGGGCCCCCTCCCCGGCTGACTCGGCGATCCCGTACCCTTGAAGGGCGCTGGTGGCCTGCGCGTTCCTCGGACGGAGCAGGGCCGTGCTCGTGCCCGTGTCGGGCCCATCCCCTCGACATTCCCACGATCCAAGGGCTGCCCGCCGACCGACAATTCCATCCATTCATCGGAGTCCACCCCTATATGAGCAGCAGCATCGCAACTCCTTCTGCGGCACCGCAGGTTGCGGTCAACGACATCGGCAACGAGGAAGACTTCCTCAAGGCCATCGACTCGACCATCAAGTACTTCAACGACGGCGACATCGTCGACGGCACGATCGTCAAGGTCGACCGTGACGAGGTCCTCCTCGACATCGGCTACAAGACCGAGGGCGTCATCCCCTCCCGTGAGCTGAGCATCAAGCACGATGTCGATCCCAACGACGTCGTCGCCGTGGGCGACACCGTCGAAGCCCTCGTCCTCCAGAAGGAGGACAAGGAAGGCCGTCTGATCCTGTCCAAGAAGCGCGCCCAGTACGAGCGCGCCTGGGGCGACATCGAGAAGATCAAGGCCGAGGACGGAGTCGTCGAAGGCACCGTCATCGAG
>NZ_JBOHDT010000181.1:0-9790 GCF_050700635.1 Aeromicrobium sp.
GCAGAGAAGCCAGACCCGGCTGTCAGCAAGGCGATCAGCAAGGCGGCGCAGGAGAAGACCAAGGACTACTGGACGTCGTCGCGCATGAAGAACGCGAAGAGCGGCGGCCTGCTCGTCCGCGACCGCAGCGAGGTGACGTCATCCAGCACCGTCGCGAAGGGCGAGCCGACGGTCGTCCGCGGCTCGGCCGCAAAGCCCACGGGCAAGCCCTCCAAGGGATTCGGCGGTGGCTACTACACCGGCGGCGGCAAGGTCGTGCAGACCACCGGCAAGGTGTTCTTCACACTGGCCGGCACCAACTACGTCTGCTCCGGCAGCTCGACCGTCGCGGCCAACAACAGCCTCGTGCAGACCGCCGGGCACTGCCTCAACGAGGGCCCCGGCGCATTCGCCACGAACTTCACCTTCGTGCCCGGCTACGACGACGGCGCTGCCCCGTACGGTCAGTTCGCGGCGGCCGAGCTCCACACGTCCAGCCAGTGGGCCAACCAGGGCGACCTCAACTACGACATCGGCTACGCGGTGGTCGGCACGGCAGGCGGCTCGACCCTCACCGGCGCCGTCGGTGCCCAGGGTGTCGGGTTCAACCTCGCCCGCAACGCCACGATGTACGCCTTCGGCTACCCGGCGGCCTCCCCGTACGACGGCTCCGACATCGCCTGGTGCAACGGACAAGTCGCGGCCGACACGTGGGGTGGCAGCTCGACCCAGGGCATGGTGTGCAACATGACCGGCGGCTCGTCCGGCGGACCCTGGTTCATCAACTACAGCGAGGCCAGCGGCATCGGCACGCTGAACTCGCTGAACTCCTTCAAGTACACCGGCGGACCTCTGAGCAACCGGATGTTCGGCCCGTACTTCGGCAGCGTGGTCCAGGGCGTCTACAACACCGCCCAGAACTGACGGAATTCGAATGATCCTGCCGAACTATGCCGATATAGTCCTAAAGGACTAGAACTTGCGCTAAGGTTTGTACTGACCAACGCGCGACGACCATCTCGGGGGGACGGTCGAAACGCGAGCAGGGGGACCGAAAGGCCCGGTTGTCTCGGGGGGGATGACCGGGCCTTTCCCTTGCCCGTGGCGCATTTCCCCCCGTGGCCCGGCACCTCCGCCGTTACTGTTTGCCCATGGATCAGGCGGCCTTCTACGGCGTGGTGTCGGCGATCAACTTCACCCTCCTCGGTCTGTGGTGGGTGGCGGTCAAGGACAAGACCAACGTCATCGGCCACGAGAACGCGGCGTCACGACGCGCTGCGTATCTTGTCTCCTTGCAGTTCATCATCCCGGCCACGGTGTCGTTGCTCGCGCAGGTCTCTCCCGAGGAGAAGGCGATCTGGCGCATCGCCTTCGGGAGCGCCGGCGTGATCGGCGCCATCGGCATCCTCCTGCTTGCCCAGCAGATCTGGGTATCGACCACCGCGCGGATCTCGCCGATCGTGTTCGGCATGTTCGGGGTTCCGGTGTACATCCTCGTGTTCGCCGTGGCCTTCGCGCCCACCTTGGTCGCCGAGGCGGGCCTGACGCTGAAACCGATCGAGATCGAGGGGTTGCTGTTCAGCGCGCTTGTCTTCCTTGGGGTGCAGGAGGCCTGGGTCGTCTCGATGACGCCCGACAAGGAGGAAGAAGCGACCGTCGAGGTCGTTTAGGGCGCGTCTCCCGCCCTAACCTGGGAACTCCCACGGGTCGGGACCAGTGCGCTCGTTGCGGTTGAGCGCGGAGATCGCGTCGATCTCGTCGCCCGCGAGCTCGACCTCGGTGGAGGCGAAGTTCTCCGCGATGCGGTCAGGAGTCACCGACTTCGGGATGACGACGTTGCCGAGCGCGAGATGCCAGGCGATGACGACCTGGGCCGGCGTGGCGTCCTTGGCCCTGGCGAGCTCGGTGATGACTGGGTCGTCGAGCACGGCGCCCTGGGCGATCGGGCTCCACGCCTCGGTGACGATCTCGTGCTTGTCGTGGAAGATGCGCAGCTCGTCCTGCGTGAGGTAAGGGTGCAGCTCGATCTGGTTGACGACCGGCACGGTGAGGCCGAGGTCGAGCAGCCGCTGGAGGTCCTCGACCCGGAAGTTCGAGACGCCGATCGCCCGGATGCGGCCGTCCGCGTACAGCTGCTCGAATGCCTTCCAGGTGTCGACATAGCGGTCCTGCTGCGGCGCGGGCCAGTGGATGAGGTAGAGGTCGAGCACATCGAAACCGAGTCGTTCCAGGCTGGCGTCGAACGCCTTGAAGGCAGCATCGGTGCCCTGGTCGTAGTTCCACAGCTTGGTCGTGACGAAGACGTCGTCTCGGCTGAGCGACGAGGACGCGATCGCCTCTCCGACGCCCTGCTCGTTGTGGTAGGCCAGCGCGGTGTCGATATGGCGGTACCCCACATCGAGGGCTTGTGTGACGATGTCCGCGGTGTCCTTCGGAGGGACCTGGAACACCCCGAAACCGAGCTGCGGAATGGAGACGCCGTTGTTGAGGTCCAAGGTGGGAGTAGTCATGTCACCACCGTATGACGGTGCTGGTGAGGCGGTGTTTCTGGTGGCTGACGCTCAGCCGGACGGAGCGTCGATGAGCAGCTCGATGCCGTCGAGGAGCACGCCGAGGCCGAGTCGCATGTCGCCCTCGGTGCCCATCGCGACGTCGAACGCCCCGGCCTCCCAGAGCTTCGTCATCGTCGGGAACCGTTCCTGCGAGTAGTAGGTGCCCCAGAAGCCGCTGCGCGAGTCCCAGTACTCATCCGCGCTGACGCCGGTGCTGGCCGAGACGCGGGTGTCGACGATGGCGCTGCGGGCCGCGCCGAAGACGTGCGACTCCACCAGTCCGGTCACGCGGGCGACGGTGTGCGGTGGCAGCCCGGTCAGGTCGAAGGATCGGTAGAGGTCTTCCTGGACGTCGAGCACGTTCGGGCCGAGCGGCATCCGCCACAGGTTCGCCCACACCAGCCACGGGTGCGACTGGTACATCGACCAGGCCTGGTCGGCATGGAACTCGACCTGCTCGCGCCAGGGCAGGGACGGATCGGGACGGGAACGATCACCCCAGGCGCGGTCGATCATCAGCTCGAAGAGCTCCTCGCGACCGGGCACATACGTGTAGAGACTCATCGCCCCGACGCCCAGCGCCGCAGCCACCTTGCGCATCGAGAGCGCGTCGACACCCTCCTTGGCAGCGATCGACATGGCGGTGTCGACGACCCGCTCGAGAGTCAGCTTCTGCTTGGGGCCCCGGGCCGCTGGCGTCGGCGGATCCCACAGCAGATCGATCATGTGACGCCCTTCCGGCGTGCCCCAGGTGCTCGGGTCGTCAGTCGTCTGCTCGCTCATCGTTCACCTCCTACGCACTTTTCTGTCACACCGTACAGCGTATAGTGTTACTGTCACTCAGTACATCGTACGGAATGGGAGATCTGATGATTCACACGGAGAACCTTGCGCGGACCTTCACGACCGGCAAGGACACGATCGAGGCGGTGAAGGGCATCGATCTCGACGTCGCCGAGGGCGAGCTGGTCGCGTTCCTCGGTCCGAACGGGGCCGGCAAGTCGACGACGCTGCGCATGCTCACCAGCCTGCTGACGCCGACGTCCGGCTCCGCCACGGTGGCGGGCATCGACGTCACGGCCGACCCAGCGGGCGTGCGGTCGCGCATCGGCTATATCGGCCAGAAGGACGGCGCCGGCTACAACTACCGGGTGCGCGACGAGCTCCTCATGCAGGGCCGCTTCTACGGCCTGAGTCGTGCCGAGTCGGCGCGTCGCGGTTCGGAGCTGCTCGCCAGCCTCGACCTGCAGGGCATGGAGATGCGCAAGGTCTCCACGCTGTCCGGAGGTCAGAAGCGTCGTCTCGACATCGCCCTCGGACTCATTCACGAGCCCGGGCTGCTCTTCCTCGACGAGCCGTCCACCGGCATGGACCCGCAGAACCGGGCGAACCTCTGGGAGCACATCACGCGGCTGCGCAAGGAGCGTGGCACGACGATCGTGCTGACCACGCACTACCTCGAGGAGGCCGACACCATGGCCGAGCGGGTCGTGGTCATCGACCACGGCCGCATCATCGCCGACGACACGGCCGAGGCGCTCAAGGCCGAGCAGGCCGGAGACCGCATCTCCCTGACCGTGGCTGCGGCCGACGTCGGGGTCACCCGGGCCGTCTTGGAGCCGGTCGGCTCCGAGCTCACCGAGTCGCCGACGCACGATGGCATCCGGATCGGATTCCGGGTCGATCGAGCCACCAGAACACTGCCGCGCCTGGTGCACTCGCTCGGCGACAAGGGGGTCGACGTGCTGGAGGCCTCGGCGCACCAGCCCACGTTGGACGACGTCTTCCTCAACCTCACCGGACGCAGCCTGCGCGAAGCAGTCGAGACAGGAGTAGAAGCATGAGTACCGCCACTCTCACCCCCGTTCGCCCGAACGTGGTCACCGACATCGGCGCGGTGTGGACGCGCGAGACCCTCACGATCCTCCGGGACCCGTTCTCGCTGATCTTCTCCCTCATCCAGCCGCTGGTGTTCCTCGGCCTGTTCGGTCCGCTGCTCGCGGGCGTGGCCGGCGAGGACATCCCGTTCGGCACCACCCTGCAGTTCTTCCTTCCGGGTGTCGTCGTGATGATCACGATGTTCGGCACGTCGATGACCGGGGCCAATCTCCAGTACGAGATCATGACCGGCGCGTTCGAGCGGATCCTGGCCACGCCGCTCTCGAGGCCGGCCCTGATGATCGGACGTGCACTCAAGGAGCTGACGCCCCTGGTCGTGCAGGCGGCGATCATCACGCTGGTGGCGGTGCCGTTCGGGTTCGAGCTGTTCCCGGCTCACATCGTGGTCGGCCTGCTCATCCTGGGCGTCTTCGGCGTCGGCGTCGGTGCGCTGTCGTATGCATTGGCGATCGCGGCCCGCAAGACGGAGTGGATCTTCTGGGCCGTCCAGCAGTCGTTGCTGTTCCCGCTGCTGATCCTGTCCGGCATGATGCTGCCGCTCGAGACCGGACCAGAGTGGATGCAGATCGCGTCGAAGTTCAACCCGCTCACCTACATCGTCGATGCGGAGCGGACGCTTTTCTCCGGCACCTTCGCCGACACCGACGTCCTGCTCGGCGCGGTCGCGGCACTGGTGACGGCGGTCGTCGGCCTCGGGGTCGGTGTCCGCGCCATCACGAAGAGCATCTTCTAGGCGGTGGCCGCCCAGTCGGGGTTCCAGCCCTCGATCTCGTCTGGGCGGCGTGCCTTGGGCCCGGTGTAGATCGACGACGGACGGATGAGCCGCCCGGTCTTGTACTGCTCGAGGATGTGGGCGCTCCAGCCGGCGGTGCGGGCCGACGTGAACATCGCAGTGAACATGTTGGCCGGGATCTCGGCGAAGTCGAGGACGATCGCGGCCCAGAACTCGACGTTGGTCTCGAGCACCCGATCCGGGCGCCTCTCGCGCAGCTCCTTCAGCGCAGCCTGCTCGAGCGCCTCTGCCACTTCGGCGCGCGGGGCCTTGAGCTCGCGCGCGGTGCGGCGCAGCGTGCGGGCGCGAGGATCCTCGGCACGGTAGACGCGGTGACCGAAGCCCATCAGCCGTTCGCCGGAGTCGAGCAGCTCCTTGACGTACGCCGTGGCGTCGCCGCTCTTCTCGACCTGCTCGATCATGTGCAGCACGCGCGACGGAGCCCCGCCGTGCAGCGGACCCGACATCGCGCCGACCGCGCCGGAGAGCGCAGCGGCGACATCTGCCCCGGTGGAGGCGATGACGCGGGCGGTGAAGGTGGAGGCGTTCATGCCGTGCTCGGCGGCCGACACCAGGTAAGCGTCGATTGCCTTCGCGTGGTCGGGATTGACCTCGCCGCGCCAGCGCATCAGCATCCGGTCGATGATCGTGTCGCACCGGTCGATGTCGGCCTGCGGGATCATGGGCTGCCCGACGCCGCGGGCGGCCTGCGCCACGTACGACAGGATCATCACCGCCGTGCGGGCGAGGTCGTTGCGGACGTCGGCCGCCTCGGGGATGTCGTAGAGCTGCCTCAGGCCCCAAGCGGGCGCGGTGAGGGCGATGGCGCTCTGCACGTCGGCTCGGATGTCGCCGGAGTGCACCGGGATCGGGAACGGCTCGGCCGGACCGAGGCCGGGCTCGTAGGCGCCGTCGACCAGCAGACCCCAGATCTTCTCGAACGGCACGCGACCGACGAGATCGTCGATGTCGACGCCGCGATAGCGGAGCGCGGACCCCTCCTTGTCGGGCTCGGCGATCTCGCTCTCGAACGCGACAACTCCCTCGAGCCCGTGATGTACCTCTACGCCATCTGCCATGGGCGACATTGTGCCCCTTGGCAATACCGTGGGTGCATGCAGTCCCCTGACCTCGCGGCCCTGCGAGCCGAGTACACGCGGGAAGGACTCGACGAGAGCGACGCGGGCGACGACCCGGTCGTCCTGTTCCGGCGCTGGCTCGACGATGTCGCCGCCGCGGGCATCCACGAGTCCAACGCGATGGCGCTCGCCACGGCCGATGCGTCCGGACGTCCATCCGTGCGGATCGTGCTCCTCAAGGGCTTCGACGATCGTGGTGCGGTGTTCTACACCAACTACGACTCACGCAAGGGTGACGAGCTGACGGTGAACCCGTGGGCGTCGGCCGTGCTGCTCTGGCATCCGCTGCAGCGGCAGGTGCGGATCGAGGGACGGGTCTCGCGCATGGATGCAGCTGAGTCTGACGCATACTTCGCCTCACGGCCGCGTGGTGCCCAGATCGGTGCCGTCGCCTCGCGACAGTCGCATCCGATCGAGAATCGGGGGGCGCTCGAGGAACAGGTTGCCGACGCCAAGCGGGCCTTCGACGGCCGTGACGTCGAGCGTCCTGAGCAGTGGGGCGGCTTCCGGCTCTCGCTCGACGTCGTGGAGTTCTGGCAGGGTCGGGCCGACCGCGTGCACGACCGCCTCAGATTCACGCGCGCGGGTGAAGGCTGGTCGCGCGAGCGGCTCCAGCCCTGATCGCCTACTGCCAGCTGCTGACGATGACGGCGATGACCGGCAGCTTGATCAACCAGTCGCCACCGTGGATGGCGGCCAGCTTCATAGGCGTGTGTTCGTGGATGATCGCTCCGATCCAGAGCACGAGCGGGAACCCGACCCACAGGAGCAGACCCAGGGCGAGGCCGTCGAGCCATCCGTCCGTCCCGATCATCGCTGCCAGGCCGGCGACCACGGTGGTCAAGATGATGCAGCGCAACAGCTCGATCGCGAACTGCCACGGCTTCATCGACTCACCGACCGCGGCGGACTCGCTGACGGTGGCCAGCTGCTTGCCGAGGATCGCGTAGTAGAACCCGCCCAGGACGAAGGCGACAGCCGAGGCCACGAAGATCGCGATGAGGTTCACGTCAGGCACGATGTCACGAGTCGGCGGTCTTCATCTCGATCCAGGTCTGCTCGGCGCGGCCGAGCAGCTCGCCGTCGCGGGTGTAGAGGGCGGTGGACGACAGGAACTTGCGACCGTCGTGCTCGTCGAGTCGTCCGGTGGCGAGCAGCTCTTCACCGACCCGGGGCAACCGGATGACCTGAGCCGTCATCCGCCCCAGGAGGATGGAGTGGCGGTTGAAGTCCACCGCCCACCCGCCGGGACAGTCCAGGCCGGCCCAGGACAGCGGGACGTCCAGCGCCCCGTCGGCCCGACCGAACGCCGGATGCGGCGACCACGGCGTCGCCGTCCGGTTGTCGTCGACCGGACCCGCGAAGAGCCGCAGCCCCTCACCTTCGCCCCGCTGGGTGCCGCAGGTGAAGCAGTGGTCGAACGGATGCCGGACGAACCCGGGATAGGCCGCCAGGCCCGAAGCCGCCTTGTCCTCGGAGGGGCACGGCACCGCCTCCCGCGCGAAGGACCCTTCGACGGCTGCGCCGATGATCGCGCCGCCCGCCGTGACGAGCCGGACTTCGAGGTCGTCCCGCTCCCAGGTGAGGGGAGTGTCGAGCGGAGGCGGCTGGCGCAGTGTCGAGGTCGTGATCTCGCTGCCGTGCTCATCTGCCAGCAGGCCGCACACGTACCCGCCGTTCCCGGAGCGCTCCGGGCCGTTGAACTGCGCGGGGATCGTGACCATGGGGCCAACCTACGGCCCTTCAGTCGCGAAGGAGCACGGCACGTCGTGGAACAATGGCGACGTGAGCGAGCTGATCGACACCACCGAGATGTACCTCCGCACGGTGTACGAGCTGGAGGAGGAAGGCATCGTCCCCCTGCGTGCCCGGATCGCCGAACGTCTGCACCAGAGTGGTCCCACGGTCAGTCAGACGGTCGCCCGCATGGAGCGCGATGGCCTGCTTTCCGTCGAGGGCGATCGGCACCTCGAGCTCTCGCCCAAGGGGCGCCAGCTCGCGACCCGTGTCATGCGCAAACATCGCCTTGCAGAGCGGCTGCTCACCGACGTCATCGGACTCGAGATCGAGTACGTCCACGAGGAGGCGTGCCGCTGGGAGCACGTGATGTCCGAGCAGGTCGAACGCCGACTCGTCGAGCTGCTCGAGCACCCCACCGAGTCGCCCTACGGCAACCCCATTCCCGGACTGTCGGAGCTGGGCGAGGAGGGCGACGATGCCGACTTCCTGGCGGGCGTCGAGCCGCTCACCAAGGCGGTCAGCGGTTCCGTCGAGCCGGTCCGGCGCATCGTGCGCCGCATCGCCGAGGAGCTGCAGAAGGACACCCAGGTCATGTCGGTGCTTCGACGCGTCGGCGCACTGCCGGGCAACGACGTGCTGGTGTCACAGGGGCACGACGGCGTGGTCGTCGCCCGCCAGGCTGAGACGGCCGAGATCGACGCCGAGGCCGCGGCCCACATCTTCGTGAGTGTCTAGGCCCTCTTCGGCGGCATCGGGATGAAGCCGCTGGTGCGGCGTACGTAGTCGTCGTAGCCGGGCTTGCTGGAGCGCATGCCCTTCTCGTTGAGGGTCGCGCCGGTGACCTTGGTGAGAAAGATCGTCATCGCGATCGGACCGATGATGGTGGCCACGCCGGCCCACGACGACGCCGCCACGATCCAGATGCCCCACCAGACGCAGGCGTCTCCGAAGTAGTTGGGGTGCCGCGTGTACTTCCACAGGCCGTGATCCATCAGCTTGCCCTGGTTGTCCGGGTCCTTCTTGAACCTGGACAGCTGGAGGTCGCCGACGGTCTCGAAGAACATCCCGATCGCCCAGACGAGCAGACCGAGCCAGGCCTGCAACGTTCCGGTGCCCTCGTTGTTCATGCCGACCATCACGGGGGTGGCGACGAGCCACATCGCGATTCCCTGCGGGACGAACACACGACGGAGCGCGACCTGGGTGAAGGCACCGCCGTCTGAGTCTGCGAGCTGCTGATAGCGCGGGTCCTCGGGCAGCCGGGAGTTGCGGACCTGCAGGTGGATCGCGAGGCGAGCTCCCCAGATGACGACGAGGAAGAGCAGGAACGCCTGCGGCCCCGGCATGCCATCGCCGTACCCGGTGACGAACAACGACACGACGGCCACGGCGATGAAGCCGAGTCCCCACGCGGTGTCGACGACGGTGAGCTTGTGCATGCGGATGGCGAGCCACATGGTGACGCCCATGAAGATGACGACAGTGACGAGCCCGATCGTCAGGGTGAGGACAGCGTGAGAGGTGTCGTTGGGGCTCATGAAAGCCAGCCGGCCGGCGAGGTCGGCATGCTGCTCTGGCCCGTGCTCGACGGCTTGACGGCCAGGATCTGGTCGACGCCCATGCGGTTCTCCTCGAACGCCAGCGACCCGCCGGCGAAGTACAGTCGCCAGACCCGGGCCGTCTCCGCACCGACCAGCGCGACGGCCCTC
>NZ_JBOHDT010000182.1:0-4150 GCF_050700635.1 Aeromicrobium sp.
CTGCGGAAGAACGGCGACGCGATCGCCGTCGGATGGGCCGCCGAGCAGACGTCGTGAACGAGACCCGGCACCGTGAGCTCGGCCGACCGCATTCCCCCACCGATCTCGTCGTTCGCCTCCAGCACCGTGACATCCAGTCCCGCCTTGGCCAGCACGATCGCGGCGGCGAGCCCGTTCGGGCCGGAGCCGATGACGACGACGGTAGTCATGATGCCCCTCCGGGCACGGGAGTCATGCCCCCAACCTAGAGCGAGCCGGCGGTTTAGTCCCAGCAGGCCAGTGACGCTGCGCCATCGCGGAAATACGCTGGCGACATGGTGGTCGACGGGCTCCAGAACAGCCCCTGGACGCGCAAGCACGACAAACCGGGAAGCCCGCTGTTCCCCAGCGCGCCGGAGATCCTGTTCCCGCGCACTCTGGACGAGCTGGTCGAGATCTGCAGCCGGCCGGGCGACCACCGGTTCAAGGCGGCTGGCAGCCACTGGGCATTGTCCGAGGCCGCGATCAGCGACGAGACGTTCATCGAGACGCACGACCCGCGAACCGGGCGGCCGGGTCTCGACCGCACGCTGCACGATGTCGTGCCCCACTGCCTGCACGACGAGCTGCTGGCCGACATGCAGGATCCGTCGTTCATCGACAAGTTCGGCACCTTGGCCCACGTCGAGTCGGGCAAGCGGGTCTGCCAGCTGTACGCCGAGCTCGACGAGGTCGACGCGCTGGACGACCCCAGGACGCTCGCCGGCTTCATGAAGGACACGTTCCAGGTTCACCACTTCACCGGCCCGTGGGCGTTCCGCACCCTCGGAGGAGCGGGCGGTCAGACGGTCCTCGGCGCCCTGACCACCGGAACCCACGGAGGCGACTTCGACCGCGGGCCGATCGCCGACTCCGTCGTCGCCCTGCACCTCGTGGCCGACGGCGGACACCAGTACTGGATCGAGCGCGTCGACGAGGGCCGCCATCCCTTCTTCGACGACGACCGGTTGCGCGCCGTCTACGGCGGGGACGACGTGTTCACGATCGTCCGCGAGGACGACAACATCGTCTTCGACTCGGTGCTCGTCTCGATGGGCCGGTTCGGCATCATCTACTCGGTCGTGCTGCGCGCCGAGCGCCAGTACTCCTTGTGGGAGCGTCGCCGGCTCCACCTGTGGCAGGACGTGAAGCAGCAGATCGCCGACCGCGACACCGGCCCGCTCTACCACGACACCGCTCCCGAGGTCGGCCTCCCCGACACGCCGAACCGCTTCCTGCAGGTCGTGGTCTGCCTGACACCGCACCTGAACTTCACCCGCAACCTCGTCGGCGTCACCAAGCGGTGGAACATCCCGGTGAGCCTCGCTCCGGAAGGGCGGGCGCAGCGGGTCGGTCGTCGGTTGTCCGACCCGGCCGAGATCGAGCGTCCGGTGTACGACCTCGTCGGCAACTGCTTTCCGTACAGCGAGGACGACAAG
Source organism: Aeromicrobium sp. (assembly GCF_050700635.1). Taxonomy (GTDB): domain Bacteria; phylum Actinomycetota; class Actinomycetes; order Propionibacteriales; family Nocardioidaceae; genus Aeromicrobium. Next base: position 1,458 of record NZ_JBOHDT010000182.1, read on the forward strand.
AACCCGTTCCGCTCCGCCGACCCGAGCTTCCTCGACCGTGCGTGTTCCAGCGGCAGCTTCATCAAGGGGGTGCTGAAGGAGGCCGAGCGCGAGATCAAGGAGGTCGTGGACAGCGACGGCAAGGCCATCGGCGGAGGGGCGGCGGCGGTGGCAGTGCTCGGCGGAAGCGGACTGCTGGCCTTCCTGGGCGCGCTCGCACTCGTGCTGCTGGTGATCAAGGCTTTGATTGACACCTTCGCCGAGGACGACCGCCTCGGCGAGCACATGGAGCGGATCAAGAACGAGCTGCTCGACCCGAACGAGACCGATCCGGCCACGAAGGCGGCCGGCCTGTTCGCCTGGCAGGTGATCGCCTACCTCGTCTTCACCGCGATGCAGGGCGACCTGCAGTTCGGCGCCAAGAGCTACGCGGTGATGGACCGCAAGAACTACCTGGACCAGAGCTGCGAGCACAACGTCGCCTCGACGGAGGTGTTCTTCGACGCCGTGGACGACCGCCTCCCCACCTTCATCGACGCCCTCATCGCCTTCGAGATCAGCCAGGAGCTGCGCGGCAAGGCGTTCCTCGGCTATGCCTCGCTGCGGTTTACGTCGTTCACCCGGGCGAAGCTCGGCATGCAGAGATACGGCACGACCTGCTCCGTGGAGGTCGCCGGCCTCAAGGACCTGACCGGCTCTGAGGACCTGGTCAACTACGCCGCAGCCATCGGGCGGAATCCGAACTTCGGCGGCATCCTGCACTGGGGACAGCTGCACATCGGCACCCGCGACGACACCCAACGCATCTTCGGGCGACCGAACTCGGCGAGCAACGGCTCCTTGGGCGACTGGCGCCGGTCCCTGCGCACGATCACGGACAACGGAAGCCTCGACGGCTTCAGCAGTGAGTTCACCCGGCGCACCGGTCTCGAGATCTCATAGGAGGTGCGTGATGCAGGAGAAGTTCTACGGGCCCTGGACGATCCAGGTCAGCGGCTTCGGACCCCGGTTGCGGTTCCGACTCACGGGCACGGACTCCTCCGACGGTTTCCACATTGCGGAATCACAGCCGTACGTGTTGGACGTCACCGGCGACGCATGGACGTTCCTCGGACAGAGCTCCAAGTTCGGCGACAATGACTGGGCCAGAGCCTCGGGCGAACGTACGCGCACGTTCCACCCGTCCCTCGGCCTGACACTGCGGGTGTTCTACGACTTCCTGGCGCTGAGCGACCACAGCCTGCACCCGATCGCGATCCCCAACGAGCTGCTCCTCGACTGCGTCTGCCGCGACCCCGAGCTCGCACCCGTGCCGGCGCCTCCTCCTCCCGACTTCACCGTGCCCGGCCCGGGTGACTCCATGGACGACTGGCCCGGTTACACGTCCGTCGACTGAATCGGCCTCGTGCCGACACGGAAGGGCAGGTTGCCGTCCCAGGGCTGGCGCGCCACCATGTCGGCGACGTCGACCTCACCCTCCTCGAGGAGCCCGCTGGCCGCGTCGACGATGCGGTACTGCTGCACGGGGTGACCCATCGGCGGCGACTCCAACATGATGACGCGGAGCTGCCCGGGCGCGAAGTCACATCGCTCCTGCACGGCGGCCAGGAGTGCCTCGTGGTGCAGGTGGCCGTCGCCGAAGTTCCATCCAATCGCCGAACCGGCGACCATCTCGCCGTCGACGGCCATCCGTGACTCGTGGTCGTCGGCCGCGTGCGGGTAGAGGCCGAGCATGGCGCGCCCGTGCGTGTGCAGTCCTCGCCAGGCACCGAGCTTGCCCATCATCAGGTCGACGGTGTCCGGCGGGTAGAGCCGGGCGAGCTGGCGATGGGGCAGCTGCGCCGCCTTCGTCACGCGCTCCGCGTACTTCTGCTCAGCCCCCTCATCGTCGGTACAGGCGAACAGCCACACCGACGTGGCCCAGGTGCCGGCGTAGTAGCGCATCGACGGCAGGAACGACCACTGGTCGGGACGGACGTTGCCCCACGCGACCGCGGCGACGATGAGCGCCACCAGTCCGTACACGAGTCCGGGCTGCGTGACGTCTGTCAGACCGATGCCCGCGTGGTGCCCGAACAGGAAGACGGCTCCGAACATCATCAGCACGTTCCACTCCAGCGGTACGCCCATCGGGATCGAGCTGAGGATGTTCAGGTGAAAAAGAATCATGGTCACCAAGGCAACCTGCGTCACCCCTCCTCCACTCGACAGCAGCAGCACGATCGGGATGCCGAACTCCACGACCGTGCCGCCGTGCGCGAGCGCCCGGGAAAGCCTGGACGGCGTGATGTCGTTCACCGGATCGCGCCAGAGATGCCTCTTCGCGAACCGCGGGACCAACGGAGCGTTCGCCATCATCGTGGAGACGACGTACGGGAAGTGCCGGTTGAGCTTGGACGTCGCCGCGCCCCACCAGATGGCCACCATGATCAGCTTGGCGGCCACGATCATGTCGACGAACGGCAGCAGGAACACGAGCGCGGTCACCCAGTAGTGCTCCGAGCGGGCCGCCAGGAAGATCGTCTTGTCGCGGAGACCGAGCAGGGGCAGCACGACGAGCAGGGGGACCAGGCGCGCCGGCTCGATCAGGGGATCGGCCGGCGCAAGCAGCACCCACAGCGCGGACGCGATGACGCCGAGGTATAGCGCGACGTCGAGGAGCGTGCGGCGCGAGCCGCGCGTGCCGGGCACGCGCTCCGGCCACGGAGGCAGGC
>NZ_JBOHDT010000183.1:0-23569 GCF_050700635.1 Aeromicrobium sp.
GCCATCAACCACGACGTCGAGGACTACCAGACCTGGAAGAACGTCTTCGACAGCTTCCCGCCCGCCAAGGGCGGCGCCCGCTTCCACCGCCTCAACCGGAACATCGAGAACGACAACAACATCACCATCGTTGCGGGCTTCGACACGGCTGAAGCCGCCCTGCAGTTCCGCGACAACCCCGAGCTCAGGGAGGCCATGGGCTCGGCCGGCGTCCAGGGTGCACCGCGCTTCGAGATCTTCGAGGAGGTCGAGTCGGTCCAGTACTGACCCAGCGCGAGTGAGCGAAACCGCAGGTCACCCTCGGGCGACCTGCGGTTTCGCTGGGTGTAGATCCGGGAGTTGCATTCGGAAACACCGGACAGAACCCTCCGGCAGGAGGAGAGTGAACTTCTATCAAAGGGCGACGTGAAATGGATTCGCAAAGCGACATGACGAAAAGAATCAGAGTCACCCCAGAGCACCGCAAGACCGCGTCGCTCACAGCCTCGGGCATCACGATGGAGGCCATCGTCCAGGACGCGTACGGCGCCGTCGACGTCCTCAATCGCACCCGCATCGACCGCCCCGAGATCGCCGACGACGAGGTACTCGTCCGCGTTCACGCGGCCGGTCTCGACCGGGGTACCTGGCACATGATGGCTGGCCGCCCGTACCTTCTTCGCGTCATCGGGTTCGGTTTCCGTAGGCCGAAGAATCGTGTTCCGGGGATCGACGTCGCCGGCACTGTTGTCGCCGTCGGCTCTGCGGTCACCCGGTTCGCCGTCGGTGACGAGGTGTACGGGAACGCCAAGGGGTCCTTCGCTGAGTATGCCGCGGCCTTGGAGGAGAAGCTCGCCGTCAAGCCGGCGACCCTCACGTTCGAGCAGGCCGCGGTCGTCCCGGTGTCGGCGAGCACAGCCCTGCAGGCGCTCGACGCCGGCAAGGTCGAGGCTCGGCAGAAGGTGTTGGTGCTTGGTGCGTCCGGGGGAGTCGGCACCTACGCCGTGCAGCTGGCCAAGGCCTTGGGAGCGGAAGTCACCGGTGTGAGCAGCACCGCGAAGCTCGACCTGGTGCGGTCGCTCGGTGCCGACCATGTCCTCGACTACACGCGGGACGACTTCGCCGATGGCGAGCACCAGTACGACCTGATCCTCGACATCGGCGGCAACCCCTCGTTGTCTCGGCTGCGCCGCGCCCTCACGCCCACCGGGACGGCCGTCCTCGTCGGCGGGGAGGAAGGCGGCAATGTCACGGGCGGCTTCGGCCGGAGCCTGCGGGCGCCGCTGGTGTCCATGTTCGTGCGTCAACGGCTGGCCATGCTGGCGTCCAAGGAGCACGGCTCCTTCTTCGAACGGCTCACCCCACTCATCGAGGCGGGCCAGGTGGTGCCGTGCATCGACAAGACCTACCCGCTCGACGAGGTCCCCGACGCCATGCGTCATCTCATCGCCGGCCACGTGCGCGGCAAGGTCGCCATCACCATCCCTACTGAAGAAGGACGCTCATGAGCACACAGACCACGACCCCTGCTCAATCGCCGGGAAGTGCCAGGTCGCGACGGAAGATCGCGGTCACCGTGGGCATCCTGTTCATCGTCCAGATGGTCACGGCGATGATCGGGACGTCACTCATCCAGTCCTTTGTGGACGGTGACACCGACAGAGCACCAATGACAGTCGGCGTGCTGCTCATGATGTGTTCCGGCATCGCTGTCGTCGGCATCGGCCTTCTGATGTACCAGGTCTTGAAGACCGTCAATCAGAGACTGGCCTTCTGGTATCCGGTACTCAGAATCGTCGAGTTCACCGTCTCCACTGCATGCGGCGTCTATCTCCTGATCCAGCTGCAGGTTGTCCCGAACCACCTGCTGTGGGTCTACATTCCGACCGGCATCGGCGGCCTGATTCTGACCTATTTGCTCTTCGTCTCACGGCTGGTTCCCCGATCCATCGCCGTACTAGGCCTGGTGGGATATGCCGCGCTCTCCTTGGGAGTGGTGCTTGACCTCCTGGGCGTTCTCGACATGAACGAGGGACCTGGAATGGTTCTCCTGATTCCGGGCGGACTGTTCGAGTTCGTGTTCATGCCGATCTGGTTGATCGCCAAGGGATTTGGACCACCGTCGACCGTCAAGCGTTCGTGAATCAGGCGGGCGGGCCGATGGCCGGCCGGACGGTGGTCGTCACCGGTGCCACAGGTGGCATCGGCAAGGCGACCGCACTCGGCCTGGCCGCGATGGGCGCTCGCGTCGCGATCACCGGGCGAGACGCCGCGCGCGCCGGAGCTGCAGCGGGCGAGATCAGAGCCGCTGGCGGTCAGGTGGACGTGTTCGTGGCCGACCTGTCCTCCCAAGCAGAGGTGCGGCGGCTGGCCGAGGAGCTGCTCCGGGAGCTCCCGCGGATCGAGGTGCTGGTCAACAATGTCGGGGGCTACTGGGACACGAGACACGTCACTGCAGATGGGCTCGAGCGCACCTTCGCCGTCAACCATCTCGCGCCGTTCCTGCTCACCAACCTGTTGCTCGAACGGTTGAAGCAGAGCGGCCCGGCGCGGGTGGTCACGGTCGCGTCCAACGCGCAGTCGATGGGGCGCATCGAGTTCGACGACCTCCAGGACGAGCGGTCCTACTCCGGCTCGCGGGCCTACAACCAGTCCAAGCTCGCGAACGTCATGTTCACGTACGAACTGGCCAGACGGCTGCGGTCCACGTCCGTCACGGCGAACGCCTTGCATCCCGGCATGGTGAGCACGGCGTTCGGTGCCGAGGATCCGAGCGTCATCCAGCGACTCGTCGTGCCGTTCATGCGGCCGTTCATGAAGGCGCCTGACCAGGGTGCCGTCACCTCGATCCACGTGGCGTCGGCTCCCGACCTCGAGCGGGTGAGCGGCCTCTTCTTCACCAAGAGCAAGCCCATGTCGTCGTCCGCGCAGAGCTACGACGAGACCGCGGCCGCGCGGCTCTGGCGGGTCAGCGCCGACCTGGTCGGCCTGGGTGCTGCTGCCTGAGATGGTCGAAGCTGCCTTCTGACCTGCGGTTTTGCTGGGTGCCCCCGGCAGGATTCGAACCTGCGGCACTCGGTTTAGGAAACCGATGCTCTATCCCCTGAGCTACGGGGGCTCGCCGCGAGAATACAGGTCTGCGCGGGGCGCGGACGCGATCCGCCAGGCGCTCTACGCTCGATCGCGTGACCAGTCGTCGTTCTCTCGTGATCGCCACCTTCGCGGTGGCGGTGGTCACGACTCTGGTCGGATGCGGCCCGGGGTCGCCGCCCGACGCGCCATCTGGTGAGCCGTGCTCGCCGGCGCAGCCGCCGGACGAGGGAACCACGGAGCATCAGATCACGTCTGAGGGAACCGAACGGAGCTATGTCCTGCACGTCCCGCCCGACTACGACGGCCGTACCCGCCTGCCGGTGATCTTCCTCTTCCACGGCGTCGGCGATGAGCCTCGCAACCTGCTGGAAGCCATCGGAATGGATGAGCTCGCCGACGACGAGGAAGTCATCGTCGTGGCGCCCGAGGGTTCGGGAGTCGTCCCAGCGTGGACCTTTCGAGCCACGTCGGACGACCCGCCGTCCGACGTGACCTACGTCCATGAGCTGCTTGACCGGGTGAAGGACACGATCTGCGTCGACGATCGGCGGGTCTATGCCGCCGGCTTCTCGAACGGATCGACACTCACCCTGGCGCTGGCGTGCGAGGACTCCCGCGACTTTGCCGCCTTCGGCGCGGTCTCGGGTCAGTACTACGACCCTCGCTGCGACTCCGCGCCGCCGCGCCCGATCATCTACTTCCACGGGGCAGACGACCCCGTCATCCCGTACTCGGGAGCGGAGACGATCATCGGCGAGCTGCCGGGCGTCACCGAGGCGCTCACCGACTGGGCCGAGCACAACCGGTGTGATCCTTTGCCGAGCACGTCACAGGTGTCGCCGCAGGTCACGCTGTCGCAGTGGGAAGGGTGCGCCGCCGGCAGCGAGGTGTCGGCCTATCTCGTGGCCGGCGAAACCCACGCCTGGCCGGGTGCAGCCGGCTGGTCCAATTCGAACGAAATCCGGGCCACCGAGCTCATGTGGAGGTTCTTTTCGGAGCACGCGTTGTTACCCTGATCACATTCCGGGGGGCTACACCTCGCTGCCCGGAGCCGCCATCACATCGGAGTGACACGTGAAGGTTCTCCTGACCGGAGGCAGCGGAGTCATGGGTCGATCGACCATTCCTGCCCTCCTCGACGCCGGACACACGGTCGTCGCACTCGCCCGTTCATCCAAGGCAGCGAAGGCTGTCGCCCAACGCGGTGCGGAGCCCGTCGTTGCCGACCTGTTCGACCAGCAGGCCCTCGCGACCGCGATGCGCGGCTGTGACGCCGTCGTCAACTACGCCACCCGGGTCCCGGTCGGATTCACCATGCTGCTTCCCGGCGCCTGGCGCTCCAACGACCGTCTCCGGAGTCACGGCACCGCTGTCGTCGCCGCCGCAGCCCGGGAGGCCGGGGTCGGACGTCTCGTGCAGCAGAGCCTGAGCTTCGTCTACGCCGACCACGGCGACGACTGGGTCGACGAGCACAGCGACATCGAGCTCACCCGGGCCACGGAGCACATCGTCGTGGCCGAGGGCGAGATCGACGAGTTCACGCGGTCGGGCGGCGAGGGAGTCTCGTTGCGGTACGGGCAGATCGCCGGGCTCGACGGCAACTCGGCGTGGCTGCTGCGGCGCGCCCGGGCCGGCCGTCGGATCGGCATCGGCGACCCGGACTCTTGGGCCCATGTCGTTCACATCGAGGACGTCGGCCCGGCCACCGTCGCCGCCCTCACGGTTCCGGCCGGCGCCTACAACGTCGGCGCCGAGCCGGTGAAGCGACGCGACATGGCCGACACGTTCGCTCTCGCGGCCGGGCGCAAGGAGGGACGCTTCTTCTCGATGGTGACGGTGCGACTCGGTGGCCAGCGACTCGAGATGATCTCTCGTTCGCAGCGCGTCAGCTCGCAGCGATTCTGTGATCGCACCGGCTGGCACCCGCAGTATCCGAAGCTGACGCCGGACTGGTTCGACGGTGTCCTCTGACGAGGAGGCCCTGAAGAAGCGCCGTCGCGAACGGCTGCTCGGCGACCTGCTACCCGACACCACCGACGACGAGACCGACGAGGGCTGGAGCGAACCGGTGGACGACACGCGCGACGACGAGCTGCGTCGCGACGTGCCGCCCCACCACGGTTAGAGGTGCTCGCCGCCGCTCGACGGGCGAGTCTGATTCAGCAGTGCGTCGCGGATCTCGCGTAGGACGGCGAGGTCCTCCGGAACGGCTTCGGCCTCGGGCTCGGTCTTGCGCCGTTCCTGAAGCTTCTGCACGGGAACCACGACGGCGAAGTAGATCACCGCCATCGTCACGACGAAGACGATCAGCGCGTTGATGAGCCCACCGATGTCGACGAGGGTCTTGCTGCTGTCAGTGATCTGGAAGCCGAGGCCCTTCTCGCTGGAGCCACCGACGGAGGCCACCAGCGGGTTGATGAAGTAGGTGCCGAACGCGGCGACGAGTGAGGTGAACGCGACGCCGATGGCGATGCCGACAGCCAGGTCGACGACGTTCCCGCGCATGATGAACTCTTTGAATCCCTTGATCATTGGTGGCCCCTCTGAGAGATGAACGATCACGGGGAACGTATCCAGAAAGAGCGGTCTCCGTCTACGCCCGGGACGCCAGCACACTCAGCCGCGCGTCGAGCGCACGCTCGGCCAGCCGGAGCGCTTCATCTTCGCTCGTCGCCACGCCGACCGGAACGCCGCCGGACTCGTGGTCGGTGCTCGGCAGGGTGACGATCTCGACGCCGCGTGCCACCACCTCGGCCCTCTCGCCGCCGTCCGGCGCGACGGCCACGACGTCGACACGATCGCCCACCCGCAGGCTCGCGAGCGCGTCGGCGTCCGCGAGCCGCACGGTGGCCAGCACCGTTCCGGAGGGGAAGCCGCTCATGCGGTCTGCACGGACGACCCGACGATCCGTGACCACCTCGCCCCGCCGCATCGGACCCGCGACCGTGCGACCGATCACGTCGTCGACGCGGCTGGTGCTGTGCGCCGGCGCAACGGCCTCCGGAAGCCGGGCTCGACGCACGTCGGCGGCGGCCAGCTTCGTGCCACTGGCGAGATCGTGGGCCGCGACGACCACCGTGTGCCCGGGTGGCTCAGCGCGAAGCGCACCCAGCGCGAGCAACACGGCCAGGCCGGCGAGCAGGGCGGCGAGCGGTCGGCGATGGCGCAGCACGAAGCGCGAGATTCTTTCCACGCCCGGAGGCTAGGACGCGATGGCGAGTCCTCGCCCCGACACGTCCACAGCGTCAGGAGAGCTCGCGCTCGGCCAGCCAGGCCGCGGCGGCACGTTTGCCGGCGCGTGACAGCCACGCGTCGTAGACGATCTCGGCGAGCTCGTCTCGCTGGAGCTCGCCGATCCGGCTACCTCGAAGCAGCACCGAGAGGTGCCCGTCGAAGTGTGGGGTGGTGAAGAACGGCGTGGACTCGTCGAGCACCAGCGCCTGCTTGTCCTCCTCCGAGGCGACCCAGAAGACGATCACGTCGTCGTAGCGCTCACCGGTGTCGGGGTCGACGGCATCGGGTCGTGGATTGCGGAAGAAGACGAAGCTGCGCCGGCTGACCAGGTAGACCGTCGGTCCGGAGGTGTCCTTCGTCGCGCCGGGCATACCGGCAGCGAGCGCGTGAACGTCGTCGACGGTCGCCCGGGTCATCCGCCGGTGGGGGCAGGGGTACTCGTGGTCGACGAGCTGTCCGAGGACGAGCCGTTCTTCGACGACTCCTTCTTCGTCGTCGGCGACTCGCTCTTTGGCTTGGCGGAGCCGTTCGTCGCCGGCTCGCTGGACGTGGTCGTCGAGCGGCTGTCGTTGCGGTAGAAACCAGAGCCCTTGAAGACGACGCCGACGGCGGCGAACACCTTGCGGAGGCGCCCGTTGCAGTCGGGGCACACAGTCAGGGCGTCGTCCGAGAACGACTGAATGACCTCGAGTGCTTGACCGCACTCGGTGCACTGGTACTGGTAGGTGGGCACGACTTACTCCGCTCGTTCTGACAGCCGTCCCAAGGGTACAGTTGCGGTCATCGTGACCGATCCCGTCCCTGCCGGACCAGTCTCATGACCGAGTGGTTGCTGCTCTCGCTCTCCCTCTTCCTCATGCTCGCCTGCGGCGTCTTCGTGGCTGCGGAGTTCTCCTTCGTCACCGTCGATCGCGCGACGATCGAGCGCGACGCCGAAGCCGGCGACCAGGGGGCGATCGGCACACTCAAGGCCCTGCGAACGCTCTCCACCCAGCTCAGCGGCGCCCAGCTCGGCATTACCATCACCAACTTGGTCATCGGGTTCCTCGCCGAGCCGGCGCTCGGCACCATTCTGCGCGGACCACTTGACGATCTGGGGCTGGACGAGGGCGCGTCGCGCGCCACGGCGTACGCGATCGCGATCACCGCCAGCACCATCGTCACGATGCTCGTCGGCGAGCTCATCCCCAAGAACATCGCCCTGGCCCTGCCCCAGGCCACCGCGTCGATCACCCAGCTGCCGCAGCGCGCGTTCACCCGCGCGATGATCTGGCCGATCGGTGCGCTGAACGGCCTCGCGAACGCCATCTTGCGGTCGCTCGGTGTCGAGCCGCAGGAGGAGCTTCGTTCGGCCCGCTCGCCCCTCGAACTGCGCTCGCTGGTGCTGCGCTCGGCGGCTCACGGCGACATCGACGACGAGACGGCCGAGCTCGTGGCACGCAGCATCGCGTTCGGCGACCGCACAGCCGCCGACGTGCGAACGCCACGAGTCCATGTGCACTTCCTCGAGGGCCGCAACACGGCCGACGACGTCATCGAGGCGGCCCGGCAGACCGGTCACTCACGGTTCCCGGTGATCGGTCGCACGCCCGACGAAGTGCTGGGCATCGTGCACGTCAAGCAGGCCGTCGGCGTCGAGCCGGACCGGCGGCGGTCCGTGCGGCTGGCCGAGATCGCAGACCCCGCAACCACGGTGCCAGACAGCCTCGAGCTCGATCCCCTGCTCACCTTGCTGCGCGACCAGGGCATGCAGATGGCCGTGGTGGTGGACGAGTACGGGGGCACCGACGGCGTCGTCACCCTGGAGGACCTCGTCGAGGAGATCGTCGGTGACATCGCCGATGAGCACGACCGTCTGTCGGCGCGCAGTCGACACCGGCGCGACGGCGCCTGGTCACTCTCCGGTTTGCTGCGACCCGACGAGGTGGAGGAGCAGACCGAGATCGCGCTGCCGGAGAGCGAGGACTACGAGACGATCGCCGGGCTCATCAACGCCGAGCTCGGCCGGCTCGCGCACCGCGGAGACGTCGTCACCTTCGAGCTCGACCGCACACCCGACGACGACGAGGACGACCCGCCTCCCCTGGTGGTGCACCTCTCGGTGGAGCGCATGGACGGCCGACGCATCGACCGCGTCGTCATGACCGTCGACGCGACGCCGGCCGGGGGTGGGTCGTCGTGAGCAGCTGGTTCGGCATCCTCTTCACACTCGTGCTGCTGGCCCTCAACGCCCTGTTCGTCGCCGCCGAGTTCGCGCTCATCTCGGCGCGCCGCACCCAGCTCGAACCGGCGGCACAGGCCGGGTCACGCACCGCGCGTCTCGCGCTGCGCGCCGTCGAGAACGTCACGCTGGCCATGGCCGCTGCTCAGCTCGGCATCACCATCTGCTCGCTCGGCCTCGGCGCCGTCGGCGAACCGGTGATCGCCCACCTACTGGAGCCGGTGTTCGACGCACTCGCGGTGCCGGCCGGACTCGTGCACCCGATCTCGTTCGTCGTCGCCATGACGATCGTCGTGTTCGCCCACGTGGTGCTCGGGGAGATGGTGCCGAAGAACCTTGCGCTCGTCGGGCCCGACCGGGCTGCCTTGATCCTCGGTCCGTTCATGCTCGCCGTGATCGCCGTGCTCCGCCCGTTCGTCGTCGCCCTGAACGGCATCGCCAACATGGTGGTGCGCCTGATGCGCATCGAGCCCAAGGACGAGGTGTCCTCCTCGTTCACCCACGACGAGGTTGCCGTTCTCGTCGAGGAGTCACGGCGCGAAGGTCTGCTCGACGAGCACGAGTACGGTCTCGTTTCCGGTGCTCTCGACTTCAACGAGGGCACGGTCGATCAGGTGCTCCTGCCGCGACTCGGCCTGGTCACGATCGAGCCGAGCGCCACTCCGGTCGACGTCGAGCAGGCGTGCGCGGACACCGGCTTCTCGCGCTTCCCGGTCACCGACGCCACCGGCGACATCATCGGCTACCTGCACATCAAGGACGTCCTCGAGACCGATGACCAAGCCCGGAACCGGGCCGTCGCCGACAAATGGGTGCGTCCGCTGGCGACCGTCGCCCCCGGCTCCGGCCTGTACGACGCGCTGCGCACCATGCAGGCCCGCGGCTCGCACATGGCCCGAGTAGCCGACGAGGACGGCACGGTGCTCGGGGTCATCATGCTCGAGGACGTCCTGGAGGAGCTGGTGGGCGAGATCCGCGAGGCCGGCCGAACCTAGGGCGCGTCTCCCTATTCCGATCCGGGTTCGCGCGGCGTCGCATCTCGCCTGGCAGCGTTATCGTCGGTCGCCGCACAACACCGGTGCGCCTCCCTCCTCTGCCTTGCCAGCCGAGCGCGACACCACGCGCACCACGAACCGGAATAGGGAGACACACCCTGGCCCCACGCCATGCAGAATGGCCGGGTGCGGCGCATCGTGGTGACCCTGGCAGCTCTGGTCGCCGTGTTGCTCGTGGGGCTCTCCGTCTTCTCGTTCGTCACGGTGCGCAGGGCGTTTCCGGACACCACGGGCGAGGTCCGGCTCGATGAGCTGAACGGGGTCATCGAGGTCAAGCGCGACGGCCATGGCATCCCGCAGATCTACGCCGACGACTCGGCCGACCTGTTCTTCGCGCAGGGCTACGTGCAGGCACAGGACCGGTTCTACGAGATGGACTTCCGCCGACACGTGACGGCCGGACGCCTGTCAGAGCTCGTCGGCGAGAGCGGCCTCGAGACCGACGAGTTCGTCCGCACGCTGGGTTGGCGACGTGTCGCGGAACAGGAGTACGCGGAGCTCGACATGGAGACCCGCTCGTTGCTCCAGGCGTATGCGCGCGGGGTCAATGCGTACATCGACGGGAAGTCCGGCTCGCAGCTGTCGTTGGAGTACGCGGTGCTGTCGCTGACCGGCCCCGACTACCGCCCCGAGCCGTGGACGCCGGTCGACTCCGTCGCGTGGGTCAAGGCGATGGCGTGGGACCTGCGCAGCAACATGAACGACGAGATCGATCGGGTGATGGCCTCGCGCCAGATGTCGGTCGAGCAGGTCGAAGAGCTCTACCCCGACCCGCCCCGGACGCACGACCCGATCGTCACGAAACGCCGGCCCGACGTCCGGGGCCAGCTCGGGAAACGCCCGATCGAGCCGGCTGCCGAAGCATCCAGTGTGTCGCTGGCGAAGGCTCGCGACGCGGCCGAAGCCCTGCCGGCCCTTCTCGGCACCGGGGAGGGCATCGGCTCCAACTCCTGGGTCGTCGCCGGCCGGCGCTCCGCCACCGGCAAGCCGATCCTGGCCAACGACCCGCATCTCTCCCCGTCGATGCCCGGGATCTGGTACCAGGTCGGTCTGCACTGCCGAGAGATCACCGAGGTCTGCCCATACGACGTGTCGGGGTTCTCGTTCTCCGGAATGCCCGGCGTCGTCGTCGGACATAACCGGCGCATCGCCTGGGGCGTCAGCACGATGTATGCCGACGTCACCGACCTGTACGTGGAGCGCGTCACGGGCGAGACCTACGAGTACAAGGGCAAGCAGGTGCCGCTGCGGACGCGGCGCGAGCGGATCAAGGTCGCCGACGGCGAGACCCGCACCATCATCGTGCGATCGACCCGGCACGGTCCACTCCTGTCCGATGCCAGTGAGGAGGTCGCCGAGGTCGGTGACGAGACGACCGAGGTCGCGCTGCGATGGACGGCATCGAGACCACGCTCCACGATCTCGGCGATCTTCGCGCTCGACAAGGCGCAGAACTGGCCGGAGTTCCAGGCCGCGGCCCGGAAGTTCACGGTGCCGTCGCAGAACCTCCTCTACGCCGACGTCGACGGCAACATCGGCTACCAGGCGCCCGGCGACATCCCGATTCGCAGCCGCGGCGACGGGCGCTGGCCGGTACCCGGCTGGGACGGCAAGCACGAATGGACGGGGTACGTGCCGTTCCGCTCGCTCCCGAGCGAGCTGAACCCCGACGAAGGCTTCATCGTCACCGCGAACAACCAGGTCATCGGCGATCAGTACCCGTACCTGTTGGGTGCCGACACGGCCGTCGGGTACCGCTCCGAGCGGATCCGCGCGCTGCTCGCATCGAAGAAGAGCCTGTCCGTCCGCGACATGTCGCGGTTCCAGATGGACAGCCACAACCCCATCGCCAAAGGGCTGACCCGGTACCTGCTCGACGTCCCGCTCGAGACCCGATTCGCCCGGGAGGGCCAGGACACGCTACGCGCCTGGGACCGTCAGCAGACTCCCGACTCCAGAGGCGCCACCTATTTCAACGTGGTGTGGCGCAACATCCTGGAGCTGACGTTCCACGACGAGCTCCCGCGCGAGCAGTGGCCCGACGGCGGTGAGCGGTGGTTCAACGTCGTGCGCACCATCATCGACAATCCCACCAGTCACTGGTGGGACAACCTCGCGACTCCGACGGTCGTCGAGCGCCGCGACGACGTGCTCCGGGACGCGATGATCCGGGCTCGTGACGAGCTGACCATGGTCCGTTCGCGTGATCCGCGCGGATGGGAGTGGGGTCAGCTGCACCAGCTGACGCTGGTCAACCCGACGTTGGGAGATTCGGGCGTCGGGCTGGTCAACCGCGTGTTCAACCGTGGGCCGGTTCATGTCGGGGGAGGCGGCGGCCTCGTGAATGCGAACGCGTGGGACGCCGCGGAGGGGTACGAGGTCACCGCCGTGCCGTCGATGCGGATGGTCGTCGATCTCGCGAACCTCGACCGATCGAGGTGGATCCAGCTGTCCGGCAACTCGGGGCACGCGTACCACCCCAACTACGCGGACCAGCTGCCGCTGTGGGCCGAGGGTCGGACGCTCCCGTGGGTGTTCGGCGCAAAGGCCGTCGAGGGGTCCACCGAGAACACGCTGACCCTGCACCCCACGACTCAGTAGCGCTCGTCGGCGCGGCATTATCAGCATGTCGTGACCAATGTGAAGCACCGACACGCAAGTGGCGCATGGTTTTTCTGTGATTTTTGGTCCGCATGGGGCAGAACGTGACTACCTTGGTGGTCATGCGTGTCTTCCCCCTCGCGATCGGTGGGCTAGCGGTGTCTGTGCTGCTCTCGGTCGCGAGCACGCCCCAAGCCGAGGCTGACAACCCGTCTGTCGGCGAGCTGCAGGTCCGGCTCGTGCAGTCGCGGATGCACCTGAACGACCTGCTGGCCCGTTCGGCTGCCGCCGCCGAGCAGCTCAACGGCGCGCGGTTCGAGCTGGCCGAGGCCGAGGCCGACCTCCGGCGTCAGCGCGCAGCTGTCAAGCGGGCCGAAGCGCAGCTCGACGACCAGCGGGACGTCGTCGCGACCCTCACCGTCGAGCAGCTCCAGTCGGGCACCGCTACGTCCCGACTCACCACGATGCTGGAGAGCGACGGGCCGCAACAGCTCCTCGAGCGCGCCGGTGCCTACACGAGCACCAACGAGGCGATGAACGCCCGGGTCGACACGCTGACGGCGCGCGAGGTCGTCCACGACGCAGCCGTTCGACGGGCAGATGTTGCGCAGGAGGCCCGGCGCGCTGCCGTCGAGAAGCAGGCCGCGGCCGCCGCGGGCATCGAGCAGGCGATCAGCGCGGCAGAGGCCGCCGTCGACTCGACCGAGCGAGAGCGCAAGGCGCTGCTCGAACAGCTCGCTGCCGCGCAGGACGTCACCGTGACGGAGGCGACCAAGAAGCAGGACGAGATCGACGAGAAGATCGACCAGGGCGGTCCGTCGTCGCCGGTCGGCGGGCCTCCGCCGAACACGGAACAGCCCGAGACCGAGCCGACCGATCCGCCACCGACCGATCCGCCACCGACCGAGGCGAAACCGACCGAACCGAAGCCCACGCCCAAGCCCACGCCCAAGCCCAAACCCACGCCCAAGCCTGACCCAGGGCCGGCCATTTCGCCGTCGGCCTCGGGCAGCAAGGTCGAGAAGGCCATCGCCTTCGCCCGGGCGCAGCTCGGTGAGCCTTACAAGTGGGGCGGCGCGGGCCCCGGCTCATGGGACTGCTCGGGCCTCGTGATGAAGGCGTGGGGCGCTGCGGGCGTCGGTCTTCCGCACTCGGCCGCGGGCCAGTACTCCCGCACCCGGAAGGTCTCGGTCGGCAGCATCCGGCGGGGCGACCTCGTCTACTGGAGCAAGGGGGGCGCTGGGTCGATCTTCCATGTGGCGATGTACCTTGGCGGCGGCAAGATGATCCACGCGCCTCGACCGGGCCGGAAGGTGGAGATCGTCCCGATCACGTACTGGATCAAACCCAATCTCGCGTCCCGCCCGGGCTGACGACTTCTCGGGGGCCGTCACCCTGGCGGGACGCGGAACAACCCCACCTCGGTGACCGCCATCTGCACCGGAACGTCGTGCTCCTCGTGCGGAACCGATTCCATCAGCTCGTTCGAGTGGACCACCGCGCATATGGGAGCAGTGACGGACTTCAGCGCACGGTCGTAGTAGCCCGCGCCTCGACCGAGCCGATGTCCGGAGTGGTCGACCGCCAGGGCCGGCACGATCACCAGACCGGTGTCCTCGAGCGCGCCCGCGCCCAGGTGCGGCCCGCGGTGGGGCTCCGGGATGCCGATGGAGGAGAGGCGGAGCGGAGCGGCGGGGTCGAATGCGACCCACTCGAGCTGATGGTCCTTGGTGTGGGTGACCGGGACGATCACCTCGACGCCGCGTTGCAACAGGCCGGTGATGAGAGGCCCGGTGCCCGGCTCGGTACCCATCGAGAGGTGGCAGGCGACGCGGTCGACCTGGATGAACGGCTCGGCCAGCAGATGGGTGGCGATCGCGTCGGCGACCAGGAGACGCTGCTCCGGTCCCCGCTCCTGGCGGCTCCGGCGCACCTGCCCCCGCAGCTCGTCCTTGGTCACAGCATCACTCACGGGGGCGACGATAACCTGTGCCGGTGAGTGGACTCGCGCGAGCGCAGCAGAAAATGACCGAGGCCGGCGTGCCGCAGCGCGCGATCGACGTCTTCACGTCCTTCTACGCCCAGCTCGAGGGCGGAGCCACCGGGATGATCGCCGAGGCGGACGTCGAACCGCTGACCGATCTCGAGCGGGCGACCGACCTCGAGACCGACGAGGCCGGTTCCGAGGCGGTCGCGGCCACGGCGGTGATCAAGCTCAACGGCGGGCTGGGTACGTCGATGGGCATGGACAGGGCCAAGTCGTTGCTCCGGGTGCGCGGCGACCTCACCTTCCTCGACATCATCGTCGGTCAGGTGCAGCACGTGCGGCGCGTGCACGGTGTCCGGCTTCCCCTGCTGTTCATGAACAGCTTCCGCACCCACGACGACACCCGAGCCGCCCTCTCGCACCACGGTGACCTTGCGGTTGACGACGTCCCGCTCGACTTCCTGCAGAACCGTGAGCCCAAGCTGCTCGCCCACGACCTGACGCCGGTCGAGTGGCCCGACGACCCGTCGCTCGAGTGGTGCCCGCCCGGCCACGGCGACCTCTACACCGCGCTCGAGACGTCGGGGGTGCTCCGTGATCTGCTCGACGCCGGATTCAGGTACGCCGCCGTCTCCAACTCCGACAATCTCGGCGCCGCCCCTGACCCGGCGATGATGGCGTGGTTCGCGGCGTCCGGTGCGCCGTACGCCGCCGAGGTCTGCCGACGCACGCCGGCCGACGTCAAGGGTGGCCACCTGGTGGTGCGACGCGACGACGGTCGCCTGGTGCTGCGAGAGATCGCGCAGACTCCACCAGAGGATGTGGAGTCAGCGTCAGACCTGACCAGGCATCGATTTTTTCACACGAACAACCTCTGGTTCGACCTCGAGAAGCTGGCGCAGATGCTCGCCGATCGCTCCGGCGTCCTCGGGCTGCCGCTCATCCGCAACGAGAAGAACGTCGACCCTGCGGATCCCGCGTCACCGCGGGTCGTGCAGATCGAGTCCGCGATGGGAGCCGCCGTCGAGGTGTTCGACGGTGCCACGGCGATCGAGGTGGACCGCTCGCGGTTCCTGCCGGTCAAGACCACGAGAGATCTCCTGGTCCTGCGTTCTGACGTCTATGAGGTCGGCGACGACCTCAAGGTCCGCGCGCGGGCGCAGACTCCGCTCGTCGACCTCGACCGGCGCTTCTACTCGACGATCGCCGACTTCGACGCCCGGCTGCCCGACCCACCGTCGCTCGCCGAGGCCACGTCGCTGACGGTCGAGGGTGACTGGACGTTCGGTCGTGGGGTCGTCGTGACCGGTGAAGTTCGACTCGACGACGATGGCACGGCTCGCAGCATCCCCGAAGGCACACGGTTAGGCTGAGCCGCATGTCCTCGGAAACCCCGGACTCCGGGCCGGATCAGAGCATGCTTCCGCTCGGGCCGGACGAAACCGAGGAACCCACGCCCGAGGCGTCCACCGAGGCCGCGCCAGCACCCGACGACCCCGCCCGGGAAGCCCATTCGAGTGCGGCTCCCGCGGCTCCGGAACCTCCGCCACCCGGGCCACGCGTGCGTGCCCGCCCGGCCAGCATCAGCGACGACATGATCACCGTCGAGGACCACCTCGAGCGCATCCTGCGCGGCGTGGGTCCGCTCGAGGCCTACGACCAGCCGATCGTGGAGTCGCTCGGCCTGCCGTTGCACGAGAACTTCGTCGCCCCCATCGACCTGCCGCGGTTCGCCAACTCCGGCATGGACGGTTATGCGGTGCGAGCCGAGGACGTCAAGGAAGCCACACTCGAGACGCCGGTCACGCTGCCCGTGGTCGGCGAGATCCTGGCCGGGTCGGCCCGGCCGTTCGCGATCAGCGCCGGCACCGCCGTCAAGATCATGACCGGCGCGCCGATCCCGCGCGGCGCCGACAGCGTCGTCCCGTTCGAGCGCACCGACGGCGGCAACGCCCGGGTCAGCATCCAGGAGAGCCCGGCGGTCGGCGCTCACGTTCGCACGCAGGGGAGCGACGTCCAGGCCGGTGATCTCGTGCTGCCCGCCGGCACGGTTCTCGGGGCGCGCGAGATCGGTCTGCTGGCTGCCCTCGGAGCCCCCCGCGCCAAGGCGCGCCCACGCCCGCGCGTCGTCATCATCTCCACCGGCAGCGAGCTCCGCGAACCGGGCACCCACCTCGACTACGACTCCATCAACGACAGCAACAGCTACATGCTGGCCTCCGCCGTGCGCGAGGCAGGCGCGATCGCGTACCGCGTCGGCGCCGTCGACGACAACCCGCGCTCGTTCCGCAAGATGCTCTCCGATCAACTTGTCCGTGCCGACCTCGTCGTCACCAGCGGCGGCGTCAGCATGGGCGAGAAGGACGTCGTCAAGGAGACGTTGTCCGCGCTGGGCACCGTCTCGTTCGACAAGGTGGCCATGCAGCCGGGCAAGCCCCAGGGCTTCGGTCGCGTCTTCGACGAGCAGAAGCCGATCATCACCGTGCCGGGCAACCCGGTCTCGGCCTACGTCTCGTTCGAGGTGTTCGTGCTGCCGGCGATCCGACGTCTGATGGGCCGCACGCCGTACCGACGTCCGATGGTACACGCCGTGCTGGCGTCCGATCTGCAGTCGCGTACCGGCCTGCGTCAGTACGTCCGCGGCGTCTTCGAGGTCACCCACCGCGGCGCCAAGGTCACGCCGATCCAGGGGCACGGCTCGCACCTGATGGGCTCGCTGGCCAAGGCCAACGCGCTCATCGTGGTGGGCGAGGACGAGACGGCGCTCAACCTCGGCGACACCGTTCGCACCCTCGTTCTCGACAGGCCGTTCTAGTGAGTGATGAGCTCAGCCACCTCGACGAGTCCGGCGCCGCCCGCATGGTCGACGTCTCCGACAAGGCGATCACAGCCCGCTCGGCCACGGCGCGCGGCCGGGTCGAGGTCTCGGCCCGGGTCGTCGAGCTGTTGCGTGGCGAGGGTGTGCCGAAGGGCGACGCCCTCGCCGTCGCACGCGTGGCCGGCATCATGGCCGCAAAGCGCACGCCGGACCTCGTCCCGCTCTGCCACCCGTTGGCGATCAGCGGCGTTGACGTGGCCCTCGAGATCGCCGATGATGCCGTCGAGATCTCTGCAACCGTGCGGACCACCGACCGGACCGGCGTCGAGATGGAGGCGCTCACCTCGGTGACCGTGGCCGCGCTCACCGTCATCGACATGATCAAGGCGGTCGACAAGCACGCCCGCATCACCGACGTGGAGGTCATCGCCAAGTCGGGCGGACGCAGCGGCGACTGGAGACTGGAATGAGGGGTGCTGTTGTCGTGGCGTCCAACCGCGCGGCCGCTGGCGTCTACGACGACACGACCGGACCCCTGCTCGTCGAGGCGCTGTCTTCATGGGGCTTCGACACCGCAGCGCCGGTGGTGGTCCCCGATGGCGACCCGGTGCGCGAGGCCGTTCGGGCCGCCGTCGACGACGGCGCCGACGTGGTGCTCACCACCGGTGGCACCGGAATCAACCCCACGGACCGCACCCCAGAGGCCACCCGTCCCCTGCTCGACCGGGAGCTGCCCGGCGTGGCCGAGGCGATCCGCGCGCACGGCGTCTCCAAGGGTGTACCCACGGCGATGCTCTCGCGCGGACTGGCCGGCGTCTCCGGACGAGCCGTGGTCGTGAATCTGCCTGGCTCCAGCGGGGGAGTGAAGGACGCCATCGCCGTCCTGACCGACGTCGTGCCGCACGCCGTCGACCAGCTGCGGGGCGGCAACCACGAGCGGGGTCCGTCCTGACCCGGGGGTGGCCGGTCACGCTGCGGCACGGACGGGTCGCGGTCCGCCCGCTGCGTCGCCGCGACGCCCCGGCTTGGCAGCGGCTGCGCGCGGACAACGCCGCCTGGCTCGGTCCGTGGGAGGCGACGTTGCCTCCCGAGGCCGGCCATCCATCGATGTCCTACCGCGCCATGATCGGCTCGATGCGACGACGGGCGCGTGCCGGGCGCTCGATGCCCTTCGCCATCACCTGGGACGACACGATGGTGGGTCAGCTGACCGTCAACGGCATCACCTGGGGGTCGGCGCGGTGGGCGAGCCTCGGGTACTGGGTCGCGCAGAGTCACGCCGGTCGCGGCATCACCACCACGGCCGTGGCGCTCGTGTGCGACCACCTCCTCACCGAGGTGCAGCTGCACCGCGTCGAGATCGCCATCCGGCCGGAGAACACGGCCAGCCTGCGCGTGGTCGAGAAGCTCGGTTTCACCGAGATCGGCACCGCTCCGGGGTTCCTGCACATCGCCGGCGACTGGCGCGACCATCGCGTCTTCCAAGTGCTGGCCGGGCAGGTGGGCGACGGGCTCGTGTCCCGGTTGTCCACCACACAGGCCTGAACCACACCAGCCCCAGAAGGTTTCAGGCGACACACGGCGGCACGTGCCGAGAATCGGCTGGCGAGGGGCCTACGGTTTTCCACGTGGGCACCGGTCTGATCGTCGCGTTCGTCGTCGCCGTCTGGGCGGCGTACTTCGTGCCCCTCGTCCTGCGCCGCTACGACGAGGCGAGCACCTCGTCATCGCTGGAGACCCTGAGCCCGCTGAGCCGCGTCATCTCACGTCCAGCAGCCGAAGCCGATGAAGCAGAGGCCGAAAAACCGGAGCAGGCCAAGGCAGGTGAGCCGGTCGACGAGCCCACATCCGAGGCCCCACCTCGCCCACAGGTGACCCGGGCCGCAGCTCGAATCGCCGCCCGACGCCGCCGGCGCACCTTGCTTACGCTGCTCGCCGCCACCGCGATCGTCGGTGGCCTGGTCGGGTTCGTCATCGTGCCGGTGTGGTCGGTCGCCATCCCGGCGGGGCTCGTGATCGCCTGGCTCGTCGCCTGTCGTATTCAGGTTCGCCGGGAGCGTGGTGTCTATTCGTTTCGTCAATCGAGGACCAAGTCCAAGCGGAAGATGAAGGCCAAGGCAAAGGCGAACGCGAAGAGCAGGACGAAGGCGAAAGCGGATGCCGTTGACGACGAATCCACGGTGATCGTCTCCGGTCAGGCCGAGGACGTCGACCCGGCCCGCCGTCACGTCATGGAGTCCACACCGCTCGAGGTCGACGCCCTGGACGAGCAGCTCGTCATCGCGGCTCCGTCGGTCGCCACCTCCGGCGAGCTGGTCTGGGATCCGTTGCCCGTCACCCTGCCCACGTACGTCACGAAGCCACGTGCCGGGCGCACGGTTCGCACCATCGACTTCGCCCAGCCAGGTGCTTGGACGTCCGGCCACATCGAAGGCGAGGACGTCGAGCTTCCGTCTCCTGAGAAGGCGTCTGACGAGGCACCACGGAGGGCCGCCAACCAGTAGCGCGCCGGGTCAGACCTCGTCGACCAGCGTGCTGACCGAGTCCTGGACGGACCGCTTGTGCAGCAGCGCGTGCCGTGAAGCTTCGTCGCTGTCGTGGGCGCGAAGCGCGGCCATGATCCCCTCGTGCTCACGTTGGGAGGTGCGAAGCCGTTCGGGAACCCTCCGGAACACGCGCTGGAACCCGGAGTGGCGCTGCCAGATGTCCATGGTCAGCTCGCGCAACATGTCGTTGCCGCAGCTCGCGATGATCGTGCGGTGGAACTCCCGGTTGAGGTCCGAGAAGGCCGGCCCGTCCTGCGCCTCGACCGCCGCATCCATGTTGGCCATCAGCACGTCCAGCTCCGCGAGCTCGTCCTCGGTGATCCGGTCGGCGGCCAGGCCTGTCGCGACGCTCTCCAGGTGCGAGCGGATGAAGTAGGTCTCCTCGACCTCCTTGGCGGTCAGTGTGGTGACCCGGGCCCCGACGTACGGCGCGGTGTCGACCAGGCCGTCGCGCTCGAGCATGCGCAAGGCCTCGCGGACCGGGATGTCGCTGGCCTGGTAGTGGTTGCCCACGTCGCGCAACACCAGGCGGGTGCCGGGCTCGATGTCGTTGGACAGGATCCGTTCTCGCAGCGCGAGGTAGATCGACCGCGACTTCAGGTTGGCCATGGCGCGACGCCCCTTCTGCAGAACTACCCTGTCGGAATCCGACTATATCTGATATGTTCCGGCAGATGGGCATGAAGATGAAGTCGTTCGGGGCATTTGTTGCGGCAATGTCGCTGGTTCTGGCTGGCTGCGGTGGAGGTGGTTCAGAGGGCGGCGATGGCGACACGATCAAGGTCGCGCTGGGCGACATCGAGTCCGTCGAGACGCTCGCGCTGTTCTTGGCGCTGGAGCGGGTGCGCGAGCGCGGCACCAAGGTTGAGCTGATCGAGCTGGCCGACGAGGACCTCGCCAACCAGGCTGTCGTCGGTGGTCAGGCCGACGTCGGGCTCGGCGCCCCCTACGCCCTGATCCAGGGATCCAAGGCGCCGCTGCGCATCTTCTGCCAGCTGGCCGGAGCGCGCTTCTTCCCCGTCGTCGACAAGGCCGCCTACCCGGACTGGCAGGCCCTGGACGGTGAGACCTTCACGGTGCACTCGCGTGGCTCGACGACGGAGGCGCTCGCCGAGATCGTGCAGCAGGACGAGGGCATCGAGTTCGGCAAGGTCAGCTTCGTGCCGGGTGCGGAGGTGCGTGCGACTGCGCTCCTGCGCGGCAACGTCAAGGCAACGGTCCTCGACATCCCCAACAAGAACTATGTGATGGGCGAGGCGCCCGGTAAGTTCCACGTGCTGCCCACCCCCGAGACGAAAGCCAGCGACGAGGTGTTGTTCGGCAACACCGAGTGGCTGAAGTCGAACCCGGAGTCGGTGCAGGTCCTCCTCGAAGAGGTCCTCACCGTATGGCGCTCGATCAACGAGGACCCGAGCTACGTCCAGAAGGAGCGCGAGCGCCTCGGCCTGCTGAAGGACCTTCCAGCCGAGCTGGAGGAGGAGCTGCTCCCCTACTACGAGCAGGCCTCTGAAGAGGGCTTGTTCACCGACGACTGCGGCGGAGAGGCAGCCGCGCAGGACGACTTCGAGTACTACGGTGCCGCCGGGCAGCTCAAGGGCGAGCCGGCCGACCTGAAGGTCGAAGACTTCTGGACGCTCGACCCGATGAAGAAGGCCGTGGAGACCGTCGAAAGCGCGGGCAACTAGCGCGTGGCTTCAACTGTCGTAGCCCGGACGGGCGCGCTGAGCGTCCATCCGTGGGTGCTGCGGGGTGCCTCGATCCTGTTCGTGCTCGGGCTGTGGGAATGGGCAGGCAGGGTCCCTGTCAGCATCGCGTTCCCCACGTGCAGTGAGACCCTGGCTGCCTTCGGCTCGATGCTGGTCGACGGGACGTTCGCAGCGGCGTACGTAGAGACGGCCGGGCCGCTGATCGTCGGCGTGCTCCTCGCCGGGATCGGCGGCGTGGTCGCGGGCCTGGTGATGGGGCTGTCCCCGCGTGCCGAGTGGTTCGGGCTGCCGGTGTTCATCGTGCTGCAGGCGTCGCCCTCGGCCGCGATCGTGCCGCTGATCACGTTCGTCTACGGCATCGGCTTCGCCGCCAAAGTCTTCGCAGTGGTGCTGCTCAGCGCCCCCGTGATCGCGCTGAACTCCTACCGCGGCATCGCCAACACCCCTAAGTCCCTGCTGGAGATGAGCAACTCTTTCCTGGCCACGCGGCGGCAGCGCGTGCGGAAGGTCGTCGTCCCGGCCGGCAGCGGGCTGATCTTCGCCGGGCTGCGGCTCGGCCTCGCCCAGGGGTTCACCGGCGCGATCCTTGCCGAGCTGATCATCACCCCGACAGGCGTGGGAGATCTGATCACCTACTACCGCTCGGTCGCAGACTATCCTCGGATGTTCGCCTCCATCTTGTCGATCATCCTCGTCGCGAGCATCACTATCACGCTGCTGCAACGGGTCGAGCTGAAACTCTTCCGTCCTGAGATGAGGGCACTATGACCGAGAGCGCGAACACCACCTCCGAGCCCGGAACGGCGCCGCCCGACGGCACCCCCGCGGTCCGGGTCCGCGACCTCACGAAGGAGTTCGGCGAGGTCAAGGCACTGGGGGGCGTCAGCTTCGACATCCCGCGGGGCGAGCTGACCAGCATCATCGGACCGAGCGGGTGCGGCAAGACCACGACGCTGAAGATCATCGCGGGCCTCGTCGAGGCGACGTCTGGGCAGGTCGAGGTCGACGGCGTGCCGGTGACCAAGCCCGGGTCCGACCGGGCGTTCGTGTTCCAGGACTTCGCGCTGCTGCCTTGGGCAACGGTGCTCCGCAACGCGGCCTTCGGTCTGGAGATGCGCGGCGTCTCACGAGCGGAGCGGGAGCAGATCGCCCGGGAGTGCGTCGCCAAGGTGGGCCTGGCCGGCTCCGAGGACGCCTACCCGCACCAGCTCTCCGGTGGCATGCGGCAACGCGTCGGGCTCGCCCGCGCACTCGCGGTCGACGCGGACATCCTGTTGATGGACGAGCCGTTCGCATCGGTCGACGAGCAGATCCGTCGGAAGTTCCAGGAGGACCTGCTGCACCTGCTCAACGTCGAGAAGAAGACCGTGATCTTCGTGACGCACTCGATCGAAGAGGCGGTCTACGTCTCCGATCAGGTCGTGATCCTCACCCGGGGTCCCTCCCAGGTGTCGAAGGTCGTCCGTCCGGGAGTCGACCGCAGTGGCGGATCCGACGCGATTCGGCGTAGTCCTGCCTACCTCGACTGGGTCGAACAGATCTGGGCCGAGCTGCAGGACTACCTGGAGGAGTGATGGAGCTTCGTGGTCGCCGGATCCCGATGGCGTTCTCGCTGATCGTGTGGTTCGTGCTGTGGGAGGTCATCGGCCGGCTCGGGCTGGTGTCACTGATCCCGCCGTTCTCCGAATGCATCAAGGCGATGGCCGAGGTCGTATCCTCGGAGACGTTCATCGAGGCCGCATCCATCACACTGCAAGCCTTCCTGATCGGGATGGCGTTGTCCTTCGTCGTCGGCATCGGAGTCGGCATCTGGATGGGCACGAGCAAGACCGTCGGATCCGTGATGGGCATGTGGGTCAACATCTTCGAGAGCTCACCGCTCACCGCCGTCGTGCCCGCGCTGATGGCCCTGCTCGGCTTCGGCCTGCCGACCATGGTCGTGACGGTGTTCTTGTTCTCGGTCTGGGTGATCGCCCTGGACACCCAGGTCGGCGTCGAACGAGTCAACCCGTCCCTGGTGGAGATGGGCCGGTCCTTCGGCGCCACCAAGCGCGTTCTCTACCTGCAGATCGTGCTCAAGGCCGCGCTCCCCGAGATGCTCGCCGGCATCCGGCTGGGTCTGATCCGTGGCCTCAAGGGCGTGATCATCGGGCAGCTCCTGATCGCCGTTGTCGGGGTCGGCTACCTGTTCGAGCTCTACTCACGAAACTTCCTGATGCCCGAGTTCTGGGCGCTGCTGATCGTGCTGTTCGGATTCGCCTTCCTCGCCTCCGAGGCCGTCGCCCACTACGAACGAAAGGTGTCCTTCTATGCATCGAGTCGATGACAT
>NZ_JBOHDT010000184.1:0-10331 GCF_050700635.1 Aeromicrobium sp.
CCGGTCAGTAAGCACGGGATCTCGGGCGAGTAGGTGTCCAGCAGGGCCAGCAACGGTCGGCCCGTGCGTGTCTGGGCGACCAGCCGCTTCTCGTTCTCCGACAGGGTGACCCGCGTCGTGCGGGACAAGCCGGTGAGGCTGGAGAGTGCCCGCGCGAGGTCGCCCTTCTTCTGGGTCACCGTGCGCGCCGTCACCGTCGCGTTCCGCAGCAGCCTGATGAGGTCGGGTGCGGCCAGGTCGTAGGTCTTCGACACCTTGGAGAGCAGCCGCAGGTCCGTGCGCAGGGTCGGCAGCTCCTCGTTGATCACGGCGAGGTAGTCGTCCAGCGCGACCAGCGTGTCCCCGATCTGGTCCCCCTTGCCTTCCAACGCGTTCGAGAGGGCGTAGAGCGTGGCATTCAGGTCAGCGGGGCGCACGGAACGCAGGAGCGGGAAGAGGTCGGCGAGAATGGTCTGCAGGTCGACGTTCGTCGTCACCCGGCTCGCAGGGATGACCGTGCCGTCCCGCATCGGCCCCGCCGACGTCCCGCCATCGGTCGGCACGAGCTCGAGGTAGTTCTGCCCGAACAGCGTCGTGGGCAGGATCCGCACGTCGACGTTGCCGGGGATGGTGCGTGCCGCCTCGGGGCGAAGCTTCACCGTGATCACGGCCCGTCGGCCGTCACTGTCGATCTTCTCGACGTATCCCACCAAGGCACCGTGCAGCCGGACGTCGCCGAAACGGGCGAGCTGCAGACCCGCGCGGTCGGCCATCACCGTGACGGTCGTGCTGGAGGTGAACTTCTTGTCGTAGATCGCGATCGACAACACGATCAGCAGGGCCATCGAGACGAGGAAGGCGATCCCGGCGAGCAGCAGCCGCCGGTGCTCCCCTGGGGAGTCGTGAAAGACGTTGACCAGCATCTGACTATCCCGTGATCCGCACGGTCGTCGTCGATCCCCAGATCGCGAAGCTGAGGAAGAAGTTGGCGACGATCACGAACACGATCGACGTGCGGATCGCGCTCCCGACGGCAACCCCCACGCCGGCGGGACCACCGGAGGCGGTGTAGCCGTAGTAGCAGTGGATCAGGATGATCGCGACCGCCAGGATCATCAGCTTCCCGAACGACCACAACACGTCGATCGGTGGCAGGAACTGCAGGAAGTAGTGGTCGTACGTGCCCACGGACTCCCCGTAGATCATCGTGGTGATCAGCCGTGGCGAGAGGTAAGACGCCAGGAGCGCCACGGTGTAGAGCGGGATCACCGCGATGAAGCCGGCGATCATCCGGGTTGTCACCAGAAACGGGATCGAGGGCACCGCCATCACCTCGAGCGCGTCGATCTCCTCGTTGATCCGCATGGCGCCGAGGCGCGCGGTGTATCCGCAGCCGACCGTGGCTGCCAGCGCGATCGAGGCGACCAGTGGCGCCACCTCACGGGTGTTGAAGTACGCCGAGATGAACGCGGTGAACTTCGCGACCCCGATCTGGCTCAGCGACGCATAGCCCTGCAGGCCGACCTCGGTACCGGCGAAGAAGGCCAGGAAGGCGATCACCCCGACGGTGCCAGCGATCACCGAGAGTGCGCCGACTCCGAAGACCACCTCCGCCAGGATGTTCGCGATCTCCTTGCGGTAGAGGCGCAACACTCGGGGCGTCCAGGCCAGCGCCTTGGCATAGAACAACAGCTGGTCGCCCCATGTCTCCAGGCGCAGGCGACGCGACTTGGCGTATGCCGAACCGAGCTCACTCAGGACGCTCATCACAGCCCGCTCTGTGGCACGAACTGGAAGTACAGCGCCGTGATGATCGCGTTCAACGAGAAGAGCAGCATGAACGCGAGAATGACCGACTCGTTCACGGCACGGCCCACGCCACTTGGCCCGCCGGACGCGCTGAGCCCCTTGTAGGCGCCCACGATCGCCGCCACGAAGCCGAAGCAGGCGGCCTTGATCAGGGAGACATAGATGTCCGGCAGCGTGGCGAGCGCCGTGAACGAGGAGAGGAACGCCCCGGCGGACCCGCCCTGCACGATCACCGTGAAGAAGTAGCCACCCGCGATGCCGGCCGTGATCACGATGCCGTTCATGAGCACCGCCACCATCAGCGTCGCGAGGGTCCGGGGCACGACCAGTCGCGCAATCGGATCGATGCCCAGCACCTCCATGGCGTCGATCTCCTCGCGCATCTTGCGCGCACCGAGGTCGGAGCAGATCGCCGACCCGGCCGCACCCGCGATGATCAGGGCCGACGCGATCGGCGCCGCCTCCCTCACAGTGGCGAGCACTGCGGTCGCCCCGGCGAACGACTGGGCGCCGAGCTGACCGGTGAGGTTGCCGACCTGGAGTGCGATGACCGCACCGAACGGGATCGATATCAGGATCGTGGGCATCAGGGTGACGCTGGTGACGAACCAGGCCTGCTCCACGAACTCGCGGCCCTGGAAGCGCGTGGTGAAGGTCAGCTTCGCCACGTCCCACGACATCGCGGCGACCTGCCCGGGTCCACGAACGAGTGATGCTGGGCTCAGGGCCATGTCTCCTCCTGTGGCCCTTCGACTCCGGGGGGACGGGTCTTACGACGGAGAACGTGTTTCATTGGTGTGACTGGGCGACTTGCGTAGGAGAACGAGTTGGCGAGACCCGGGTTACGTCCTGCTGCGGGCGCCTCATGGCTGCGTGACGCCCGGCACGACGGCCAAAAAGCGACGCTTCGCCGAGCTGGGTGCCCGATGCGTAGCCCCTGCCGTCGACCGCGATGTTCGATGCGCAGGCACCGGCCGCGTAGAGGCCGTCGACGTCGGTGCTGTCCTCGCGCAGCACCCGGCCGTCGTGATCGACCCGCAGACCGCCGCAGGTGAACCCCGCGTAGAAGGCTTTCCCCGGGGTCAGGTCGTAGGCACCGTACGGCGGGGTGTCGAGAGGCGCGACGTACTCCGTGGCCTTGTGGAACGCGGGGTCGCCTCCTTCGCGGGCCGCCGCGTTGTACTCCTCCAATGTCCGGGCCAGCGAGCCCGCCGGCACGCCCAGGCCCTCCTCCATATCCGCGACGGTCTCCCACCCGTCGACGAGTGGCTGAAGGCCATAGGCCGGCTCGGCCATGTGGGCCGAGTCGAAGATCAGCCAGGCCTTCTGCTCGGGCTGATCGAAGACGAACGCGGTGGTGCGTGCGTGGTAGGAGTCCTCGGCCACGAAGCGTTCGCCGCGGTTGTTCACGCAGATCCCGGCGACCAGGTCCGCGGGCGGGTAGAACGGGCCGGTCAGGAAAGAGTTCTCCATGTGCTCCGTGACGCCGCCGACCGACTCACCCAGACGGATGCCGAGGCCGTCGTCGTAGGTGTTCCCCAACGCCATCCCTCGCGCCAGCAGTGCTTCGAGCGCCGGAGCGAACGCGTGCACCATCTCGGGGTTCATCACGAATCCGCCGGCAGCGATCACCACGGCGTCCGCCCGGACCGCGCCGGTCTCACCGAAGCGTTTCCAGGTCGCTCCCACGACCGCGTCACCATCGGTCACGATCGCCGTGGCGCCGGTGTCGTAGCGGACTTCCACACCCAGCTCGTCCAGCTTCGCCAGGGCGAGCTCGAGCACGAGCGAGGCGCCCCCGAGGTCCCCCTCCACCGGCGGTTTGTGCCCACGCGGCGCCGGCACGGCGATGTCGCGGAAGGGCCAGACCTTCTCGTTGCCGCTGAACATCACGCCCTCGGTGCCGGGCTGCATGACGGCCTTCTCCGGGTAGTACGACCGCTCGAACTCGAACCCCAACGACTCGAGCCAGTGGAAGTGCTCGACGCTGTCCTCGGTGTAGACACGGATCTTCTCCGTGTCGCAGTCGGGCGAGACCGCCGTGAGGTACTTCGCCATCTCGCCCGGTGTGTCGTCGAACCCGCCCGCCTGCTGGCAGGGTGTGCCGCCGCCGAGATAGAAATGCCCGCCGGCCATCGCGCTGGTGCACGAAAGGCGTCCGCCACGGTCGAGAACCAGCACCCCCGCGCCCGCCTGTGCTGCCTCGATCGCGGCAGCGACGCCGGCCATGCCGGCACCGATGACGAGCACGTCAACCTCGTCCGAATACGACCGCACGGCGCTCACGGGCACGCTGGAAGGAACTTCAGCATGATTCTTGGCACTCATCAGGAGTACGTCACCCGGACCTTCTCCGACGCCGCCTCGCTCTGGCACCCGAGCCGGATGCCGTCGGCCAGGTCCTCCTCCTCGAGCACGTCGTTGGCGCGCATGGTCACCTCACCCTCCAGCAGACGCAGCGCGCATGCCGAGCACTCCCCCTCCCTGCAGGAATACGGCGCCTTCACCCCTTTGCTCTCGAGGTGCTCGAGGATCGTCGTCCCCGGCCGCCAGTCGGTGAACTCGTAGACCTCGCCGTCGAGGTCGACCTGCAGGTGTGCAGCTGGGCCGCTCGACGGGGCGACCTCGGTGGGCTCATCCGGTTCCGGCTCCGCGCCGGGCTCGTCCGGGACCCGCTCCGCACCGACCTCGAACGGGTTGCCACCCAGCGAGACGAACTTCTCCTGGTGGCGGCGATCCCGCGGGAACTCGAGCTCCCTCAGGGCCGCGACGGTCACCTTCATGAACGGCGCCGGCCCGCACACGAAGGCTTCCCACTCGGCGTATGTCGTGACGAACGCACGCAGCTGGTCCTGGGTCGGCAGGCCCTGCACCGACTCGAGCCAGTGCACCACCTGGAGTCGGTCGGGATGCTCCGCCGCGAGCTCGGCGAGCGCCCCGCTGAAGATCACCGAGCGGTCGTCACGGTTGGCGTAGAACAGGACGATCCGTCCTGAGCCAGTGGCCAGGGAGGTGCGGATGATCGACATGATCGGGGTGATTCCGCTGCCGCCCGCGAACAGCAGCAGATCGGCGTCGAGGTTCTTCGGCGTGAAGATCCCGCTCGGCGGGAGCACCCGGAGCTGGTCGCCCGGACGGAGCTCGTCGCAGATCCACACGGAGGCATAGCCATCTTCCGTTCGCTTGACGGTGATGGTCAGCGGGCCGTCGTCGTCCACGGGTGTCGAGGAGAGGGAGTAGCAACGGGCCACCATCCCGGTCCGGTCGCTCGGCACGGCGACCGTGAGGAACTGCCCCGGGCGGTAGGAGAAGTGCTCGCGGTGCTCACCCGGGTCGAGGACCACCGACCGGGCGTCCGCGGTCTCCTCGACCACGTCGAGCACCTCAAGCTCGAAGGAGTCACTCATCGGTCGACCCGATTGGAACGGTGCCGTCGCGCACGGCTTCCTCGATCGACGCGACAAGCCGCGGACAACCCGAGTGGATCGGGCGGCCATCCTCCTGCTGAGAGAGCTCGGCGAACGTCGCACAGTCCGCGACGGCCGCCTGGGTCCACTGGATCGAGGTGTGGTGCTCGCTGTTCTTGCGCACCATGACCCGCGCCTGGCACTCCCGGCACGCCAGCTCGATCAGCCGGCTCTCGGTGTAGAGCGCCCGGTCCGCCAGCGTTTCCGGCCGGGTCGGGACGATGTAGGCCATTAGGGCATGGCTCCCAATTCGTGGCCGATCAGGGAGCGTGGCATCCGCGCCCGGCTGGCAAGGCAGAGGAGGGAGGCGCACCGGGGTTGTGCGGCGACCGACGATAACGCCGCCAGGCGGGATGCGGGGCCGCGCGAGCCGGCCATCGAATTGGGAGCCATGGCCTAAGCGTCGGCTGTCTCGACGGCGTCTTCGGTGGCGCGGTCCTCGGCCTCCTTGCGCGCAAGGTTCTCCGCCACCTCGGCCCGCCAGTTCTCGTTCGCCTTGGTGGTGTCCACCTCGAACTCGAACCGCTCGACCATCTCGGGTTCGATGTCGGCCTTGTCGATGTAGAACTGCTCGTACCAGCGGCGAAGCTGGTAAACCGGGCCGTCGTCCTCGCAGAGCAACGGGTTCTGCACGGGCGCCTTGTCCTGCCAGATGGCCACGTCCTGCAGGAACCCCACGGAGAACGTCTCGGCGTACTTCTTGCCGATGTACTCCGCGGTCGACTCGTCGACTCCCTCGGGCTTCTCCACGCACAGCCCGTACTGCAGGTTGAAGGAGCTCGGCCCCGTCGGGACGTGGCAGTTGATCAGGATGACCTTGGTCAGGAAGCCCTTGTAGTCGGTGTCCAGCCAGTTCACCATGTACGACGGTCCGAAATAGGTGGCTTCCGACTTGAGGACGAGATCCTCGTCGCCGTACCCCTCGCTCTTCATGTCCGGCCGCCCGGTGGACTCCATGAACTGGGTGGCCTTGTCACCCTCGAACACGTTGCGGAAGTTCGTCGGAAAGGCGAAGTGGATGTAGAAGAAGTGCGCCATGTCGACGACGTTGTCGATGATCTCGCGACAGTGGGCGTTGTCCACCTCGATGACGTTCCAGGTCCACTCGGTGTAGCGGTCCGTACCCACCCCGTCGAGCTCTGGTGGGAGCGCGTCGTGGTCGGCCGGGCCACCTTCCGAGTCGTGCCATATCAGCAGCTGGTTGTTGCGGACCACGCTTTCGTAGCGGTGGGTCCGGGCCCGCAGCGGGACCCGACGGGAGTAGGGGATCGACTTGCACTTGCCGTCGCCGCCCCAACGCCAGTCGTGGAACGGGCAGGCGATCTCGTCGCCCTTGACGGTGCCCTGCGTGAGGTTGCCGCCCATGTGCCGGCAGTAGCCGTCCAGGACGTGCAGCTCCCCCTGCGAGTCACTCCACACCACGAGCTTGCCGCCGAAGGCGTCCACCGCGTGCGGCTTGCCGTCGGCGAAGTCACGCTCGAGGCCCAGACAGTGCCAGCCCCGGGCGAATCGCTCCGGGACAGAACCGGTGTCCAATACGCGGGTCTCAGTCACGACTGCCTCCGAGAGTGAGTGCGGGTCCCAGTGGACCAAAACGAGAACACGTTATAGTTTTACCACATGTACGTCGCCCTGACAGCCGACGAGTTCCGCCTCCGCGACGACCTGCGCGGCTACTTTTCCGAGCTGGTCACCCCCGAACGTCGCGCTGCTCTTGCCGCCTCTTCCGGGGAGTTCGGCGACGTCACCGCGTACAAGGAGGTCATCCGTCAGCTCGGCGCCGACGGCTGGCTGGGCATCGGCTGGCCCGAAGAGTACGGAGGCCAGAACCGCCCGATGGTCGAGCAGCTCATCTTCACCGACGTCGCGGCGGTGGCGGGCGTGCCGATCCCCTACCTCACGCTGAACACGGTCGGTCCGACGATCATGCGGTTCGGCACCGAAGCGCAGAAGGAGTACTTCCTCCCCCGGATCGTCCGTGGAGAGCTGCACTTCTCGATCGGCTACTCCGAACCGGGCTCGGGCACGGACCTGGCGTCGCTACGTACAAAGGCCATGCTTGACGAGACCGCCGGTGAGTGGGTCGTCAACGGTCAGAAGATGTGGACCTCCCTGATCCAGTACGCCGACTGGATCTGGCTGGCGTGCCGGACCGACCCGGACCATCCCCGCCACAAGGGCCTGTCCATGATCCTGGTCCCGGCCGACGCAGAGGGCTTCTCGTACACACCCGTTCACACCGTCGCCGGCGTCGGCACGAGTGCCACGTACTACGACGATGTCCGTGTGCCTGCGGAGAACCTGATCGGCGAACGCGGGGGCGGCTGGGCACTGATCACCAACCAGCTCAACCGCGAGCGGGTGGCACTCACGTCGTCGGCCTCGCTGGTCCACTCGATCGAGCTGGTCACCGACTGGGCGCGACAGACCAAGGACGCGAACGGCGTCCGCGTGATCGACCAGGAGTGGGTGCAGATCCTTCTCGGCCGGGCGCAGGCGCGCACCGAAGCCCTGACCCTGATGAACTGGAAGCTCGCCTCCGAGATCGACACCCTCTCCCCAGCGGACGCATCAGCCACCAAGGTCTACGGGTCGGAGCTGGCCATCGAGGTCTACCGCTCCCTGATGGAGATCGTCGGACCCGCTGCCGTCGTCACAGCCGACTCGCCCGGCGCCGTGCTCGCCGGGCGGCTCGAACGGTTCTTCCGCTCCGCCCTGGTGATGACCTTCGGCGGCGGGACGAACGAGATCCAGCGGGACATCATCGGCTATGTGGGCCTTGGACTACCAGCTGCACGACGTTAGCGAGCATTGATGAATTTCACCTTCTCCGCCGAGGCCGAAGACGCCGCTGCCCTGGCCGCCACCATCCTGGCCGACCACACCGGAGCGGAACGGCTGGCCGAGGTCGAGGCCCCAGATCATGAAACTGTCGGCCGGTTCGACCCGGTGCTATGGCGTGCCCTCAGCGACGCGTTCGACGGAGCCAACCTCGGCTTCGTCGAGCTCTGCCGCGTGCTCGTCGAAGTGGGCCGGACGGTCGCGCCGGTGCCACTGGCAACGGACGCCACCGCCCGACTTTTCCTCGTCGAGCACGGCATTGAAGGTCCGTCGAGTGTCCTGAGCTGTGCGATCGCCGAGGAGCACGAGCACGCTCCCACCTCGCCGACGACGACCGCGACTCAGGACGGTGAGGAGTTCGTCCTCTCCGGCACGAAGTACCTCGTCCCCGCGGCGACGGTGGCGAGCACGTTCCTGGTGCCCGCCACGACGCCGTCCGGAGCCGCGATCTTCCTGGTGGACGCCGACAACCCCGGCCTCCGCGTGCAGGAGCAGCGCCTGAGCGACGGCAATGTCGTCGGGCTCCTCGAGCTCGGTGACGCCCGGGTGGCGGCCGACCGGCGCGTGGGCGCTGACGATGGCGAGGCCGCTCAACGCCTGGTGGATCTGCTCACCGTCGCGACGTGCGCCGTCCAGCTCGGGGTCACGGAGGGCGCCGTTGCCCTCACCGCGGAGTACGCCAAGACCCGGGAGCAGTTCGACCGGCCGATCGGCACCTTCCAGGCAGTCTCACAGCGGCTGGCGGACGCCTACATCGACTCGCGCTTCCAGGCGCTCACGGTGTGGCAGGCGGCATGGCGGCTCGCCGAGCGTCTTCCCGCCCAGGACGCCATCGCCACGGCCAAGCTCTGGGCTGCGGATGCCGGGCACAAGATCGCCCACACGACGGTGCACATCCACGGAGGCGTGGGCATCGACCTGGACGGGGTAGCCCACCGCTACTTCACCGCGGCCACGAGGTACGAGTTCGAGCACGGCGGCGCGACGGAACAGGCGCTGCGCATCGGCCGGCTCCTCGCATCCGAACCGGCGTGACGATACGGGACCTGCTTCTCGCGCGGGCCGAGCAGGACACCCCGGCACTGCTGACCCACGAGCACTCGTGGACCTGGCGCGAGCTCGTCGCCGACGCCTCAGCCCGGGCATCGGCAGTGGCGCGCCTTGTCGACCCGCAGCGCCCTCCCCACGTCGGGCTCCTGATGGACAACACGCCCGAGATGCTCCTGGGACTGGCCGCCGCGGGGATGGGCGGCCACGTCGCGGTCGGGGTGAACAGCACCCGCCGCGGAGACGCCCTCGTGGCCGACCTTCGTCGCGCCGACGTCCAGCTTCTGCTCACGGACACGACCCAGCGCCACCTGCTCGACGGACTCGACCTGACCGGCATCCAGGTGGTCGACACCGACGACACCGGCTGGGCAGGTGCGGCAACGGTCGTTGAGCCTGTCGAAACGACACCGGCACCCACCGACGACTCCCTCTTCATGCTGATCTTCACGTCGGGCACGAGTGGCCGACCCAAGGCGGTGCGGATCACCCACGAGAAGGTGACCCACCCCGGGCAGTACCTCACCGAGCGCTTCGGGCTCACCGCCGAGGACGTGCACTACGTCGCGATGCCGTTGTTCCACTCGAATGCGGTCATGGCGGGCTGGGCACCGGCACTCGTCACCGGCGCTCCGGTGGCGCTCCGTGAGAGGTTCTCCGCCTCCGAGTTCCTGGCCGACGTGCGCCGTTTCGAAGCGACCTACGCGTCGTACGTCGGCAAGCCGCTGACCTACGTCCTGGCCACGCCCGAGCGTCCTGGCGACGCCGAGAACACGCTGCGACTCGTCTTCGGGAACGAGGCCGGAGACCGCGACACCGCCGCGTTCGCGGAGCGCTTCGGGTGCAAGGTGGTGGACGGATTCGGATCGACGGAGAACGCGGTAATCGTCAGCAAGATGCCGGGCACGCCGCCAGGAGCACTCGGCTGGCCGGCCGACGGGGTCGCCGTCCACGACCCGGAGACCGGCCAGGAGTGCCCGCGCGCGGAGCTCGACGCGAACGGTCGGGCGGTCAACCTCGACGCGTGTGCCGGCGAGCTGGTGAACACCACGGGCGCCGGCCAGTTCGCCGGCTATTACAACGACGATGAGGCCATGGCCGAGCGGATGCGCGGCGGGATGTACTGGTCCGGGGACCTCGCCTACCGCGACGCCGACGGGTGGGTTCACTTCGCCGGAAGGACCGCCG
>NZ_JBOHDT010000185.1:0-4582 GCF_050700635.1 Aeromicrobium sp.
GACAACGCCACGAGCGGTGCGATCACCGGGGGCGGTTCCACGATCACGCAGCAGTACGTCAAGATCCTGTACCTCTCGCAGGAGCAGTCGTACTCGCGCAAGATCCGCGAGGCGATCCTGTCGATCAAGATCCACAACCAGCTCAGCAAGCAGGAGATCCTCGAGGGCTACCTCAACACCATCTACTTCGGCAACGGCGCCTACGGCGTGCAGGTGGCGGCTCAGACGTACTTCGGCAAGCCCGCCTCCAAGCTCGGCTACCGGGAGTCCGCCGCCCTCGCGTCGGTCCTCAACCAGCCGTCGTACTACGACCCCTACTCCGAGGGCGGTCGTGAGCGCATGATCCCGCGCTACAACTACGTGATCGACGGCATGAAGGAGACCGGTGCCATCACTGAAGAGCAGGCCGCAGCGGCGACCGACAGCCTCCCGAAGTTCGCGAAGAAGAAGGAGTACAACCGCTTCAAGGGGCCCAACGGCCACTTGCTGCGGCTGATCGAGAAGCAGATGCAGCAGCTGGAGTTCACCGACTCCCAGATTCTCGGCGGCGGGCTCAAGATCACCACCACGATCGGTTACCAGAAGCAGCGAGCCGCGATCAAGGCGGTCAACTCGGTCCGCCCGAAGGGCCTCAAGAAGCTGCACACCGCGCTCGTCTCGGTCCAGCCCGGCAACGGTGCGGTGCGCGCCATGTACGGAGGCTCCGACTACCTGAAGAACCAGCTCAACTGGGCCACGACCGGCACTCAGCCGGGCTCGACGTTCAAGGTCTTCGCACTGATCGCGGCGCTCGAGGACGGCTTCAGCCTGAAGAGCCGGCTCAACGGCAGCTCCCCGATCAAGGTGAGCGGCGACACGATCGAGAACCAGGGTGACAGCGGTGGCCAGTCGTTCGGCAACGTCACGCTCGAGCGCGCCACCCAGAAGTCCATCAACACCGCCTACGTCGACCTGGCCCAGCAGCTGGGCAGCGACGACGACGAAGCGGCCCCCACCGGTCAGGGTGTCGGGAGCACCGGGAGCACCGGCGGCGACATCACCAAGGGAACCAAGAAGATTCGCGAAGCCGCGAACGCGGCCGGCATCCCGGAGTCCATCACCGACAAGCTCGAACCGACCGCGGCGGTCACCCCGCTCGGGTACCTCCCGGTGCCACCCGTCGACATGGCCAACGCCTACGCGACGCTGGTGGCTGGCGGCAAGAAGGCCGAGTGGTACGTCATCGACAACGTCAAGGACCCGACCGGCGCCGAGCTGCACAAGCACGAGGTCCAGGTCGAGCAGTCGATCCCGGAGGATGTCGCCGGCGACGCCGTGGCCGCGCTTCAGAAGGTCACCAACACAGGCGCCCTCGGCACCGGCAGCCGTGCCAAAACGCTTTGCCCGACGCTGGGCAAGACCGGCACGGCGACGGCCGGCGGCACGAAGGACCAGCACGTCTCGTCGTCGTGGTTCGCCGGCGCCACTCCCAAGCTCGCCACCGCGGTGATGTACAACAAGGGTGTCGGCAACGAGGACCTCGAGGGCTACCTCGTGCCGTTCTTCGGCGGCACCTACCCGGCTATGACCTTCAAGGCCTACATGGACGCCGCGATCGATCCGGTCAGCTGCGGCACCTTCCCGCCCCCGGGCAACATCACCAGCACCAAGGGCTTCACGTACACGCCGCCTCCTCCCGAGCCGGAGGAGACGGAGGACCCGGGCGACGGCGGCAACGGCAATGGCGGTGGGAACGGCAACGACGGCGGTGGTGGTGGCAGCGATCTCGACGGCGGATCCGATCCCGACGGCGGCGGAACCGATCCCGACGGCGGCGGAACCGACACCGACGGCGGCGGCACCGATCCCGATGGCGGCACCGGCACCTTCCCCGACGGCGAATGATCGGCGCGTTCAGTCGAGCGTGATCGAGTCGAACGTCGCGGTGGTGTAGCGCACGGCGACGCTCACGGTGTCGCCCACCTTGGGCGCGTGGGCGGTTGCCGGCAGGAACACCAGGCTGGCCTGCATGTGCGGGGGCTCGGCGAACCAGCGCTGCTTGCCGTCGACGGTGAACGGGCTGAGCGCGAACCCGGCCGCCTCGAGCCCACCCTTGGCGAGGGTCTTGCCGCGCTGCACGACGTTCCCCGTCGCGCGCGGGGCCTCCAGGCCGAGCCCGTGGCTGGTGCCGCCGGCCAGCACCAGCAGGCACCCTTCACGGGGCATCGGCCGCTGCCGGTAACCAACGCGCTCGCCGCGAGAGACGTGGTGGAGGTCGAGCACCGTCGAGCGGACGTCGAAGGCGCCCAGGTCGCCCAGCCAGAGCGAAGTGCCGATCCGGGGCCTGACCTGCAGGTTCGGGCGCCGCTCGCCCAGCTCCATCAGCTCGGCGGCGGTGAGGTGCGAGATGTACAGCGTGTCGGTCTCGAGCTGGGAGGCTTCGACGGCGGCCGCCCACGACTCGGCCTCGGTGAGGTTCGCGCCTGCCATCGGCAGGTGCACGGCGAACCCCTCGACCCGCAGGTCGCCCAGCGCGGCTGCGACCGTGGCGAGCTCGTGCCGGTCGAACCCGTGGCGAGCCATCGACGTCTCGCCCTCGACGACGACTCGCACCTCGTCAGCCCGCGCGGCCAGAGCCTCGACGTCCTCGATGCGGCCGACCGTGTGCACGACCCTGCTGTCGTACGGGACGTCGGCGAGGAACGGACGCCACGGGCTGAGGACCATGACGTCTCCACCGAACGCTGCGAGGGCACCCGGCACCTCGGAGTAGGTGCCGACGGCGATGGTCGGGCAGCCGAGCGCGGTGGCCTCGGCGGCGAGCAGGTCGCGTCCGAGGCCGTAGCCGTTGCCCTTGACCACCGGGACGATGCCCGGCGTGCTCTCGGCGACGCCGGCGATGTGCCGCCGCCAGCGCGTGGCGTCGACGTGCAGATCAAACGTCATGCGCGCGTCCTCATCCTCTGCTCCTCATGTCGTCACCTGCGGCGACGCATTCGTCGCTCGGATGCTCCGCGACACGCGCAGGAGCCATGAGCGGCTGCGGTTGCGTCAGACCGCGCGTGTCGCGGCTCATCCTCTGCTCCTCATGTAGGCGGTGAAGGCGAGGTAGAGCGCTCGGTTGAGCGGCAGGTCCCACTCGCCGAGGTACTCGACGGCGTCGCCGCCGGTGCCCACCTTGAACTGGATGAGCCCGATGTGTGAGTCGTCGGCGTCGAGGGTGTCGGTGATGCCGCGCATGTCGTAGATGTCGGCGCCCGCGGTCAGGGAATCGCGCATCATCTGCCATTGCACGGCGTTGGATCCGCGCACGTCGCGCTTCTTGGTGGTGGACGCCCCGTACGAGTACCAGGCGTGGGTGCCGACCCGCACCAGCGTGGTGGCGGCCACCAGGTCGCCTTCGTGGTGGGCCAGGTAGAGCGTGATGCGGTCGGGCTCCTCGGCGGTGAGGGCGCCCCACATGCGCTCGAAGTACGACAGCGGCCGGGGGGTGAAGTGGTCGCGCTCGGCGGTCTCGGCGTAGATCCGGTGGAACTCGGCCAGGTCGTCGCGGGTGCCGTAGGTGACCTCGACCCCGGCCTTCGCCGCCTTCCTGATGTTGCGCCGCCACTGCTGGTTCATCGCGGCGAGCACGTCGTCCTCGCTCTTCGGGCCGTCGTCGCCGGCGAGGGGGACCCAGAAGTTGTACCGCGGCTGCCCGGCCGCGAATCCGCCGGTCGTGGGCACCTGCTTCCAGCCCAGCTTGTGCAGTCGCGTGGCGACGGCCAGCGCGGCGTCGTCGCTCGCATCGGCCGGCACCTCGCCGAGCGTGCCGAGCGCGTCGTCGGCGATGGCCGCCTTGATCGTGGCGGCGCGCCAACGCCGGGTGACGACCGGCGGGCCCATCCGGATGCCGAACGCCCCCTGATCCTTGAGGAACGCCGCGAGCGGGGCCAGCCAGCCTGCAAGATCATCGCCCAACCAGTCGATGTCCGGGCCTTCGGGGAGGTAGGCGAGGTAGCGCTTGACCTTCGGAACCTGGCGATACAGCACAAGACCCACGCCGACGAGCTTTCCCTCGGCGAACCAGCCGATGGACTCCCCGCGCCACTCGTTCTTGACCTCGGCCCACGCAGGCGTCTGCAGGAAGCTGACGGACGATCGCTCGCGGATGTGGTCGAGGTGTTCCGCGCCGCTGATGGGCCGGACCCGGAGCACTGACGTCACACATCGAAGGCTACCGGCGTCCCGCGTGACGAACCTCATGAACACCACGCCTTGGAATCAGTTAGGCTTGCCTTTCCTAAGCCTTGAAGGAGGGAATGCTTGGTGCGCACCTACGCCGCCACGGTGACCGGCCGGCGCCGGCTGTCGGCCCACCTCGTCACCATGACGCTCGGGGGCCTTGACGACTTCCCGACGACGGGCGTGCCCGACGAATACGTGCGGCTGCTCATTCCCCCGGCCGGGTCCGAGCTGGTGCTGCCCGAGATCGAGGAGGCGACCTGGACCATCACCTACCCCGAGGGCGCCGCCGAGCTCACCCACCGCGTCTACACGATCTCCGACCACCGTGTCGTCGACGGCAAGGTGCAGGTCGACATCGACGTTGCCTTGCACGATC
>NZ_JBOHDT010000186.1:0-32088 GCF_050700635.1 Aeromicrobium sp.
GGCG
The DNA here is from genome assembly GCF_050700635.1 of Aeromicrobium sp. Lineage (GTDB taxonomy): Bacteria > Actinomycetota > Actinomycetes > Propionibacteriales > Nocardioidaceae > Aeromicrobium. Next base: position 5 of record NZ_JBOHDT010000186.1, read on the forward strand.
ACCGGCGCGAAGTTCTCCGAGGCGATCATCTCGAGCGTCGTCTGCTGGCGGCTCAGCTCGGCGTCAAGCAGCCGTGCGATCTCGGGGTCGAAGTCGGCGAGGTGCTGGTTGTGGTCCATGACCCCAAGGGTAACCGTCATCGAATCGCAATCTTCGCAGCCCGATTGCGACCGTCCAGCCGGTGTAGCGTGCATGAAGTTGTGTCCGGCACACGGGCACTGTTGGGGAGGAAAACATGAAGAACATCCGACGAGGAACAGTTGTCCTCGCCGCCTCGGCCGTCGTCGGCCTCACGCTCGCCGGCTGTGGTGCCGGCCGAGACGAGGATGCGGGAGGAGAAGCCCTCATCGTCGGTACGACCGACAAGGTTGTCTCGATCGATCCGGCCGGCGCCTACGACAACGGCTCCACGGTCGTGCAGACCCAGGTCTTCCAGTACCTGCTCAACTTCGAGCCGGGTAGCACCGAGCTCAGCCCGGACGCCGCGGAGAGCTGCGACTTCTCCAAGCCCGACGAGTACACCTGCACCATGAAGGACGGCCTGAAGTTCGCCAACGGCAACGAGCTCACCGCCTCCGACGTCGCGTTCTCCTTCCAGCGCATCGTCGACATCGCCGATGCGAGCGGACCATCGACCCTGCTCGGCGGGATGGAGTCGGTCGAGGCCCCCGACGACAAGACCGTCGTCTTCAAGCTCAAGGGCGAGAACGACCAGACGTTCCCGCAGATCCTGGCCACGTCGGCCGGCCCGATCGTCGACGAGGATACGTACCCGGCCGACAAGAAGATCGACGACGACGCCGCCGTCGAGGCCAACGGGTTCTCCGGTCCGTACTCGATCGGCACGTACGACAAGAACCAGCTCGCCGAGTTCAAGGCCAACCCCGACTACGACGGCACGTACGGCAAGGCCACGGAAGAAGCCGTGACCATGAAGTACTTCGCCAAGGCCGAGAACCTCAAGCTCGACATCGAGAACGGCGACATCGACGTCGCCTTCCGCTCGCTCACCCCGACCGACATCGAGGACCTCGAGCAGACCGACGGCCTCACTGTCCACACCGGGGCCGGCGGCGAGCTGCGGTACATCGTGTTCAACCTGAAGACGATGCCGGGCGACAACGAGGAGCAGAAGCTCGCGGTCCGCAAGGCGATGGCCTCGTCGGTGGACCGGGCGGCGCTGTCGACCGACGTCTACAAGGAGACGTTCACCCCGGCGTACTCGATGGTCCCGGAGGGCCAGGAGGGCGCCACCGAGTCGTTCAAGGACATGTATGGCGCGGCGCCCGACAAGGCCGCGGCCGAGAAGTTCCTCACCGACGCGAACGTCGACACCCCGGTGACGATCAAGCTGCAGTACAACCCGGACCACTACGGCTCGAACTCCGACCAGGAGTACAACGCCGTGAAGCGTCAGCTCGAGGAGTCCGGACTGTTCAAGGTCGACCTGCAGTCGACGGAGTGGACGACCTACCAGGAGGAGTCGAAGGCCGACGCCTACCCGGTGTTCCAGCTCGGCTGGTTCCCGGACTTCCCGGACGCCGACAACTACCTGTCGCCGTTCCTGTCCGAGGGCCCGGGCAACTTCACCAACTCGCACTACAACGACCCCAAGGAAAACCTGGAGGACCCGACCATGACGAAGCTGCTCGACGAGCAGCGGACCGAGGGCGACGAGGCCGCACGCATGGAGAAGCTCAAGGAGGTCCAAGACCGCCTCGCCGACCAGGTGCCGTACCTGCCGCTCCTCACGGGCACGCAGGTGGCTGTCACTCGTGACGGCGTCGAAGGCGCGGACAAGACGCTCGACGCGTCGTTCAAGTTCCGGTTCACCTCGCTGTCGAAGAAGTGACCGCAACCCGATCCGAGTAAGTGGTGGGGCGGACTCAGCGCACGGCTGGGTCCGCCCCTTCACGTTCACCCTGAGGTAGTCCATGGCCACGACCGACATCGTCACCGCGCCCGCCGAGCCGCCGGAGGCCCCGGCCAAGCGCTCGGGCGGGCTCAGTCCTCTGACGCGCTACCTGCTGGTGCGGCTCGCGCTCATCATCCCGATGCTCGTGATCCTCGTGACCATGGTGTTCGTGCTGATGAGGGTCATCGGCGACCCGATCTCGGCCGCGCTGGGCGGCCGCCTCGGACCCGAGGAGATCGCCGAACGCAAGGCCGCAGCCGGGCTCGACCGACCGCTGCTCACGCAGTACTGGGAGTACATGAGCGGCCTGGTGCAGGGTGACTTCGGCCGCACCCTCACCGACAACCGCCCCGTGTCCGAGATCCTCGTCGAGAACGGCGCCGCCACCCTCGAGCTGTCCTTCTGGGCGCTGCTGGTGGCCTTCGCCGTTGGCGTGCCGCTCGGCCGGATGGCCGCCCGCTACCGCGACCGGTTCCCCGACGTCCTACTCCGTCTGTTCGCGATCCTCGTCTACGCCGCCCCGGTCTTCTTCGTCGGTCTCCTGCTCAAGCTGGCGTTCACGCCGTTCGGGTGGCCGTCGTCCGGCCGGGCCTCCACGAGCGTCGAGCTGGCCCTCACCGACGTCAGCCCACAGACCCACATCATGATCATCGACGCGATCCTCTACGGCGACACCGGCTACATCCTCGACGTGCTCCAGCACGCGGTGCTGCCGGCGATCGCGCTGGGGCTGCTCACCGGTGGCGTCTTCCTCCGACTCATCCGCGTCAACCTGCTGCAGACCCTGCGCATGGACTACGTCACGGCTGCTCGCGCCCGCGGCGTGAACGAGCGCCGGGTGATGAACCGGCACGCGTTCCGCAATGCGCTCGTGCCGGTGGTCACGGTGATGGGCCTGCAGATCGCCCTGCTGCTCGGAGGCGCGATCCTCACCGAGACGACGTTCGAGTGGAAAGGACTCGGCTATCAGCTCGCCGAGTACCTCATCCGCCGCGACTTCCTCGCCGTCCAGGGCATCGTCACCCTGATCGCCCTGATCGTCTGTGCGGCGAGCTTCCTGATCGATGTCATCGTCGCCTTCGTCGACCCACGAGTGAGATTCTGATGCTCGCGACCCTGCGCTCCAGCCGCGGCCTGCAGCGGTTCATGCTGCTGCTCGGCCTCGGCCTCATCGTGGCGTTCCTGCTCCTGGCGATCTTCGCCCCGTGGATCGCGCCCTACGACTTCAACGCCGACCGGGTCGGCGACGAAGTGTTCGGACGCCAGCAGCCGCCGTCGGCCGACCACTGGTTCGGCACCACCGTCGGCGGCACCGACGTGTTGTCCCGTGTCGTCTACGGAGCCCGCACGGCGGTCATCGTTATCGTGCTCGCCGTCGTCCTGTCCGGCATCTTCGGCGTACCGCTCGGCCTGGTCTCGGGCTACCTCGGCGGCGGAGTCGACCGGGTGCTCGTGCTCGTGATGGACGCGCTCTACTCGTTCCCGTCCCTGCTGCTTGCCATCGTCGTCGCGATCGTGCTCTCCGGCGGCACCAGCGGAGCGATCAGCGGCATCATGGCGGCGGCGATCTCCATCACCGTGGTGTTCATCCCGCAGTACTTCCGGCTGATCCGCAACGCCACCGTCGCGGTCAAGGTCGAGCCGTACGTCGACGCGGCTCGGGTGGTGGGCGCACGGACGCCTCGCATCCTCATCAAGCACATCTTCTCGAACGTCACGTCGTCACTGCCGGTCATCGCGACGCTCAACGCGTCCGAGGCGATCCTGACCCTCGCCGGCCTGGGCTTCCTCGGATTCGGCATCGAGCCGTCGGCCGCAGCGGAGTGGGGCTACGACCTCAACAAGGCGTTGCCCGACGCGTCGTCCGGCATCTGGTGGACCGGAGTGTTCCCGGGCACCGCGATCGTGCTGATCGTGCTGGGTTCGACGCTGATCGGCGAGAGCCTCAACGACATCCTCAACCCGCTGCTGCGCACTCGCGCGGGCACCACGACGGCCGACGAGAAGGAGATCGAGTCCGAGTTCGCCGAGCTCGTCGAGTCCGAGTCGGCAACGGAGGTCACCGCCGCGCCGGTCGAGTCCGTCGACGGCGAGAGACGGGTCGCGACACTGAGCCTGCGCGACCTGCAGGTCGATTTCAGCACCGACGCGGGCACGGTTCACGCCGTGAATGGCATCAGCTTCGACGTCGCTCCGGGCGAGGTCGTGGCGGTGGTGGGCGAGTCGGGGTCGGGCAAGTCGGTGAGCTCTCGCGCGATGCTCGGACTTCTGCCGCCAACCGCGACCGTCACGGGGTCCGCCACACTGCGCCGTGAGGGGCTGGGCGACAACGAGCTGATCGGCCGGCCCACGAGCGAGCTGCGACCCATCCGCGGCGACCAGGTCTCGATGGTCTTCCAGGAGCCCTCCACGGCGCTCAACCCGGTCTACTCCGTCGGCTGGCAGATCATCGAGGGGCTGCGGGCGCACTCGGACATCAACAAGAATTCCGCCCGGGCGCGGGCGATCGAGCTGCTCGACCTGGTCGGCATCCCCGATCCCGAGCACCGCGTCGACTACTACCCGCACCAGCTGTCCGGTGGACAGAAGCAGCGCGTCGTCATCGCGATGGCGATCTCAAGCGATCCGGACGTGATCATCGCCGACGAGCCGACCACGGCCCTCGACGTCACCGTGCAGGCGGCGATCCTCGAGCTGCTGCTCGAGCTCCGCGAACGGCTGGGCACGGCGATCATCCTGATCACGCACAACATGGGTGTGGTCGCGGACATGGCCGACCGGGTCGTGGTCATGTATCGCGGCACTATCGTCGAGGAGGCGCCCTCGCGCCAGCTGTTCGCCGAACCGCGGCACCCGTACACGAAGCTGCTGCTCGACGCCGTGCCGCACCTGGGGCGCGAGAACGGCCCGCAGCCGGTCGAGGACACCGACGTCGTGCTGAGCGTCGACGACCTCGTCGTCGAGTTCGCCGGTCGCCTCGGGCAGCCGTCGTTCCGCGCCGTCGACCACGTGTCGCTCGAGGTGCGTCGCGGTGAGGTGCTGGGGCTCGTCGGCGAGTCCGGCTCGGGCAAGACCACGGTCGGCCGCGCCACCGTCGGACTGCAGCAGCCGACCAGCGGATCGGTCACCGTCTCCGGTACCACCATCTCCGGTCTGAACGACGCCCAGCTGCGTCCGCACCGCTCGCGTTTCGGCTTCGTGTTCCAGGACCCGGCTTCGTCGCTCAACCCCCGCATGTCGATCAGCGACTGCATCGGCGAGCCGTTCCACGTCCAGACGAAGATGAAGGACCGCGAGATCGACGCCAAGGTGCGCGAGCTCTTGCAGAGTGTCGAGCTCCCGGACGAGTACGCGTCTCGCTTCCCGCACGAGCTCTCCGGCGGTCAGCGTCAGCGCGTCAGCCTGGCCCGTGCCCTGGCCCTCGAACCGGACCTGCTGATCGCGGACGAGCCAACCTCGGCGCTCGACGTCTCGGTGCAGGCCCGGGTGCTGGAGCTGTTCACCGAGTTGCAGCACCGCCTGCACTTCGCGTGCCTGTTCATCAGCCACGACCTCGCCGTCGTCGACTCGCTCGCCAACCGGGTCGCCGTGATGCAGAACGGCAAGCTCGTGGAGATCGGTCCGCGCGAGCAGGTGCTCGGCTCACCCCGCGAGGAGTACACCCAGCGCCTCATCGCCGCCGTGCCGGTTCCCGACCCGGAGGAACAGCGCCGTCGCCGCGAGGCGCGCGGGCACCTGCTCACCGACGTCAGCTGAGCCGAGTCACGGGTTTTCCCCGTAACGACAGCAGTGCACGTGACACTATCCATGCATGGACCGTGTGCTGGTGGTCGAGGACGAGGTCGTGCTCGCGAGCGCGTTGGAGGACGGTTTTCGCGATCACGGATTCAACGTGAGCGTCGCTCATGACGGCTTCGCCGGGTACCGGCTCGCCAAGGAGTCCGAGTTCGACGTCATCGTCCTCGACTGGATGCTGCCCGCGATGTCGGGGGTCGAGGTGTGCCAGCGGCTCCGCGCCGAGGACGTCGCGACCCCGATCCTGATCCTGACCGCCAAGGACGCGGCGACGGACGAGACCGACGCCCTCGATCTCGGTGCGGACGACTACCTGCGCAAACCGTTCTCGTTCGAGGTCCTCGTGGCCCGGTGCAACGCGCTGCTGCGCAGAGGCGCCCCGGGAGAAGGATGGTCTGAGGTGATCGCGGGCGACCTGGTGTTCGATCCCCGGCGCCGGACGGCGCGGCGCGGGCATGAGGTGATCGATCTCAGCCGGCGCGAGGCCGCCCTCCTCGAGTACCTGATGCGGGCCGACGGCGGGACCCGCTCGAAGGAGCAGATCCTGCAGGATGTGTGGGGCGACCCCGACACCCGCGACACGAACCTCGTGGAGGTGTACGTCGGCTACCTGCGCAAGAAGCTCGATCTCCCGTTCGGCACGAACATGGTCCGCACCGTGCGCGGCAAGGGCTACCGCCTGGAGACTCCGTGAAGGACGCGACCACTTCCAGCTGGTACCAGCGCATCTCGTTGCGGACCCGGATGCTGCTCATCGCCTCCGCAGCGATCATCGTCGTCCTGGCCACCGGAGGAATTCTGCTCCTCGCTCTCCTCCGCGCCGAGCTGATCGACACCGCCGACGACGCCGGCGAGGACACGGCCATCAACGTCGCCAGACTGGCCGAGCAGGGCACGTTGCCGCGGGAGCTGGCGGAGACCGAAGAGATCGCCTCCGCCATCCAGGTCGTCCGCGAAGGCGTGGTCATCAGTGGCACTCCCAACGCCCTGGGGCAGATGGTCTTCCCCCTGGCAGAGCAGCAACCAGGAGACGTCAGCAGGGCTGACCGTGAACAACTGCCGTTCGACGGGGACGGGCCCTACCGGGTCATCGCCCTCGGCACCGAGAGCCCCTATGGCGACGTGACCGTCTTTGTCGCCGTCGACGTCGAGGACGTGGACGATGCCGTCTCCATCGCGGCCAAGGTCGGAGGCCTCGGTCTCGTCGCGCTGGTGGTCACGCTGAGCGGGGTCCTCTGGGTGGTCATCGGGCGGACGCTCGCGCCGGTCTCCGCCATCCAGACCCGCGCTGACGCCATCACCGGCAGCGAGCTCCATCGACGCGTTCCCGAGCCGGTGGGGCGAGACGAGATCTCCGACCTCGCGCGCACGATCAACGCGATGCTCGGACGTCTGGAAGCAAGCGCCAAACGGCAGGAGTCGTTCGTCGCCGACGCGGCGCACGAGCTTCGCAGCCCCATCGCCAGCCTGCAAGCTCGCCTGGAGACCGTGCTGAACGCGGATGGTCCCACCGACAAGGGCGTGTTCCGGGACCTGCTCCACGAGACCACGCGGATGGGCCGGCTCGTCGACCACCTGCTCCTGCTGGCACGCAGCGACGCCGGAACGATCAGTGCTGCCCGCGTGCCGGTCGACCTCGACGACATCATTCGAGAAGCCGTCTCGACGGCCGGACCGACGGTGATCCCCATCACCACCAGTGAGGTCGAGCCGGTGCAGGTGCTCGGGCAGCAGGCTCTGCTCGAGCACGTCGTGACGAACCTGCTGGAGAATGCCGAACGGTATGCGGGCTCGTCGATCGACGTCTCCCTGCACGCCAACGCCAAGAACGCGATCCTCACCGTGGACGACGACGGGCCGGGGATCCCTCCAGACCAGCGCGAGGACGTGCTCCAACGCTTCGTCCGCGTCGACGGGTCGCGGGAGCGCGGCACGGGTGGCACTGGTCTCGGCCTGGCTATCGTTTCTGAGATCGTGCGCATTCACGACGGCGAGATCGAGGTCGCCGATTCGCCCTCCGGCGGTGCACGGTTGCGCGTCCTGCTCCCACTTCCTTGAGCGCGCTGCTCCGCTGCTTGGAAGAACCCGCAGGTCACCGGTTTGTCTGGCTCATTGGGACCATGCGCGATTGACTCCCCTGTGTCATGACGGGGGCCACGAACTGCGCTAGCGTTCTGAGAATTCTGAAAGCAGTTCTCAGCATGTTTCCTGAGAGTTTTCCCAAACTCCCCGACGTGTTCACGAGGGATCCGCATGACACAAGTTCTCGTCACCGGCGCAGCAGGATTCATCGGAAGTCACCTCTGCGAGTCGCTGGTCGCCCGAGGTTGCGACGTACGGGGACTCGACGCCTTCACCACGTTCTACGACCCGAATCGCAAGCGCGACAACATCGACGGCCTGCTCGACGATCCCGCCTTCGAAGTGATCGAAGGTGACCTGCTCAACGCCCGTCTCGACGAGGCGCTCGACGGTGTCGACGTGGTGGCACATCTCGCCGGGGAGCCCGGTGTCACGACCTCGTGGGGCCCCGACTTCGACCGTTACGTCGACCGCAACGTCCTCGCGACGCAGCGACTGCTCGAGGCGGCGTCCGCTCGCGGCGTCTCCCGCCTGGTCTACGCGTCCAGCTCGTCGGTGTACGGCACCGGCGCAGACGTGCTGAAGGCGAACGGCGAGCCGCGCCCCGCCAGCCCCTATGGCGTCACCAAGCTGGCCGCCGAGACTCTCGTCGGTGCCTACGCCGGCACCGGACTGTCGGCCGTGTCGCTTCGCTACTTCTCTGTGTACGGTCCCCGGCAGCGTCCGGACATGGCCGCGCACCGCTTCATCGAGTCACTCCTCGACGGTCGCCGACTGACCGTCTTCGGCGACGGTCTCCAGGTCCGCGACTTCACCTTCGTCGACGACATCGTCGAGGCCACGGTGCAGGCGCTGTTCGCCGACCTGCCACCGGGTGCCGTGCTCGACGTCGCCAGCAACCACCCGACGTCGGTGAACACGCTCGTCGGTCATCTCGAGGCACTGGTCGGTTCCGAGGCCAGGCTCGACACCGCCGGGGAACGGCGCGGCGACGTACCGCGCACCGAGGGTGACATCGACGCCGCCCGCGAACAGCTCGGCTGGAGACCGACGGTCGACCTGCGCACCGGTCTGCAACGCCAGCTCGACTGGCATCGCGCCATCCGGGTGCAGTCCCAGAGCATGGCTCGGGTGCCGGCATGACGACCGACAGCCCCCGCCTCCTGATCTACTCCCAGGACGGACTCGGGCTCGGGCACCTTCGGCGGACCACGCTCCTGGCGGCGGAGTACCTCGCCGCGCGACCGGACGCGAGCGTCGTCACCATCAGCGACTCCCCCATCGGACAGTTCTTCACCGCGGCTCCGGGCCACGACTTCGTCAAGCTGCCGTCGATCCGCAAGGTGAGCCCGGGCAACTGGTCGCCGGTGCGGCTCGAGTCGCTGCACTTCAACGACGTGCTGTCGATGCGGGCCGAGATCATCAAGACCACCGCGCTGGCGTTCGAGCCCGACGTGCTGCTGGTCGACCACATGCCACACGGCGCGATGGGCGAGCTCGTCCCCACCCTGGAGGCGTTCGACACGCGCCCGGTCCGCACGGTGCTGGGTCTGCGCGACATCCTCGACGCACCCGAGACGGTTCGCCGGCGCTGGCACCTCGAGGGGGCGTTCGAGGTTCTCCGACAGCACTTCGACGACGTCTTCGTGTATGGCTCCCAGGACGTCTTCGACGTGGCTTCGCACTATGCGTGGGAACCGGACATCAGCCGCCGACTGAGCTACTGCGGCTACGTCTGCTCGCCGCCGTCGGCGGGGCCGACCGAGCCGATCCGCCGGCAGTACCTCGGCGACGACGATGCCGAGCTGATCGTGGCCATGGCCGGAGGCGGAGCAGACGCCTACCCGCTGTTCGACACGTTGCTGGACGCCATGCCGGCGCTGCAACGCGAGCGGAACTGCCAGCTCGTGATCGTCACCGGTCCGTTCCTTCCCGCGACGCATCAGGAAGACCTGCGCCAGCGCGCCAGTGGACTGCCGGTGCATGTGGTTCCGAGCGTCCAGGACTCCTTGGGGCATATGGCGGCGGCGGACCTGATCGTGGCGATGGGCGGCTACAACACCACCGCCGAAGTCCTCAGCGTCGGCAGGCCGGCACTCCTCGTGCCGCGTGCCGGACCGAGCGCCGAGCAGACGATGCGGGTCAGCCGGTTCGCCGAGCGCGAGTGGCTGCGATGGCTGCCACCGGAGGAGCTGTCCGCCCCGGCTCTCGCCACCAGCATGGTCGACGCGCTGACGACGCCGCTCCAGCCGGTCGGAACCCCTGACCTCAGCGGACGCCTTCGCGCCGCCGAGCTCCTTCACGAGCAGGTCGAGTACGCCATCGTGCCGGCCTCCGGCGGGGGCTGACGTGGCCCGGTCGACCAGCCGCGATCCGTCGCCACCGGGACTGCTCGACGAGACGCTGGCCGGAACCCGGGGCGTCGAGGCGTTGCGCCGACTCGCCGTCGATCCGCTCGATCATGGCGTCCGCGAGCTGCTCACCAAACAGGTCCCCGACTGGGACGGCTCGAGCCTGCGCCTGGTTCGCACGAAGTACAAGCCGGGCCGCAAGCTCAGTGCGTACTACGAGCTCTCACGGCGGGGCGTGGACGCCCAACCCGTTGCCGTCATCTGGACGAACGGATCAGCCGAGGTGCTGGTGTCGCCGCACGACCCGGCGATGCCCCAGCTGGCCGGACTGCACGATCCCGCACACCTCACCGACGTGCTCGAGGCGATGAGGCAGCGACCCACGGACACCTTCACGGACCCGCGCATCCACACCGTTCGCTACCGGCCCGGTCAGCGGCACGTCCTGTGGATGTCGCAGCCCGGCCACCGCGCCGTCTACATCAAGATGGACCGGGACGACTCCGGTGTGCGTTCGGTACCGATCGCCGCGGCGCTCCGAGATCGGGTGGCGGACCGGTGCCCGGGCGCGGGGCTGGTCGAGCCGCTCGGATTCTCCGCCAACGATCGTGCTGCCGTGTGGCGCAGCGCCGCAGGGGCGCCGCTGTGGCAGCGGTTCGAGACGAGCCGCGTGCGTCTCCTCGGTCGGGCGGTGCGAACGCTCCACGACATCCCCCCGGATGACGTGCCGTCGACGAGTGCGGGCGCGGGCTCGCGCGACGCTCGCGACGAGATCGCGGCGACCCTCCGTGCCGGCCAACACATCGAGACGCTGCTCCCCACGGTCGGGTCCGACTACCGCGCACTCGTCGACGAGCTCACCGCAGCGCTCGACCTGATCCCCACCGAGGCGCCCACGTTCAATCACGGAGACCTCAAGGCCGACAACGTGCTCACCCTCGGCGACTCCGCCGGAAGCGGCGGTCACCCCCAGATCCGGCTTCTCGACCTGGACCGCAGCGGTCCGGCCGACCCGGCCCTCGACCTCGGGAAGTTCGTCGCCGACCTCCGGTGGTGGTCCGGAGCCGACGAAGGCCGGGTCCTTGCCCTCGTGTCGGCCTTCCGCGACGGATACGGCGAGTGCGACCCTGCGCGCTGGGAACGGGCCGAGCTCCTCGCCTCCTTGTTCCAGCTCAAGCTCGCGGCGCGACGGTGCGCCGTGCACGACCCGAACTGGGAGATCGACGTGCGGGCGAGGGTCGCCGCGGCGGTCCCCGTCCTGGTGCGGGAGGGATCATGAGCCTGTCCATGGACGCCGCGACGGCCAGCAGGCTGGCCGAGCTCGATTCGTCACTCGCCGCTCTACCGCGCGCGCTGGCGGCCTGTTCCCCCAACGGCACGTGGCCGCTGCACGACGTCCGGTGGACGCCTGGGCAGGGGTGCCGACTGGCCTTCCTCGACAACCGTTCCTTCTTCGCCGCGCACGTGGACGGCGACCACTGGACGCGGTTCGACTGGCTCGACGACCCGAAGCTGCCGTCGCTCGCGACCGCTGCAGACCCGGTCGAGGTGGGCCGTCGCCTCGAGCCCGTGCTGGGTGGACCGGTCCGGGTGTCGATAGCGCCGGTGCGATACCGGCCGGGATCGCGCGGCGTGCTTCGGTACGACGTGACCGGCCCCACCGGAACGTCGACGCTGTTCGCCAAGGCGCTGCAACCGGAGAGCTATCGGCGGGTTGAGGGCTTGCACGCCGGTCTGGATGCCCGGGCTGACCAGCCCGCCCCGGTGGCCGAGATGGTCGCCTGGTGGCCCGACCTGCAGGTCGTCGTCGGCCGGTCCGTCGATGGACGATCGGCCTCGTCGGTACTCGGCGACGGCGATGTCCCAGCGGACGATCGTGCCCAGCTCGGCCGCGAGCTGGGCGAGCTGCTCGCAAGGTTCCACGCCCTGGAGCCGACATCCTCGTCCACGTGGTCGGCCGGTCAGCAGGTCACCGCCCTGGCCGATGCCCTGGGCGCTGTCCAGCACGCCGACGCAGCCATGGGCGCCCGGCTGGGAGCGGTGATCGACACCCTCGCGGCGACCATGCCCGCAACGGGACGTCACGTGCTCGGGCACGGCTCGTTCCGAGCCGGTCAGGTGGTCGTCACCCCTGACGGTCGACCCGTGCTGCTCGACATCGACGGCGTCGCAGGCAGCGAGCCAGAACGAGACCTTGGCGGCGTGTTGGCCCACCTGACTTGGCAGGGCGTGCGCCAGCCGCATCACCTCCCGACGCTTGACGCCGCCGAGCGAGAGCTCCTGGAGGCCTACCAGGAGTCGGCCGGAAGCATCCGCCCCGACGCGCTGCGCTGGTGGCAGGCGGCCGGGATCGTTCAGGTAGCCGTTCGCCGCTACCGCCGGTTGGAAGTGCGCTCCTGGCCACTGATCGGTGCGCTGGCCGACGCCGCAGAGGCACTCGTCCCGGTGCCCACGGCGCCGAACAAGGGCGTGGACCTGCTCGATGTCCGGCCGGTCTCCGTCCTGCTCGGACACGCCATGGCACGCGACGTCGAGGTCGAGTCGGCCGAGCCGGTTGCCGCGGCTCCGGGCCGGCGCAGCGTCATCCGATACGCGGTCCGCGGCCTGGACAACGGCACGCCCCAGTCGGTGATCGGCAAGCAGTTCGCCCAGGCACGACCGGCGCGGCTGTCGTACCTCCACCTGCAGCTGCTGTCCGACGGCCCGTTCGGCGACGGACCATTCCGCGTGCCGAGTCCCATCGGCCTGGCGAGCGAGCATCGGCTGCTCTTCTACCGCGAGGACCAGGGCAAGCGGCTCGACTCGTCGCTGAACGCGGCGGGCGTTCGACGGGCCGCCGGTTGGCTCGCTCGGCTGCACATGTCCGAGCTGCGGCTGCCGCGTGAATTCTCCCAGGAGCGGGAGGTCGAGAGCACCGGCCAGTGGGCCGAGCTGATCGCGCTGGTGCACCCGCCGGCCGCGGCTGCAGCAACGGACCTCGCGTCGCGCTGGGCGGAAGCTGCGCAGGCCGGTCGGCACACCGGAACCGTGCCGATCCACAAGGACTTCCATGCCGGTCACGTGCTCCTCGGTGACGACCACACCTGCGTCATCGACCTCGACGAGGCCCGGATGGGCGACCCGACGTTCGACGTCGCGCACTTCTGCACGTACCTCTTCGAGCTCGGGGCCGTGCACTACCTCACCAAGGTGTTCCTTGACGAGTACGCGGCCGCAACCGGCTGGACCGACCGGGGCAGCTACGCGGCGTACTGCGCGTACACCTCCCTGAAGATCGCCAAGCAGGCTGCGGCGGGGAGCGGCCCGTACCGCGGCCTCTCCATCGCTCGCCGGATGGAGGCGGTGGACGCCGCGCTCACCCGTGGCGCCGCGTGGCTGACCCCGTCAGGGCTCGCCGCGTCAGGGCTGGTTGCGGTGGGACAGGGCTCGGCATGAGCGAACGCGTGATCTACCTGGTGCGCAGCTGGCCGCGACTGTCGCAGACCTTCATCGTCAACGAGGTGCTGGCCCTCGAGCGTCGCGGGCTGCGGCTCGACATCGTCAGCCTCGTGCATTCGGGCGAGACCGTCGTGCAGCCGCAGGTGGCCTACGTGCAGGCTCGGGTCACCTACCTGGACGAGCCGGTCAGCCCGCTGCGCGCCCACGCTGCGGCGTTCGCCGCGTCCCCGCGCCGCTACCTGTCCGCGCTGTGGCTGTGCGTGCGCCGACCGGGACTGGCGACCGGCTATGGCGATTGCTCGACGATGGAGTGCCTGACCCACGCCGTCCGGGTGGCAGCGAGCATCGAGGACCTTCGGCGCTCCGGTGACGAACCGGTGCACGTGCACGCCCACTTCGCCCACGACCCCGCGCTGGTCGGGATGCTGACGGCGATGCTGACCGGCCTCCCCTTCAGCTTCACCGGGCACGCGCGCGACCTGCTCCAAATCCCGGCGCGAAGCCTCGCCGCCCGGGCCGAACGCGCCACCACGCTGGTCACGTGCTGCGAGACCAACGCCGACTACATCCGGTCCACTCTTCCGGACGGTTCGGAGGTCCCGATTGAGGTCATCCACCATGGTGTCGACCTCCGCCGGTTCTCTCCCACCACCCACACCCCTGACCACGTCCCCGTCCTGGTGTCCATCGGGCGGCTGGTGGAGAAGAAGGGGTTCGACGACTTGCTCCGGGCGCTGGCGCACCGTCCGGAGCACTTCACTTGCAGGATCTACGGCGACGGGCCGCTGCACGACGAGCTCGTCCGTCTGCGCGACAACCTCGGCCTCGCCGAACGGGTCGAGTTCATGGGGGCCCGCGACAGCGACGAGATCGTCGCGGCCCTCGCCGACGCCGACGCGTTCGTCCTGACCCCCACCACCACCGACGACGGGGACCGCGACGGCATCCCGAACGTCCTCGTCGAGGCGATGGCCTGCGGACTGCCGGTGGTCACGACGACGGCCGGGGGCATTGCCGAGCTCGTCGAGCACGACGTGAACGGTCTGCTCGGTGCGCCCGAGGACATCAGCTCGATCGCCCACTCGATCGGCCGTCTCCTCGACGACCCGCAGCTGCGCACCCGGCTGGGCGCGGCCGGCCGGAGCAAGGTCGAGTCGGACTTCGATGTCGAAACGGCCGCGCGGCGGCTGGAAGCCATCTATTCTTCCGGAGTCCGATCCTCCGTGAGCCGATCGAGCAATGAGCTGGAGGTGGCGCGGTGAGCACGATCCTGGCGGAGAGCGCGATCACGCACCTCGACCGCTTCCTCGAAGCACTCGACCCCCGGCGGATGGGACCCGAGCTCGCGGCCGCCACGGGCGCGCGGCATGCCACCTGCCACGTCCTGGACGCCAAGTACGAGCCCGGCGTCCGCGCCGTCATCCTCTACGCGCTCGGTGACCGTCTCGTGCGCGGTGACCTGGTCGACTCCGGGGTCCGGCTGAGCCCGTTCCCCGACGACCCCGACCTGCCAACACTTCCGCAGCTCATGGACCCGGCCACCGCCGGTCCCCTCCTCGGCGCGTCGGCATGGGCCCGCGTCGAGCTGCTGCGCTATCGCCCCGGCAAGCGTGCCACCGTCCGCCTGAGCCTCGGCGGCGGCACCTCGCTGGTGGCGAAGGCCTACCACGACCGCAGCAAGGCCGCGGCGGTCGCCGAGGAGTCGGTGGCCCTGGCCGATGCAACCGCCGGCGCCACCGCCCTCCGCTTCGCACCGACCGCCGCTCACCTCGACGACCTCGGGTGGGTGGCCCAGCACCCGGTGCACGGCGTGCCCCTGGACGCGCTGGTCGGCAACCCGCGGATGTGCCCGAGCGACGCCAACGAGGCGGTCGCCCTGGCCGCCCGCGCCGTCGCCGAGCTCCACCAGTCGCGTCCGACGCTGCGCCGGGAGCGCTCGGTCGAGCGCGAGCTGCAGCGCTTCGGTACTCGCGCCGGCGGCATCGCCACCGTGGATCCGCGCGTCGGCAACCAGGCAGCGCGACTCGCCACCCGACTCGTCGTCGTCGGTGACCACCTGCCGGCCGCTCACGTCGGACCGGTGCACGGCGACTGCAAGCCCAGCCAGTTCCTGTTGGCGCCTCCCGTCGTCCATCTGCTCGACCTCGATCACGTCGGGATCTCCGACCAGGCCGCCGACGTCGGCACGTTCATGGCGACGTTGCGTCAGCACGCAGTCCGCCACGTGCTGGCCGGGCGTCCGATGGAGCTCACGGACCGGCTTCCCGAGCTCGCCGAGCACTTCCTTGCGGCCTATCTCAGCGCATCCGGCGAGGAGTCGCGCCGGCCCAGGATCCGCTGGCACGAGGCGGTCGCGCTCGAGCGCAAGGGACTACGAGCATTCGCACGGGCGCCCCGGTCGCCCGTCGCATCGGCACTGTTCGACGAGGCGGACCGGTGCCTCGACAGACTGGCGGAAGCGGCATGACATCGACCATGGAAGACAAGAAGGAGTCGCGGCGCGGGACGACGTTGCGCGGCGACATGCGCCGCGCCATCCGCCTGTTCAGGCGGTTCAAGGGCAGCTCGAGGATCTACATCGCCGGAATGACCCTGCTCGTCTTCGAGGCCGCGACCTCGGTGATCGAACCCATCCCGATCGCCTGGCTGATCGACTTCCTCAACGGCGAGAAGCCGACCCTGCGGGAGATGGGCGGCCCGGCCATCCTGCCGTCATTGCGCTGGGAGACGATCCTGGTACTGACCCTCGCGGTGGTGCTCATCGCCGCGATCAACAGCGCCGCCGACTCGCTCACCGAGATCTGCATGGCCCGGGGAGGACGGTCGCTGGGCTACCGCATCCGCACCGCGATGTACTCCCACCTGCAGAGGCTGCCGCTGGCCTACCACGACTCGAAGCGCACCGGCGACGTTCTGACCCGGGTCACCGGCGACGTGCTGGTCGTCGAGGAATTCGTGGTCAAGTCGGTCAGCAACATCGTCGGCAGCCTGCTGGTGCTGGTCGGCAGCTTCACTGTCCTGCTGTTCCAGTCGTGGCGGGTGGCCCTGGTTGCGCTGGTCGTCGTGCCGCTGCTCGCCTTCGTGTCGCGCTCGTTCTCGCTGCGGATCAAGGTGGCGTCCAAGACCCAGCGCAGTCGTGAAGGCGAGCTGGCCTCGACCGCACAGGAGATGCTCACCTCGATCCGGTTGGTCCAGAGCTACGGCCGTGGATCCGTCGACCTCAACCGCTTCTCCCGCCAGACCGCGAAGAGCATGCACGCGTCAGTCGACGCGTCCAACATCCAGGCCCAGTTCAGCTTCGTGATCGCCCTCGTCGAAGCACTGGCGATCTCCGCCGTCGTCTGGCTGGGTGTGTGGCTGGTCGACAGCAACGCGATCACCATCGGCACCCTGGTGCTGTTCATCCTGCTGCTGCAGAACATGTTCAAGCCGGCCCGCAAGATCGTCAGCGAGTGGTACAAGATCGGCAAGGTCTACGCGAGCGTCGAGCGCATCGACGACCTGCTGGACCGTCAGGTCATGGTGCAGGACGAACCCGAAGCGGTCCCCGCGCCGGAGCTGCTGGGCCGGCTCACATTCCGCAACGTCGGCTTCACGTACCCGGCCGAGCACGCCGACGGCACCACCGCCGAGAACCGTCCCACCGTGCTGGAGGATGTCGACTTCGAGGTCGCACCCGGTGAAGTGGTCTCGCTCGTCGGGCCCAGCGGCGCCGGCAAGAGCACCGTCGCCCAGCTGATCCCGCGGCTCTACGATCCCGACTCCGGCGAGGTCCTCATCGACGGGATCCCGATCCGCACCATGACCCTCGCATCACTGCGCAGCCAGGTCAGCCTGGTGCTGCAAGACACGATCCTGCTGGCGGGCAGCGTGGCCGAGAACATCGGCTACGGCATCGAGAACCCCACCCAGGAGGACATCGAGATCGCGGCCAGGCAGGCCAACGCGCACGAGTTCATCATGGACCTGCCCGACGGCTACGCCACCAACCTCGGCGAGCGGGGGTCGACGCTGTCCGGCGGCCAGCGGCAGCGGCTCGCGATCGCCCGCGCCTTCATCCGTCGCGCTCCGCTGCTGATCCTCGACGAGCCGACCACAGGACTCGACACCGAGTCGGCGGAGATCGTCGTCGACGCGCTCGGGCTGCTCATGCAGGGCAAGACCACGATCGTCATCTCCCACGACTCCGGCCTGATCCAGCGCTCCGACCGGATCCTCACCGTCGCCGGCGGGCGGATCTTGGAGTCAACCCCAGGCCCTCACGACGGAGTGAAGGACGAACCGGTCGTCGGGGTGCTCACCTCTCGCAAGCACGCCGCCCTGGTCCGGTCGAGGAACCGGTCACCGATCGAGGCGGGCACGGCCGCGGTTTCCGCTGCATCGGCGACGCACCCGGCACTCGTCGACGCCATGCACAAGCGACTGCCCGGGCTCGCCAAGGCGTTGGACGAGTCGTTCGTCGCCGAACACGTCGAGCGACAGCTCCTCGAGGCCAGTTCGGCGGTGACCGGCGTCGAGGTCGGCAAGGTCTGGCTGAACGCCGACGGCACCTGCTCGCTGAGCTACCGCCTCCGGCTGGCGAACGGCGACGACGAGCACACCGTGCGCGGGCGGGTCCATCCCAACGACGAGCAGGCCGCCGAGTACGTCCAGGACCGCGTGACCCGGATGACCGAGATGAGGTCCGACGTGACCGGACCGTGGCAGGCGACGTCGGCCGTCGCCGCCGGTTCAGGCCTGGCGCTGCACCCGTTCCCGGTCGACCCGGCCCTGCCCACCCTGATCCCGGCCACGAACCCGGTCGTGGTCAACAACCTGGTGAAGTTCGCGGGCATCGACCAGCTGCGTCTCGCCGAGACCGTTCGTCACCCGCGCAAGGGTGCCTGCACGCTGCGCTACCACTTCAACGGCCCCGACGATGCTGGCACCGAGCTCTACGGCAAGGTCTACGGCGACGACAGCGGCGATACCGTCGCCCGCAACCTGCTGGCGCTCCACCGCGGCCCCGACGGACTGCTGCTCGACCTGCCGGTGCGGTTCCCGAAGCCGGTCGTGTACTCGGCGTCCCTGCGACTGCTCATCACCGAGGCGCTGCCGGGCGTCGCCCTCGTCCCGGCGATGATGAAGTCCATCCTGGTCGAGAATCCGGACGAGACCACCCGCAAGCGCCGGACCCGCATCAACTCGCTGCGCGACGCCGTGCGGACGTCGGGCACGGCGCTGGCCGCGCTCCACACGACGACGGCACCGGCCGCGGTGCACTCGATGTCCGACGACCTCAACGAGCTGCGCCGCGAGCTCGACATCGTCGCCTCGGTGTGGCCCGAGGTGGCCGACGAGCTGCGCGGACGCGTCGACGGCCTGTTCTGGAACGCCCCCGAGGTGCCGAGCCTGGTGCTGTCGCACGGCGACTTCACGCCGTCACAGGTGCTCCTCGACAAGGGCAAGCCCGGCGTGGTCGATCTCGACACCCTGTGCTGGGCCGACCCCGCCCTCGACCTGGGTCGTTACCTGGCCCACCTCGACGTCCTCGCGACGAAGCTGGGTGGGCACGACGTCCGTGCCCTCGTCGACGACCTGAGCGAGGCGTTCGTGGAGGGCTACCGAGAGACGGCCCCGGCAATAGCAGCCGACGACGTCGCCGAGCGGGTCGGCTTCTACCGGGCGCTGAGCCTGACCCGGACCGCCGTGCATGCGTGCCGGCAGGCCAAGGACCAGCGCCTCGGAGTCGCTCTGACGTTGCTCGACTCCGTCCACATCGACGACCGGCCGTGGTCGCGATGACTCCCACCCGACCAGAAAGCAGACATCCGTGACCGTGACGACCCAGTTCGACGACGACCGCGTCCTCGATTCACTGACCGAGTTCGAGATCCTGCCCGCATGGCTGGCGGCCGGCATGTACGGCAGCCGGGTCGGCGCCAGCCTGGAGCAGCACGCTGCGCCGCTCCTGGACGGCAGCGTGAAGCTGCTGACCTGTGACCCGAAGCGCCTGCGCGCCAAGGAGCACGAGTGGATCGCCCGCTACGAGCTCACAGTCGCCCGAGACGGTGGCGAGCCCGAGCCGGTGGTGCTCATCGGACGCCTGTGGGCGCCCGACCAGACGCCGCCGGAGTCGGTCACGTCCTCAGTTCACGATGACTGGACCTGCTGGCTGCCCGACGTTCGGCTCGAGCTGCGGGAGGAGGAGACCGACGAGGCCCTCCCGGCCCTGTCGACCCTCACCGACCCGGAGCTCGCCGCCCGGTTCCTCGAGCCGCGTATCCGCGCGGCCGGCTACACCGACGCCACGATCGACTCGGTCGAGTGCAATGTCGTCCGATACAAGGCCGGCAGCCGCTGCACCACCGTGGTGCCGGTGACGTACACCGACGGTACGTCCGGCCCCTCCCCGGTCGTCCTGAAGACGCACCAGGGTGACAAGGGCTCCACCGCCTGGCTGGCGATGCGTGAGCTGTGGGACCGGCCGGAAGCGTGGCGCGGCATCGTGCTGCTTGCCGAGCCGGTGGCTTTCGACGAGGAGGAGAAGATCCTCGTCCAGGGTCCGATCCCGGAGGCGATGACGCTGAAGGAGCTGGCCCGCAACGCCATCCGTGAGAACGACCCGGAGATGCTCGACTCCCTGCGTGCGGAGCTCGCCAAGACCGGCCGTGCGTTGGCGGCCATCCATGCCTCCGGCGCCGTGTACGAGCGCGTCGCGACGTTCGAGGACGAGCTCGACGAGGTGCAGGACGTCATCGACCGGCTGGCCCTCACCGTGCCGTCCCTCGCGGGGTCGGGCGCGGCCCTGCTGGAGACCCTCGCCGACGCGGCACGGCGCGAACCGGCCGAGGCGCACGTCCCGGCCCACCACGACTTCCGCCCGGCGCAGGTGCTCCTTCACGACGGGGACATCGGCTTCATCGACTTCGACGGGGCCGCCATGGCCGAGCCCGCGCTCGACCTCGGCCGCTTCCGCGCCAAGCTGCGCGACATCGGCATCAGCACCCTGACGTTCAAGGGTGAGCCGCTCTCGGGTGAGCCGCTCGAAGCGAACCTGGCGCTCCTCGACGACCTGTGTGACACGTTCATGCGCGCCTACCAGGAACACGGCACCGTGTCGACGCGACGCGTCCTGCTGTGGGAGACGTGCGACCTCATGACCGGCATGCTGCACGCTTGGACCAAGGTGCGCCTGATGCGCCTCGACCCGCGGCTCGTCATCCTCAAGCGTCAGCTCTCCCAGCTCGGCGGCTGAGCGGGTCACAATGTCCGTGTGAGCACCCTCGAGGCCGTCCGCCGGCGGATGGGCGCGGTCATCTTCGCGCGCATCGCCGGTGACGAGGGCCCGACGCGCCGCGACCGCATCCACCACGCCGTCGGCGCCCGGCGGTTCACCCACGAGGACGCGATCTGCGCGGTCCACGGTGACGCCTCGATGTTCGTCGGCGGCATCCGAGCACTGCTGCTGCAGTCGTTGCACCCGCTGGCGATGGCCGCCGTCGACCAGCACTCCGGCTACAAGGGCGACCCGTGGGGCCGCCTGCAACGCACGAGCACGTTCCTCGCAGAGACGACGTTCGGCACGATCGAGGATGCCGACCAGGCAGTACGCGTCGTGCGGGCCGTCCACCGACGGGTCACGGGCACCGCACCCGACGGCCGTCCCTACGCCGCATCGGACCCGCACCTGCTGCGCTGGGTGCACGTGGCCGAGATCGACAGCTTCCTGCGCGCCCACGACCGCTACGGCGCCCATCCACTCGACGCTGCCGAACGCGACGAGTACATCGCGCAGTCGGCCGTCATCGCGCGGCAGCTGGGCGCCACCGACCTGCCGGAGTCCGTGGCCGAGCTCGACGCCGTCATGTCCGCCTATCGCCCCGAGCTGGAGTCGACGCCGGCCGCCCGACAGGCGGCACGTTTCATCCTCGTCCACCCGCCGGTGCCGCTCGCGATCCGGCTGCCGTACTCGATGCTCTCGGCCGCCGCGATCGGGCTGATGCCGCGCTGGTCGCGCCGCGCGCTCCGGCTCCCCTACCTCCCGGTCACCGAGGCCACCGCCGTCCGCGCCAGCGGCGTGGTCATCACCGCCGCGATCCGCTGGGCCATGCGGCCCACATGACCCCACCACCACACGATCGCGCCTAGAGGGAATGGGCGTCGTGGGGCGTGACCCGGACCTCGTCACCGAGGCGATGCTCAGGTACAAGCCGTAGCTTCAGGCGGCGCGGGGGTGGTGAGGCGACCCGCGGGCGAGGTCGAGTCGCCCGGCGTGGACGAGCGTGTGGCAGTTGTGGCTGATCGGGTGTTTGCACCCGGGCGAGGCGCACACGCCGTGCTGTCGGAGCCGGACCGCTTTGGCTTGCCGGGGCGTGGCGAGCCGCTCGGTGCGTCCGACGTCGAGGACCTCGGTGTTCCGCTCAAGCTAGGTCGACGTCACTCACGAATGCGCCCGACGACGTCCGTGGTTCTCCTCTGCACCCGGAGCATGCTCCCCCTTGGGATCCGATGTCGCTGTCGCCAATTCAATCAGCCGCGACACGATTGGCGTGTATCGCGAAATATCGGGAATCGGCTAGACAGGCCCATACGCTGCGATCGTGGACCCGATTCGCAACCCCTACGCCCCCGGCGCCGGTCAGCGCCCACCCGAGCTGGCCGGACGCGACCATGAGCTCGGCGCCTTCGAGGTCGTGCTCGAGCGCGTCGCGAACGGACGGCCCGAGCGCTCCCTGATCCTCACCGGCCTGCGCGGCGTCGGAAAGACGGTGCTGCTCAACGCGCTCCGGTCGTCGGCGGTGCGTGCCGGCTGGGGCACCGGCAAGCTCGAGGCACGGCCCGACCAGCCGCTGCGCCGCCCGCTCAGCTCGGCCCTGCACACCGCCGTCCGCGAGCTGGGCCATCCGCACTCCGACGACGTGGACCACGTGCTCGGCGTCATCAAGTCGTTCGCCCAGCGCGACGCCGGCCCGGACGCCAAGCTGCGCGAGCGCTGGAACCCGGGCATCGACGTACCCGCCGTCCGGGGCCGCGCCGACTCCGGCGACATCGAAATCGACCTGGTCGAGCTGTTGAGTGACGTGGGCGGACTGGGATCCGACCTCGGCAAGGGTGTCGCGGTGTTCATCGACGAGATGCAGGACCTCGGGCCCGACGACGTCTCCGCGCTGTGCGCGGCGTGCCACGAGATCAGCCAGGCGTCGCTGCCGGTCATCGTCGTGGGCGCCGGCCTGCCCCACCTGCCGGCGGTGCTCTCGGCCAGCAAGTCGTACAGCGAGCGGCTGTTCCGCTACCAGCGCATCGACCGGCTCGACCGCGACGCTGCCGACCACGCGTTGTCCGCACCGGCGAAGGAGGAGGGCGCCGAGTTCACCGCCGACGCACTCGACGCGATGTTCACCGCCACCGGCGGCTACCCCTACTTCATCCAGGCGTACGGCAAGGAGGTGTGGGAGCTCGCCCCGCGCAGCCCCGTCACCGCCGACGACGTCGCCGTCGCAGCCCCGGCCGCCCAGAACGAGCTGGCCGTCGGCTTCTTCGGCTCCCGCTACGACCGAGCCACGCCCGGCGAGCGCGAGTACCTGCGCGCCATGGCCGATGCCGCCGAGCAGCACGAGGACGCCGACTCCGTCCCCACCGCGGCCGTGGCCGACCTGCTCGGTCGCAAGCCGCAGTCCCTCTCACCCGCTCGGGACACGTTGATGAAGAAGGGCCTCATCTACTCCGGCGAGCGCGGCCGCATCGCCTTCACCGTCCCCCACTTCGGCCGCTACCTGCGCGACCAGGCCTGACCCCGGGTTGCCGCAAACCCGGCCTTTTTGCGCCATTCCCCAACTAAAGTGGCAGCATGAGCATCCCCGAGAGCTCGCCGCTGCTGGAACGGATCCGTGCGGCCGTCATCGGGGACGACCAGGTGATGCCTGGCCCCTACGGGCCGCGCCGCGTGACGTACGCCGACTACACGGCCTCGGGGCGAGGTCTCGGGTTCATCGAGGACTTCATCCGTCACGAGGTGCTCCCCCGCTACGCCAACACCCACACCGAGGCCAGTGGCACCGGGCTCCAGACCACTCGGCTCCGCGAGGATGCCCGCCGACTCATTCGTCACCACGTCCGCGGCGACGAGTCCACCGCCGTGATCTTCGCCGGCTCCGGTAGCACGGGCGCCATCGACCGGTTGATCGGCATCCTCGGGCTACGGATCCCGGCCGGGCTCGACGACCGCTACGACCTGATGTCGCGCATCCCGCCTGCTGAACGCCCTGTCGTCTTCACCGGACCGTTCGAGCACCACTCCAACGAGCTGCCCTGGCGCGAGTCGATCGCCGACGTGGTCACGATCCACGAGGACGCCGACGGGCACATCGACCAGGCCCAGCTCGTCACCGAGCTCGAGCAGTACGCCGATCGGCCGCTCAAGATCGGATCGTTCTCGGCCGCCAGCAACGTGACCGGCATCGTCTCCGACACCTTCGGCATCGCCACCCTGCTGCACAGCCACGGCGCCCTGTCGTTCTGGGACTTCGCCGCCTGTGCGCCGTACGTCGGGATCAACATGACGGCGCCCGCAGGTGTCGACCCATTGGCGTACAAGGACGCGATCTTCCTGTCACCGCACAAGTTCATCGGCGGCCCCGGGACGCCCGGTGTCCTCGTCGTGCGCCGCGAGCTCCTCACCAACCGCGTCCCGGACGTGCCCGGTGGCGGGACGGTCATGTACGTCAACCCCACCGAGCACCGATACCTCACCGAACCCGAGCACCGCGAGGAGGGTGGCACTCCCGCCATCGTCGAGTCGATCCGGGCAGGGTTGGTCTTCCAGCTCAAGGAGGCGGTCGGCGTCGAGATGATCGAGGCGCACGAGAGCGACCTGCTACGCCGTGCCGTGGCCGCATGGCGGGAGGAGCCGACCATCGAGATCCTCGGCAACCTCGAGGCACGGCGCCTCTCGATCGTGTCGTTCGTCGTCCGTGCACCCAGCGGCGACTACCTGCACCACAACTTCGTGGTGGCCCTGCTCAACGACCTCTTCGGCATCCAGACGCGTGGCGGCTGCTCCTGCGCCGGCCCGTACGGCCACCGGTTGCTCGGCATCGACATCGACCGCAGCCACGCGTTCGAGCGCCAGATCGCCACCGGATGCGAGGGCATCAAGCCCGGATGGGTGCGGGTGAACTTCAACTACTTCATCGACGAGGAGGTCTTCGACTACATCGTCGAGGCCGTTCGCCTCGTCGCCCGCGAGGGATGGCGGCTGCTCGGCGACTACCGCTTCGAGCCCGCAACGGGCCTGTGGCACCACCGAGGGGGCACCGTCGAGCCACCGGTGCGTCTCGCAGACGTGTCGTACGACGACACCGGCGCCATGACCTATGAACACCACGACACCACCGCTCCGGTGTCCGTTCTCGCCGACTACATGACCGCCGCCCGCCAGATCATGGCGAGCGCCACCGCGCCCGACTGTTCCGTGATCGAGCACCTCACCGACGACTTCGACCATCTCCGTTGGTTCGAGCTCCCCGCCGGCACCCTCGCCGACTGAGGCTCACTCGGACCCCACCTTCAACTAGATTCGCGAGCATGGACCTCGACCTGTTCGCGGGCATCTACGTGAGCGACCTCCGGACAGCGCAGCCGTGGTACGAACAGCTGCTGGGCGGTGAGCCCAGCTTCTTCCCCAACGAGGTCGAGGCGGTGTGGGAGCTCGCCGAGCACCGTTTCGTCTACATCGAGGAGCGGCCCGAGCACGCCGGCCACGCCCTGCAGACGATCTTCGTCGGCGACCTCGACGATCGCATCGCGGGCATCACCGAGCGCGGGATCGAGCCGGCCGAGCGTGAGACCTACGACAACGGCGTCCGCAAGATCACCTATCGCGACCCCGACGGCAACGAGATCGGCCTCGGTGGC
This sequence comes from Aeromicrobium sp., assembly GCF_050700635.1. Classification (GTDB taxonomy): domain Bacteria; phylum Actinomycetota; class Actinomycetes; order Propionibacteriales; family Nocardioidaceae; genus Aeromicrobium. The sequence continues at coordinate 25,481 of NZ_JBOHDT010000186.1, forward strand.
GCCCCAGTCGACGAGGAGACACCATGAACGATCCCGAGCACCGCACGCTGGACGTACCTGGAGCCACCGTGGCCTACGACATCCGCGGACCGCTGCCGCCGGCCGACAGTCGCCCACCGCTGATGATGATCGGCCAGCCCATGGACGCCAGCGGGTTCAGCACCCTCGCCACGTACTTCGACGACCGCACCGTTGTCACGTACGACCCGCGCGGCCTCGGCCGCAGCACCCGAAGCGACGACCGGACCGACAACGACCCCGAGCTTCAGGCCAAGGACGTCCACGCCGTCATCGCCGCGCTCGACGCCGGGCCCGTGGAGATGTTCGCGAGCAGCGGCGGGGCGGTCACCGCATTCGCGCTCGTCACCGCCCACCCCGATGACGTGACCACGTTGGTGGCGCACGAACCGCCGCTGATCGACATGCTCCCCGATGCCGAGCAGGCACGCGCTGCGCAACGAGGCTTCCAGGCCGTCTACGACCAGAAGGGCTGGGGGGCCGGGATGGCCGCGTTCATCGCGATGTCGTCCTGGCAGGGCGAGTTCACCGACGAGTACGCCGACCAGCCAGCGCCGGATCCCGCACAGTTCGGCATGCCGACCGACGACGACGGCTCCCGCGACGACCCACTGCTGTCCGCCGTCTCAAACCCCATCACGGACTACCGTCCCGACGTCGACGCCCTGAACGCCGCACCCACCCGAGTGGTGGTCGCCGTCGGTACGGAGTCGAAGGGCGTGTTCACCGGACGCACAGCGGTGGCGACCGCAGAGGCCTTGGGCCAGCGGGCGACGGTGTTCCCCAGCCACCACGGCGGCTTCATGGGCGGCGAGTTCGGCTATGCCGGCGACCCGCCGGCATTCGCCGCGAGGTTCCGCGAGGTGCTCGAGGCCGCGGATTAGCGCTGCGGGCGGTAGCGCACGTGCGTCACCGTGGGTGAGGCGACGACCGACACGGCTTCCAGCCGCAGCTCGCCGACGCCGTCGAAGATCCGCTGGCCGTGACCGAGGGTGATCGGCACGACGTGCAGGTGCAGCTCGTCGAGCAGTCCGGCGGCGAGGAACTGGTTCACGGTGTCTGCACCGCCTGTCACGGAGACGTCCTTGCCACCGGCGGCCTCTTGGGCCTGCTCGAGCGCCGACTCGATGCCGTCGGTGACGAAGACGAACGTGGTGCCGCCTTCCATCGGCAGTGGCTCGCGCTCGTGGTGGGTCAGGACGAACACCGGCCCGTGGTACGGCGGGTCGTCGCCCCAGAAACCGGTCCAGGAGGTGTCCCAGGGACCCGAGCCGCTGTCGAACATCCGGCGGCCCATCACGAAGGCGCCGAACCCGTCGACGATCTCGTCGATGATGGGTGCGTCGAGCGGGTCGACCGGGTCGGCGAACATCCACTCGTGCAGCCGTTCACCGGCATGTCCGAACGGAGCCTCGCGGCTCTGGGGCTCGCCCGTGACGAATCCGTCGGCGGACACGGCAATGGAGCACTTGACCTCGGCCATGCCCGCCACTGTGCCACTGATGGGGACAGCTCACGGCTCGCTCGACCATTCGTCTCTCGAAGCGGTGCTTTCATGCAACTGTTTTGCAACGGCACTGCGGCACAGTGGGCCGGGTTCCAGACGCTTACTCCCCGGGGGTCATCCGCATGTCTCTGCTCGAGCGCGAACGCACCGTCGCACCACCCGGGTTCAGCCGCTGGCTGATCCCGCCCGCGGCGCTCGCCATCCACCTGTGCATCGGCCAGGCGTACGCGACCAGCGTGTACAAGACGTCGCTCGTCGCGCACTTCGACACCAGCCTCACCGCGATCGGTTTCGTGTTCTCGATCGCCATCGTGATGCTCGGGATCTCGGCCGCCGTCTTCGGCACCTGGGTCGACGAGGGTGGGCCCCGGCGCGCGATGGTGGCCGCCGCGCTGTGCTGGTCGGCCGGCTTCCTGGTCGGTGCGGTCGGCATCGCCACCGGCCAGCTGTGGCTGCTCTACCTCGGCTATGGCGTCATCGGCGGCATCGGGCTCGGCATCGGCTACATCTCGCCGGTGTCCACGTTGATCAAGTGGTTCCCCGATCGGCCGGGTCTCGCCACCGGCATGGCGATCATGGGCTTCGGCGGCGGCGCGCTCATCGCCAGCCCGGTCTCCTCCCGCCTGCTCGGCGTCTTCGACGACGGCTTCGACCCGAGCGACGCCACCTCGGTCGCCGACGGTTCGGCTGTCGTCGGCCTGTTCGTGACGCTCGGCATCGTCTACCTCGTCGTGATGCTGTTCGGCGCCTGGCTGGTTCGCGTCCCACCCGAGGGATGGGCGCCGGAGGGCTTCGACCCCGCCGATGTCAAGGAGAAGAAGCTCGTCACCACCGAGAGCATCTCGGCAAAGAACGCGACCAAGACGCCACAGTTCTGGCTGTTGTGGATCGTGCTGTTCTGCAACGTCACGGCGGGCATCGGGATCCTCGAGCAGGCCGCGCCGATGATCCAGGACTTCTTCCGCACCGCCGGTCAGTCCAGCGTCGCCCCGGCGGCCGCTGCAGGCTTCGTCGGGCTGCTGTCGATGACGAACATGGCCGGACGTTTCATCTGGTCGTCCACCTCCGACTACATCGGCCGCAAGCGCAACTACATGGGCTACCTCGGCATCGGGATCATCTGCTACCTGATGCTGGCGCTGGTCGGCGACACCTCGACCGGCCTGTTCATCCTGCTGGCCGGGATCATCATCTCCTTCTACGGCGGTGGCTTCGCGACGGTGCCCGCATACCTCAAGGATCTGTTCGGCACCTATCAGGTCGGTGCGATCCACGGACGCCTGCTCACCGCTTGGGCCGCAGCGGGTATCGCCGGGCCGTTGATCATCAACGGCTTCCTGGACTCTGCCGGCAAGCCCGGCGAGCTCACCGCGGACGCCTACCGGCCCGCTTTGCTGACGATGGTCGGCATCCTGGTGGTCGGGTTCGTCGCCAACCTGATGATCACCCATGTCTCGGACCGCTTCCACGAGGAGGAGTCCGAGGAGCCCGGCGCGTCCAGGTCGGCGTCGTACTCGTACACCGACGATGGTTCCATCGACTCTGCCTTCGTGCGCACCCCGTTGGTGGTCGCGGCGTGGCTGATCGTCGGCATCCCGCTCGTGTATGGCGTCTACCAGATCCTGGTCAAGACGGCGGTCCTCTTCACCGGGTAGCTTTCGACGTGACACTGCCGGGGATCTGCGTGAGGATCGAAGGCAGACACCAAATGGCACCCAGGGAGTGGTTCTCGTGATGAAGTTGTTGCTGATCGGCGCCGCCGCGGCGGGTTACGTTCTCGGAACCAAGGCCGGCCGAGAACGCTTCGAGCAGATCAAGCGCCAGTCGGAGAAGCTCTGGAACTCCGAGCCCGTCCAGCACGGCGTCCACGAGGCCGAGGAGGCGGCCAAGCACGCGGCCTCCGCGGCCGGCACCAAGGTTGCCGACGCCGCGTCCACGGCCGGCTCGAAGGCCGCCGCCAAGGTCAGGAGCGACGACGACTCCTCCGAGCCGACCGCTCCGCCGGCCGGCCCCACTGGCGGCACGACGGGCACGACGGCCTGACGTTGGCCGCCGGGCTCGACGACGTCCGTCGTATCGCGCTCGGTCTGCCGCGCGCCTACGAGACGATGGTGCGCGACCACGTGAAGTTCCGCGTCGGCAGCATCGTGTTCGCGTCCGTCTCACCAGACGAGTCGTACCTCGGGTTCGGCTTCCCGCGCGAGGAGCGGGAGGCGCTCGTTGCCGCGAACCCCACCACGTTCCTCATGCCCGTCGATTCCGACCTGCGCTATCAGTGGGTGCGGTTGCGTCTCGCCGAGATCGACCTCGATGAGCTGGAGGAGCTCGTCGTGGATGCCTGGCGGATGTGCGTCCCGAAGAAGGTCTCGGTCGGCTACGACGCCGACCGGTCCTGAGACCTACGGCGACCGCTCTTATCAGAAGTGTGTCGAAACGCATCTGGGAACAGAATGCATTCAGGGTGGGTTCAGCGATCGTCGGAGAGGATGAAGACATGAAACCGTCTTGGGGGGAACAAGAATCATGACGGCACAGACAGAGGTCCCAGTATCAATCGCCCGCACCGGCGAACCCCTGGTGGACGCTTCCGAGCGGATGCTCGGTTCAGCCAAGCGGCTCTTTCTCCACGGCCTCGTCCTGCTGCTCGTCGCCGTGGCGCTCGGAATCGCCGAGACGCTAGCTCTCTGGATGGGCGCGCTCATCATCGCGGCGCTCTTTCTGGTCGTCGCCGCATTCGCGACCCTGGCCGGACTCATCGGACGCCTCGGCAGCCGCCCACCTCGTCGGTGGTCGTAGCTCAGTCTTGCTTGACCGTCAGGTCAGCGGGACCGGCTGATGCAGGTGGACAGGTCGACCTTGGCCTGCTCACCGCGACCGACCACGACCGGCTCCGTCTGCAGCACCTTGCCGTTCTGCTCGCAGGTCAGCGTCCAGTTCTCGATCAGGCCGGGAACCGTCTCGGAGCTGACGGTGGTCGAGTCGAACAGGGTCGCCTTGAGGGTGTAGGTCGGTGTGGTGGAGGCGAAGTTGATCACCCGCAGCACGTAGTCACCAGGCGCCGGAGCGGCGATCTCGGCCGACTCCTTCTCGCCGACGAAGTTGCCGGAGGAGCCGACCTTGGTCAGCGACCCGTCCGCGTTCTTCTTGTAGACCTCGAGGTCCATGTCGTCCGGCGACGGCCAGTCGAGGTCGACCCTGAGGAGGTCGATCCCGGACTCGGTGACCTTGAAGTCGTGGTCCACGCTCTGCCCGATGGTGGTCGGTCCACCCTGGTAGGTCTCTGAACGCACCGGCTCGTCCTCGGTGATCTCGACGAGCTTGTCCTGCACCACGGGGCGCGTGGACTGGTTGACGTGCCAGTTGTACTTGCCGCTGGAACCCACCTTCATCGAGGTGTTGAGCTTGTCCGTGAACGAGCTCTCCCAAGTGGGCGTCGAGAACTCCTTGCGCAGCCGGAGCGTGGCTCCCTTGGGTGCCTTGCCCGCGATGACGGCGTGGTTCGTGCGGTCAACAGTGTTCGTGAGCGCGTCGAGGTAGGCCTCGCGGTTGCCTTGGCCGGCGTGCGCACCCGCGCCGAGGTACTCGTCGATCACCTTGGGGAACGGCGGGTGGAACTCGTCGGGCCCGATCTCGAAGGTGTAGCCGAAGCCACCGGTCGCGTTGTAGGACCAGTCCTCCGTGGTTCCGGTGGTGTCGTAGAGCTCCCAGCCGTGGATGTTGGCGTAGCCGTTGGCAGCGGTCATCTCCGCGCCGAGTGCCTTGAGGCCTTCCTCGTCGGGGGCGTTGCCGACGGGCAGGCCGTCGTGGCCGATGGTGTCGGGGTGTACGCCGTTGGGCCGCAGCACCAGGTTGGAGAATGTGTGGTTCGAGATCAGCGTGGTGACCTGACGGCCGCTGACCAGCTCGCGGACGTTCTGGCTCTCGGGCTCGGAGAATGGTCCGGCACCGCGGTACGTCGGGTCGGCGAAGACATCCGAGGCACCCGGTCCGCCCCAGAAGCCACCATAGTTTCGGTTCAGGTCGATGCCGGTGCCGAAGCCACCCGGGCTGGTTGCCGAGCCGACGCGGCAGGTGCCGTCCGGGGTGTCCTGGCCGTCGACGATGCGGCAGTTCTTGCGCTTGTAGGCGTTGCCCGGAGTACCGATGATCGAGGCGGTACCGCCGTCGTCGGCCTCGCGCAGGTCGACCAGTCCTCCGTCGGTGCGGGACAGATCGAAGCCGTCGACGTTCACGACGGGTACGACGACCACCCGGGACTTGTCGAGCAGCCCGGTGATCCGAGCATCGGACCCGTAGTTCTTCACCAGGTCGGTGGCGAACTCCATTGCCAGCTCGCCGGACGGCCACTCGCGTGCGTGGTGCACCCCGAGCAGCACGAACGTGGGGCGGCCGTCCTCGGCGGACTGGACGTCGCGACCGATCTCGATCCCGTGGACGGTCTTCCCGTCGAGGGACTTGTTCGGCAGCTCGATCTGCTTCGCGATGCTCGGCCGGTCGGCTGCGAGTTTGGCGATGTCGTCGTTGTAGTCGGCCAGGGTGCGGTAGGTGTCGCGGCCCGACGGCAGCGGCGACTCCGCCGTGGAGGCGGCGTAGGCCTTGTTCGCGGCGTTGTTCTCCGCCTCGCGGCGGGTCAGGTCGGCGATCCGTACGTCGTAGCTGAAACCTGCGTCGCGCAGCGCGTCGAGATCCGCCGCGTTGTGCAGCACGACCTCGACGTAGTCGTGACCGGCATGCTCGGTGAGGTCGAGTCCGAGCCGCTGCAGGCGGCCCTTGTCCGCACGAGTGGGGGTGTCCACCATCACCAGCCGAGGAGCGAAGGCAGAGTCCTCGGCCTGGGCCGTGCCGGCGGTGACGGCGGGCGCCAGGCCGAGCATGCCGATCGAGGCAATGGCCGCGACGGCCAGACGAGTTCGACGAGTCATGGGGTTCTCCCGAGAAGAGGTGAGGAATGCCGCTGCGAATCCAACGAGCCAACGTGTGATTCGTCACGCGAAGCCCATCCCGGACCCGCGGAGACGCTCCCTCGGAACCCCGCTGCGGTGGAGCTGAGCGGACTCGAACCTCGAACCCCTGCTTGCAAACT
>NZ_JBOHDT010000187.1:0-5954 GCF_050700635.1 Aeromicrobium sp.
CATCTGACCCGCTCGACCGGCAACAAGTGGCGGCGCTACGACCGGCGGCCCGCCGCGCCACAGGGCATCGTGTTCGTCGGTGACGCCATCTGCGCGTTCAACCCGTTCTACGGCCAGGGCATGAGCGCAGCCGCGGGCTCGGCTCTTCTCCTGCGGGACTCCATGCATTCCGTGACCGCGCTGGATCAGACGTTCTTCAAGCGCTTCCTCGCCAAGCAGCGCAAGGCCCTCAAGGTGCCGTGGGCGATGGCGATGGCGCGCGACCGAGGCTACGAGTGCGCCACGGGCACCGAGACCGTGCCGGCGTGGAAGCGTCGGATCCTGGCGTCGATGACGTGGCCAATGTTCAACCTGGTCACCGGCGCTGCCCGCGAGGACGCCGTCATCGACGATCACTTCGCGCGTGTCTTCAACATGGACGAGTCGCTCGCCGACATGATGACCAGCCCTCGCGTCCTCGCCGGGCTGCTCCGCTACAAGATCAACTCCGCACTGGGACGCCACAAGCTGCCGTTCGGCTTCGACTCGCAGCAGGAGCCTCCTGGCACGGACTGGACGATGGCAACCCCATGAGCGCCACCTGCGAACGGGCCGCCGAGCAGGTCACCCGCAAGCTGGGCTTCGACTGTCATGACGTCAGTCCGGTCGTCTCGGTGCACAACCCGTTCGACCTGGCCAGCTGGACGATGCCGGTTCTCGAGCTGGTGATCATCGCGGGCGCGGTCTTCGCGCTCGTGCACGCCGTGCGCCGGTTCCGCGGTGGGGACCCGATCAACCTGGCGCTGTGGTTCGCGCCCCTGGTCTACCTGTTCGTCACCGAGCCGCCGCTGTACTTCCCGGAGTGGTTCGGTCTGGACCAGCAGTACGGCTTCATCTTCGCCCACAACATCTTCACGGTGCAGTTCATGTGGGACCGCCTGCCGCTCTACATCATCGCCATCTATCCGGCGCTCACCCAGCTGGCGTACGAGCTCGTGCGGGTGCTCGGGATCTTCCGTCACCGGGGCGCCCTGGTGGGGTCGGTCGCCGTCGCCTTCGTCTGCCACGTCTTCTACGAGATCTTCGACCAGCTCGGCCCGCAGCTGAAGTGGTGGGCGTGGAACGACGCCAACACCGACGTCAACCATCCAGCGCTCGCCTCCGTGCCGATGAACAGCATGGTGCTGTTCGCCTCGGTGTCGTTCGGCGTGATGACGTATCTCGTCGTCCGGTTGGCGGGATCGCGAGCCGCCGACGGGGGACCGCGACGCGGCTGGTCGCTGACCTGGCGCATCGTCGTTGCCGGCGTGCTGACCCCGCCGGCGATGGCCGTGGCCGGGATCCCGTCGGGTGCGTTCGGCGGCGAGACCCCCAACGTCACCGCGCAGGCGTGGATCCTCGGGATCGAGCTCGGGCTGCTGTGGCTGGCCGGCGCGTGGGTGCTCATCACGCATGTCCGCCGCCGTGGCACTGAGGAGGTCGAGCCGATGACGCCCTTCGCGCGGATCTACCCAGCTGCGTACGTCGCCGTAATGGCGGTGCTGTGGGCGGGTGCCCTCCCAGCCTTCATCGACGCGACGAACGGCGTCACCAGTGACGGCACCCCGATCGGCAGCGACCTCTACACGCTCGCCTGCTTCGCCGGCGCGGCAGCCGTGCTGACCGTGCTCCACACCGGTCGGCGTCGCGCCGAGGTCTTGGCGTCAGCCCAAGGCCGGAGTGTCATCGAGGAGGCGCCGGACCGCGGCCCGTGACACGAGGAGAGCGACAACGAGCACGGTAACCGGGATGAACCCTCCCAGACTCACGGCGTCGCCGAAGATGAGATCGACCAGCAAGGAGCAAGATCTTGCCGCACGTGGCTCCCGGACCGCGTCCCCGCTCATGCCCAGGTCGTGGCATGGATAGCGGTTGTGTGGCATCATTTAGCCATGAATGCCACACTCGTACTTGGTCAGCAGGGTCGCCTGGTCATTCCTGCTGAGATTCGCGCGGCACTCGGACTTGCTCCGGGTGATCGTCTGCATCTGCATCTCGTGGGCCATCGAGTCGTGCTCGAACGGCAACAGGATGCAGCTGCCGAGCTGCGTGGGTTGGCCTCCGAGGTCCCCGAATCGCGCTCTCTGGTCGACGAACTGCTTGCCGAGCGTCGCCTCGCGGCTTCGGTTGGCGAGTGACGGTCCTCGACGCGTCCGCGGTACTCGCCCTCCTGCACGACGAGCCCGGTGCCGAGATGGTGGCCTCCGAACTCCTCTCGGCAACCCTGAGCGCGGCGAACCTCGCCGAGGTGATCGGGAAGCTGGTCGACGCCGGAGTCGATGTCAGTCGCGTTCGTGAGCTTCTTGCCGCAGCCGGAGTCGGAATCGAGCCCGTCCTCGAGGAGGATGCGGAGCTGGCCGGAGCAATGCGGTCACTGAAAGGAGGCACGAGCCTTTCGCTCGGCTATCGGTGTTGCCTCGCACTGACGGTGCGAAGCAACCCTGCCGAGGTCCTGACCGCCGATCGCGCGTGGGCCGAGCTCGACCTCCCCATTCGGGTGCGTCTGATCCGATAGCCGATCAATGGGTCTGATGGCGGACTAGCCTTTCGATCATGGCGCATCCGGTGATGTTCAGCGACGACGACCCGGGCCTCGCCGAGTTGCGAGCCATCGCACTGGTTCTGCCTGGCGCGCAGGAGAAGGTCTCTCACGGCCGGCCGACGTTTCGCGCGGGCAAGATCTTCGCTGCGTTCGGTGGGTCGGAGAAGCTCAGCCCAGGAAATCACCGGCAGGTTCCGAGCGCGCTGATCTTCACGCCCGAGCCAGTCGACCTGCCCTCTCTCGACCGGGACCCGCGCTACTTCGTGCCCGCATACTACGGCCCGTTCGGCGCCCGCGCGATCGACCTCGACGACCCCGAGGTCGACTGGACCGAGATCGCCGAACTGGTCGACGCGTCGTACCGGATGATCGCGCCGAAGCGGTTGGTGGCTGAGCTCGACGCCCGCGCCAGTTAGGCTGCATCTCCATGGCGGTCTTTCGAACGACGTTCCCGGTGGCGGCGAGCGCCGAGACGGTGTGGGGGATCCTGATCGACTTCGAGCGCTGGTCGGAGTGGAACCCGTCGGTGCCGTCGATCAGTGGTGATGCCCGGCTCGGCGGCACGCTGGCCCTGACCCTTGCGATGCCGCGCCGTCCGTCGGCGAAGGTCAAGGCCGAGATCACCGAGCTCGTGCCCGAGCGGCGATTCTGCTGGCACGGCAACGTCGGCGGTGACCGTCTCTTCGCCGGCACGCGCGAGTTCGAGATCGACTCCCAGCCCGACGGCACGGTGCTGGTGACGCACGTCGAGACCGTGACCGGTCTGCTCTTCCCCGTGTTCCGCGCCGTCATGGGCAGCGCGATCCAGGAGCACCACGACAACCTGAACGCCGCCCTCAAGGACCGTGCCGTGAACATGAGATGACCGATCTCGCGGTCTCCCTCGTCCCGACCCCGCACGGCGACGCGCGGGTGCACGTCGCCCGGCCGTCCGATGAACCAGTCGGGCTGATGATGCTCGGCCACGGGGCGGGCGGCGGGGTGACCGCCCACGACCTGCGCCTCGCGACCGAGGTGGCGCTGGGTGCGGGCCTCGCGATCGCCTTGGTCGAGCAGCCCTACCGGGTCGCGGGGAGACGGGCGCCCGCACCGCCCGCCCAGGTGGATGCCGCGTGGCGTGCCGTCGCCGAGCACGCGCATGGCGCGGCACTCTCCGACCTGCCGCTGATCGTCGGCGGTCGGTCCTTCGGCGGCCGGGTGTCCTGCCGGACCGCCGACGATGTCGGTGCGGCCGGAGTGTTGTGTCTGGCGTTCCCGGTCCATCCGCCGGGCCGCCCCGAACGCTCTCGGCTACCCGAGCTCACGTCCGTGACCGTGCCGACCCTGGTCGTCCAGGGCGAGCGAGATCCGTTCGGCATGCCCGACCGCGAGTCCCTGCCCAGCAACATCACCCTGGCCGTGGTGTCGGGCGACCACTCCCTGAAGAAGGACGCTCCCACCATCCGCGCCGCCATCAACACCTGGCTGGCCACGGTGATCCCGGGCTTGTAGTCAGGCGCGCAGCTCGCCGACGTAGTCCTGGAACATGGTGCGCCCCGAGTTCACCCAGAAGTCGTGGACCGGGGGCGGCATGTTCGCCTCCATCTTCGTGTTCTCCTCGGCGAGCATCTGCTCCTGGATCAGTCCGACGGCCAGCCAGACCTTGTCGCCGGAGAACATCCCGAAAGCGGTCCCGCTCATGGTGTCCCACTCGGCGACGGTGATGCACTGCCCGATGAGCGGCACCACGTCCGCCTCCTCATGGTCCAGATGCTCCAGGAGGATCGTCTTCAACGTCGCGAGGGCGGCGCCCGCTGCGTCCCTGGTCTCGCTCGACGGGTCCGCACGCCAGGCGGACACGGCCTGCTCGGCGGCTTCCAGCGAGCCGAGGACGACCTCGTGCTCGGCGTTCACGCGGTTGATGACGTCGGCCTGCTCGGCGAGGCGCTCGACCATCTGGGGGTAGATCGTGACGTCCTCGGCCTCGTGGTGCGCGTGGAGCAACCTGAGGACGTTGTCGTAGTACGACCCCACGAATTCCGCGCGGTCGCCGTCATCGGCCGGTGCAGCACCGACGAAGCGCGGTGCCGCGTCGAGCGCCTCGCGGAAGATGCCGTGGAAGCGGGTCATCGCCGTCGCGTCGCAGAGGGGGACTTCGGGTGCAGTCGTCACGGTGGGCTCCTCGCTCGGAATGGACCCACCGTAATACGATTGAGCGGTGAGCAGAGTCTTTGCGATCAGCTTCTCCTCGGTCTATCCCCTCTACGTGGAGAAGGTGGAGAAGAAGGGGCGTACGAAGGCCGAGCTGGATGAGGTGATCCAGTGGCTGACGGGCTTCGACGAGGCGGCCTTGAATCGTCACCTGGACGCGGGCACGACGATCGAGGACTTGTTCGCCGACGCGTCGCTCAACCCGAATGCGTCGCTGATCACCGGCGTCGTGTGCGGCATCCGCGTCGAAGACATCGACGACCCGCTGATGCAGAAGATCCGTTACATGGACAAGCTGGTCGACGAGCTCGCCAAGGGGAAGGCGATGCACAAGATCCTGAGGTCCGTACCGGCGGAGTGACCCGACCGTTGGTCGGCGGGGTTCAACCTCCGGTGACGGCGTACCGGAGCAGCGCCACGCCGGAACGGAAGGACTTCGACTCGAGCAGCTCGAGATCAGGAAGCGAGCCGCCCTCGTCGACCAGGGCCTTGCCACGGCCTTGGACGGCGGGATGGACCAACAGCCGAATCTCGTCGACGAGCCCCGCGCCGAGCACCGCGTGGGCCAAGGTGATGCTCCCGGTCAACACGATGTCGCCACCGTCTCCGTCCTTGAGTCGCTGCACCTCGTCGACCGGATCGCCGGACAGGACTGTCGAGTTGCGCCATTGCGGATCGGTCATCGACGAGGAGACGACGTACTTCTGCACCGGGTCGAGGTAGGCGCCGGCCGGCTCGTCGGTGTGCTGCGGCCAGTGACCGCGGAAGTCCTCGAAGGTCTGCCGGCCCAAGAGGATCGCATCGGACGACGCGCCCCGGAGCTGCACCTGGCCCAGCCAGTCCTGGATGGTTCCGTCCGGCGACGGGTCGAACCACTCGTCCAGCATCTCGATCCGCCCGTCGGCGGTGATGTTCTCGGTCAGCAGCAATCGGCGCATAAGCCTGACTATCACTCAATCGTCGGACGGCCGTGGGCCGGACCTGCCTCGAAGGTGTAGAGCACCATGATCGGGTGCACTCTGGGGTCGTGGCGCAGCGGACACCTGCCACATGTCGACGAGATCGGGTTGGGGGCAAACGCGCACATGACGACGATCGGAGTCCACTGCTCGCACGAGCAGATCGACCCAGCGCAACTGCTCCAGGACGTGCGGCGCGCAGAGCAGTGCGGCTTCGACGCCGCGATGTCCTCCGACCATTTCTC
>NZ_JBOHDT010000188.1:0-17058 GCF_050700635.1 Aeromicrobium sp.
CCGACGTACTTGCGCATCGCGGCGTAACCGGCCCGGTCAGTGCTGAACCGACCTGACCCAAGCAGCTGCTCGCGCTCGTCGACGACCTCGATGGTGGCCGACAACTTGTGGGGATCGACCCCGATGATCACGTGCTCCATGTGTTACTCCCGCCTGTGCTGGATCGGAAATGGACGGCGAGGTGGGCATTGCTACTACGAGCAGGGCAGTCCCTTCTTGAGCCACGCCTCGTCACAGCGACCGACGGGCCGCAGACCGATAGTGAGCCACACCAGATCAGCGGGTGGGCAGCCGCATGGAGAGCTGCCCGCCGATCGCCTGGACCGAGTCTGGCTAGACACCGGTCCTAGAGGAATCGTCTAGTAGCCGCGTCCTCCCGCGGGCTGCCGAGACAGGGCGGCTCGAACAGGCGAGGATATGCGTTGTGGATGGACCGTCCGAGAAGGACCTCAATCGCCTGTTCTCTGCGGCCCTGCAGTTCGGCAAGAACTGGATGCGCCCGGTTCCTGATCTCGCTGCGGAACGCTTGGCGCATCGCTCGCAGAAAGAGCGTGCAGTCATGGCGACCTTGATCGAGAAGTGCCGCTCGGGCATCAACGCGCACATCGAGGAAGTGCACATCCGTCTGGCCGGGGCATGGGACAAGTCCGCGGCGCGAGATGTCGATGCCTGGATCGCCGGGAAGTATCCCTGGATGTCCAGGAGGCACCGCCGTCACGCCATCCGCCAGGGCCAGTACTACGCCTGGCACGATCACGGCTAAGTACACGGACATGCACCTGCCGGCGCGGAGGCCCGGGCTGCCGCAGCATCCACGTAAGACCGTCTGACGCCCCGATCTCCCGTGTCTTGCCGCCAACGGGGGGATGCTTGGTTGAATCAGAACGGACGACAATTTGATGGCTGAGACAAACCTGCGCGTGCTCAAACCGTCACGCGGGTGAGCAAGTTCGCCGCGAGTCCAGATGCGCCGGCGCCGACGTCGACGACCCGCCCAGAGGGAACGGCCTCGGTGACCAACCGCAGCGACATGTGCGGCACGGGTTGGTACCAGCTCATGTCCGTGGTTGCGCGCCGGGAGTAGACGTCGTCCCAGTGGTCGGCGGCGTGCATCAGTTTCCGGCCGCCACAGGTCGGCCCTCTTCGGCCCATTCAGGAAAGCCGCCTTCGAGCCGAATGGCGCGCCGGCCTTGTCGGTCGAGGTAGCGAACGGCGTCGTCGGCCATTACGCAGTACGGTCCACGGCAGTACGCCACCACGTCGAGTCCGGAGGGAATATCGGAGAGCCGCGATTTGAGCTGGGAGGTGGGGACCGACAGGGCGCCTCGGATATGGCCGGACCGGTACTCGGCGTCAGGCCGCACGTCGAGCACCACGACGTCGCCGGCGCGCATGCGGGTGCGAAGCTCGTCGCGGCCGATGGTTTGCATGGCCGAGCGGTCACCGAGGAATGCCTCGGCCAGCTCGCCGAGGTCTTTGACGTGGCGGTCGGCGGTCTCGGTCATGGTGCGCCAGAGCGTGTACACCGCGGAGGAGGCCAACGAGTAGTAGATCCGAGTGCCCTCGCGGCGCGTCGTCACCAGTCCCGCACGCAGCAGTCGCTGCAAGTGCTGGGAGGTGTTGGCCACTGACTGACCGATGATCTCGGCCAGCTCCTCAACCGAGCGCTCGCCCTGGGCCAGGGTGTCGATCAGTTCGGCGCGCCGCCCGTTCGCCAGTGCCTTCGCGACTTCCGCCAAGGCCTCGAACAGGGCGGCCTTCGCTTCGCCAGCCATCCATCCTCCTATATTCAAGAATATACTTGACTAGTCTAACTTAAGTGAAGTACTTTTCAAGACAACACTTGAATAAGGAGGCGCGCTATGAGCGTGGAGGCAAGCATCGACCCGGCCACCTTGGAGGCCAAGGTCAAGGACGTGTACAAGATGGTCGCCCTGCACCCGGAGGGCCGTTATCACTTTGAGCTCGGGCTCCCCTTGGCCGAGCGGCTCGGCTACAACGCCGACCGGCTGCGCGACCTCCCGCAGGCCGCGGTCGAGTCCTTTGCTGGTGTCGGCTTCTACTTCGAGCTTGCGGCGCTACGCCCAGGGGAGGTCGTCGTCGATCTTGGCAGCGGCTCAGGCATGGACGTCTTCTATGCCGCGAATGAGGTGGGTCCGACTGGCCAGGTGCTGGGGATCGACTTCACCCCAGAGCAGCTGGACAGGGCCCGGCATCTCGCCGCAGCTGGCGGCTTCGCCCATACCGATTTCCTTGAGGCTCATATCGATCTTTTGCCGGTCATGAGCGACAGCGTCGACTGCGTGATCTCCAACGGGGTGTTCAACCTTGCGCCGAACAAGCGACAGGTGTTCGCCGAAGTCGCACGCGTGTTGCGCCCCGGCGGCCGGCTGGCCCTGGCCGACATCGTCACCGAACGCCCGTTGACCGAGGCGATCGTGTGCAACGTCGATTTATGGGCCTCCTGCATCGGCGGCGCCGCACTCGAGGACGACTACTTCGCCGCGCTTGCCGACACCGGTCTGGTGGTGGAGACGGTGCGGACCAACGACTACGGGTTCTTGTCCGGCCGGGCCCGCAGTGCGACGGAGACATACGGAGTCAAGAGCATCTCGGTCCTTGCTCACAAGTCGGCCAGACCCGGCACGACATCAATCAATCACTAGGAGGACCCATGTCCACGAACAGTGACTCACAACCACTCCAGAGCGATGCCAGGCTGCGGCTCGGGTCGGCCATCATGACCTTGGGCGGCGTTGGATTCGTCGGCTACGGAATCATCTTCTTCGTCCGGAATTTCTCCGACGCCTTCCTTGAACTCGGGATCGGATCCGAGCAGGTGGACGTCGGAAAACCACAGATCGAGCAGTTCAGCCCCGACCTCCTGCACTACATCAGCCATCTGCACATCGCACTCAGCGCCTTCATTGCGGCCGCAGGCATCGCAGTGGCGGCCCTGTCGTGGTACGGCGTCCGTCGCGGCCAGTGGTGGGCCTGGGTCACAGCTGTGGTTGTGCCGGTCTTCGCGCTCGCCGTTGCGCTACCTGCGCACTACCCGTGGGGCTTCGATACCATCGGCCACCTCGGCCTGATCTACGCCGACACGCTGCTGTTCGTGGCCGGAGCGGTCGTGGCTTTGGTGGCCTTGCGAGGTCGTCCGGGCTGATGCCACGCGGTTGAGGCAAGGACACACGTCCTCAGGCGTGCGGGGCCGCTTCCGGGCCACGACCAGTCAACCGTCGTCGTGCGTAGAGCGACGACTGGTCGCCTGTATCCGTCCTTGTACACGCGACGCGCAGTTTCTTCAGCAGGGACGCGTACGCCCTCCTCCGAAGATCTGGCAAGAATCGTCCGCTCGTACCGCAGTCCGGGCGGCATGAGCCGCGTCTTTCCGCCGCGTTCGGGCGACCGGTCTGTACGTCCGCTTCTGCCGTGATCCGCGCGTGCGATATCACCAGGCCCTGCTTCCGACGAGGTTCTGCACGGAGCATTGGCGCACGACCACCGCCTTGGCGTGGGCCTTGACAGAAGCCGCCGATCTGCTGGGCTGGTCCCATGCAGACAATAGGCAACGTCTTGTGGCTGGTGCTCGCCGGATTCTGGCTCGCCATCGGCTATCTCCTGGCCGGCTTGCTCGCATTCGTGCTCATCGTCACGATCCCATTCGGCATCGCTTCCTTCCGCCTGGCGGGCTTCGTCATCTGGCCATTCGGCCGGACGACGACCTGGCGACGCGACGCGGGCATCTGGTCCGTGATCGGAAATATCGTGTGGATCATCCTCCTCGGCTGGGAGCTGGCCCTGCTGCATGTAGTCGCAGGCGCGCTACTGATGATCACCATCATCGGGATCCCGTTCGGCGTCGCCTGCTGGAAGATGATTCCTTTGTCGCTGGTGCCCCTCGGACGCGAGATCGTGCCAATCTCCAGTGCGACCAACGACCCGTACGGCATCCCTGCCTGAACGAACAGGACTCGCACGACTGGGTCGCCGTCAACGGCGGGTGGGACGGGCTGAGAGGTTGCGTCATATCGCGGCGTTCCGAGCGCGGCGATATATGTGCGGTTCTGCCGAGTGGAACGCTTTTGCCGCGCAGCTGAGCGAGACTTGTCCCAGGTCAAGAGTTTGGAGGTGCGGCATGGCCGACCAGTTGCCCGCGTTTCTCGAGCGGTACCACGAAGCGACGCGACTCTTTGCCCGCGGCGACCCCGAGAATGTCAAGGCCATCTACTCGCACGCCGATGATGTGGTGCTCGCAAACCCCTTCGGCCCTGCCTCGGTGGGCTGGGATGCGGTCAGCCCCGCCTTGGATTTCGCGTCGTCACGCTTTCAGGACGGTAACGTCGATCCCTTCGAGGTCCTGGCTCGCTTCGACTACGGGGAGATGGTGGTGGTGCACGCGCTCGAGGACTGGCGAGCGCGGGTAGCAGATCGGCCGGACCTGGAACCGTTCCGCCTGCGGGTCACCACCGTCTTGCGTCGCGAAGACGGCGGCTGGCGAATCGTTCTCAGGCATGCCGACCCGATTGCGACCGCGGATGCCTCAGGGCCGATGCGCGGTAGATAGAGGAGTGGCAGACACCCTGACGAGGCCAGACGAAGTACCGCGCTACAGCGGCGGCTCAATCTGGTGGAGGTCCAGGACCGTCCGCTCCGTCGGTTCGGTCGGAAGCCCGTGCCTTCGAGCAGGGTTCGCATTTCGTCGCTGCCCCATCGTTGGCGAATGTGCTCGGCGGACTCCCAGACCCCGATGATGTAGAGAGCGTCGTCGCTAGTGGCGCAGTGGTGTCGGAGTTCGCCGAATGGCACCGCGCCGCCGCGCTCCATGATGAGTGCGTGTGCACGGTCGTATGCGGCCTTGAGCTCGTCGACATCACCGACGAAACTTGGCCATCAAGATCGCAGCCATGGCCTCAGCGTATGGGCCGGCAAGGCATTGTCTGCCGCGATGCAGAAACGCGCTCATATGCCGCGATCAGGTCCATCCCTCGGTAGGCGACGGCTCAGCGTGCTGCAGATGCGCATCTGATGCACGTGTGGGCCGCAGGTCTCGCCTCAAGCCGGGCTTCCGCGATCGGCTGTGCGCACCGTTCACAGATTCCGTATGTGCCGCCCTCAAGCCGCTGGAATGCCGCCTCGACCTCTGCCAAGTGGCCCTGGGCCTGGAGCACGAGCGCTGCAACCTGCGACCTCTCGAACGCGATAGTCGCACCCTCAGGGTCGTGCTCGTCATCGGCGTTGCTGTCACGGGAGGCCGCCACCACCTCGTTGAAGTCGCCGGTCAGGGCCGCGAGGCGCAAGAGCGCCTGTTGTCGATCCATCTCAAGTAGCGCGCGAGCCCCGTCCATCCATCAATGCTCGCATCTGAGTCTGGATCACTGGCCCGGCACCGATCTGTGGGCGTAGGTTGCGGCCATGACCGATGCGACCGCAGTAGAACGCAACAAGGTGACCTCGCGGCGGTGGATCGAGGTCTTCAACGAGCGCGACCACGTGGCGGAGGCGGACGTTCGCGGGCTCGGATTCATCGCCTACGCGCCCGCGAGTCTGGAGCCTGACCCGCTGGGGTCGGATTCATGGGCCAAGTTCCTCGCCGGCTTCGTGGAGGGCTTTCCCGACCTTCGCCTGACGGTGGAGGATGCCGTGGGTGACGGCGATCTCGTCGCCCAGAGGATCCACTTCGAGGGCACCCACACCGGCGTCTTCCAAGGGCTCCCGCCGACGGGCAAGAAGGTGGCGTTCGAGGGCCTCGAGCTCAACCGGCACGGCGAGGACGGCCGAGTCCTGGAGCACTGGTTCCAGCTGGACGCTCTCTCGCTCCTTCAGGCGCTGGGCCTGATCGTCGTGCCCGGTCCGCGGTTGTTGCCGCGGATCCTGGCCCACGTGGCGAGGAAGCCCTTCAAGAGGCGCTGATCCCCTCGTGCGTCAGTTCTTGACGGAGACTTTCTCGCGGAGGACCTTCACCTGGTCGACCACCCGGCCGAAACCGGTGGTGACGCCGACGCCGATCAGGGCGACGACGGCGAGTGAGAAAGCCAGGGCGAACAGGACCGTGAACAACGGGGATTCTCCTTCAAAACTGCAGGTCAGCGGGGGTATGACCCGAGGATAGCCGGACACGCCAGCTCGCCCCAAATCGGTCTCAGCACATGGTCAGCGCTGCACGACCGCGACGATCACCATGACCACCAGGGCGAGCAGCACCGTGCCCATCACGTCTAGGTTGACACGCCGATGACTCACAACCTCGGTACCTCCGGTGGTGTTTCGCTCGATGACGCTGAACATGACGCCGAGCAGCCCGATCGCCAGCAGCACCCAGAAGGCGGCGGCGAACACACGGCCGACGAAGAGCATGAGCAGGAGAGCCACGACGGACGTGGCCAGGGTCTTCGTGCCGTAGACGAACGAGCGGGTCCCGATCGGCCGCGCCGTCACCCCATCGGCCTCATCGACCGTGTGCTCGACCGGCTCGACGCGCGGACGCTCCTCGGGGTGCTGGCTCATGCCCTCCGTTCTATCGGCTCCCGCCGGCCACGCATCTCGAGGCCCCGGGACCGCCGCGCAATACTGACGATCATGACCGCCGGTCGCTTCGCGCCGTCCCCGTCGGGCGACCTGCACGTGGGCAACCTGCGGACGGCGCTACTGGCGTGGCTGTTCGCCCGGTCGACGGGCCGTGTCTTCCTGATGCGGGTCGAGGATCTCGACCGTGTCCGTCCGGGTGCCGAGCAGCGGCAGCTCGACGACGTGCGCTCCCTCGGTATCGACTGGGACGGCGAGATCGTGCGACAGAGCGAGCGGCACCCGGTCTACGAGGAGGCCATCGAGAGGCTCACCGAGGCCGGCCGCGTCTACCCGTGCTTCTGCACCAGGCGCGAGATCCGGGAAGCACCGTCGGCGCCGCACACCCCACCCGGCTCCTACCCGGGCACGTGCCGCGAGCTCACCGAAGCAGAGCGCGAGCGACGCGCGGCCGAGCGTCCGGCCGCGCTCAGGCTTCGGGCCGACGTCGACGAGTGGACCGTCGACGACGAGCTGCACGGTACGTTCACCGGTGCGGTCGACGACCTGGTGCTGCGCCGCAACGACGGCGTCGCCGCCTACAACCTCGCGGTCGTCGTCGACGATGCTGCGCAAGGTGTCGACCAGGTCGTGCGCGGCGACGACCTGCTTACCTCGGCGCCACGCCAGACCTACCTCGCCACCTTGCTGGGCCACGACGCACCGACGTACGCGCACGTGCCGCTCGCCGTCAACACCGCCGGACAACGACTGGCCAAGCGCGACGGAGCCGTGACGCGCACAGAGCTCGAGGATCGCGGCATCGACGTGTTCGCCCTGGTCGCCGAGTCACTCGATCTCGTCGGCACCACACCGGCCGAGCTGCTGACGTCCTTCGGCCCGCAGCGACTTCCAAGCCATCCGTGGACGTTCGTGCCGCCCGACTAGCCGGCCAGGTGCTCGCGGATGAGGCGCGTGAGGACCTCGGGCTGCTCGACGGTGCTGGAGTGGCCGCAGTCCGGGACGATCTCGAGCTTGGCCCCGTCGATGGCCGTCGCGATCGCCTCGGCCTTGACAGGCGTCGTGGCGATGTCGTGAGCGCCCACGACGACGATGGTGCGGGCGCGGATGCCACTGACCTCATCGCTGACCGGCAGCCGGTCCGTGACCCCGAGGACCGCGCGGCGCATCCCTGCCTTGCTGTTCGTCTTCAGCTGCGTCAGCCAGTGCTCGATCACGGCTTGGCCGGCCGGGTTGTCACGGAAGGTTGGGCCGAACATGATCGGCACGACCTGCTTGCGCAGCGGTCTCATACCGACGAACCGATAAGCGGTGGCCAGCATGCGGTACTTCGTCTGGACGTCGGGGTCCTCGGGTCCGGCATCGGTGTCGAGCAGGGCGAGAGACAGGACACGATCGGGGTGTCGCGCCGCGAATCGCATCCCGACGTAGCCGCCCATCGACAGCCCCACGTAGTGGACGACGTCGAGCCCGAGCTCGTCCAGCAGGGCGACGAGGTCGAGTGTGAGGGTGTCCATGTCGTGACCGTTGCGGGCGGCCGGCGACTTGCCCTGACTGCGCCAGTCGATCGTGACGCAGCGGTACTCGTCCTTGAGCGCCTCGACCTGGTGGGTGAACATCCAGCCGCTGAACAACAGCCCGTGGCCGAACACGACGGTCGGGGCGTCCGGTCTACCGGGCGGCGCGCCGGTGTCGGTGTAGTGGATGTCGGCCCCGTTGACGTGGGCGATCGGCATGCTTGCTCCTGTCCGTCTGAGCCTGAAGATACGTGACCCCAGAAGTCTCTCAATGCCCCCTCGCGCCGGATGGGTAGGTGAGAATGAGCGCGCAACCTTCCTTGTCCGGGCGAAGAGGGGCCGCGCGTGAGGTCGACGAGACGATGACGCAGACCGTGTCACGTCGACCATCGTCCACCGAGTCGCCCATCGCCGGCCCAACGCTTCCCCAACCGAGAAGGCTCACGTCTGCCCCGACGACGCAACGCCTTCGGAAGGCGGTCGACGGCTCGAGCGTCGGCGCCAACGTCCACGCCAAGACCCGGGCCCTGGGCCGGCTGGCCTGGATCGGGTCGGCCGTCGTGATGTTCGTGCTCGCCACAGCACGGCTGAGCTGGCCGGCCATGTGGCAGGACGAGCTGGCCACCTGGGGCATGGCCGGTGTGTCGTGGGACGCCATGCCGGCGCTCCTGAATCAGGCCGACCTCGTGCTCGGCCCGTATTACTACGTCATTCGGGCATGGGCGGAGGTGTTCGGGACGTCCGACCTCGCGCTCCGCATGCCCTCGGTGCTGGCGATGACGGCGGCCGCCGCCGGCGTGGCCGTGCTCGGCACCCGACTGGCCAACCCGCGCGTCGGCTTCACCGCCGGGCTGTTGTTCGCCGTCTTACCGGTGACGTCTCGGTACGCCCACGAGGCACGTCCCTACGCGCTGGCGATCTGCCTCGCCGTGTTCGCGACGCTGGTGCTGGTCGAGTCGTGCTCTGGACGGCAGCGGCGGGCACGGGTCGCCCGCTTCGCGCCCTACGCGCTCCTGGTGGCACTCCTCGGTCTGGTGCACGCGGTCGCCCTCTCACTCCTCGTGGCCCACCTGGCGATGGTCTGGGTCTTGCAACGTCGGTTGGTGCCGGCCTGGATGGTGGCCGCTGCCGTCGGTGCCGCTCCCGGCGCGACGCTGCTCTATCTCGGTCATCGGCAGCGGTCACAGATCGCGTGGATCGAGCTGGCTCGATGGGACGACCTGCTGGCGTACCCGGGCATGTTGTTCGGCGGGCTCGCCCTGATCGGCGCGGCCATGGTCGCCCTCGCCCTGCTGGGAACCTCCGCCCGCCAGCCGGGTGTCCTGTTCACCGCGTGGGCGACACTGCCCGTCCTGGCGATCTTCGCCGTTGCCTGGTTCACGCCGTTGTGGACCACGCGGTACCTCCTCTTCACCGTTCCCGCGTGGGCTCTCCTCGGCGGGCTGGCGCTCGGCCGCACCCATCTCGCCCGGGCGGTCCTGGCGGTCGCCGTGATCGCCGCGATCGGCATCCCGGCGCAGGTTGAGCAGCGTGATACCGACGGGCACTCGCAAGCCACCAGGGATGTCGCCGCGATCATCGACCGCGCCGCGCAACCCGGCGACGGGTGGTGTTCGGCTCTGGCGAACCCGGCGAGAACCGGGTCGGCCGGGATCTCGTCGCCCACTACCTGGCGCCGGAGCGACGCCCGACCGACCTGCTGGTGCAGCGCGCACCTCGAAGCGGCTATGTGTTCGCGCGGGAGTGTGCCGAACCCGGTCCCTGCCTGGCTGGGGCGGAGCGCATCTGGCTGGTGCGGGTCGGCGACCACGAGGACTCGTTGACGGGCGCGGGCGGGGGCAAGGGGAAGGCCTTGCGCGATCGCTACGCGGTGGCCACTGTGTGGCGGCCGGACGGAATGACCCTCGCTCTGATGGTCCGCAAGGCGCTCTGATGCTCGCCTTCCTGCTCCAGTCCGGCGCCTGGATGGACTTCGGCCGGGTGTACCTGTTCGCCCTGTTCATGTTGATGATCTGGCTGCTGTGGATCATCCGCGTCGTCCTGTCACTCGAGTACCGGCCGTTCGATGAGCCGTACAGCGTCTCGACGTCGGTGGTCATTCCGGTCGTCGACGAGTCGCCGACGCTGTTCCACGCGGTGCTCTCGACGATCACCGAGCAGCACCCGGACGAGATCATCGTCGTGATCAACGGCCCACCCAACCCCGTGCTGGAGCGAATCTGCCAGTCCTTCGGCGTCCGATGGACGTGGCTGGCGCAGGCCGGGAAGCGACGCGCCGTCTGCCTGGGGGTGCGCATGGCCACCAGCGACATCGTGGTGCTCGTCGACTCGGACACGCTGTGGACCGACGGCACGTTGTCCGAGCTGGTGCGGCCATTCCGCGACCCTGACGTCGGCGGGGTCACCTCACGGCAGCGCATCCTGTGGCCCGACCGGAATGTGCTGACACAGTGGGCCGACTGGCTGGAGAACATCCGCAACGACTACACGATGCCGGCGATGAGCGTCCTGGGCACCGTGGGTTGCCTGCCCGGACGCACCATCGCCTTCCGTCGCTGCATCCTGCTCACCTGCATGAACCGCTTTCTCAGCGAACGCTTCCTGGGTGTGTTCCTCGAGGTGAGCGACGACCGAACGTTGACGAACTACACCCTGCAGGCCGGGTAGCGTACTGTCTTCCAGTCGACCGCGCTGGTGTACACGGACGCTCCCGCGACCCTGGGCCGGCTGACCCGCCAGCAGCACCGCTGGGCACGCGGCTCGCAGTACAACACCTTGCGGATGCTGCCGTGGATGGCACGCCATGCTCCGGTGCTCGCGGTGTTCTTCCTGGCCGACATCGTGGTGCCGTTCATCCTGATGGGATCGTTCGTCTCGTGGGGCGTGACACTTGCCCGGGGAACGCGCAGCTCGCTGTACGCGGACCTACCGCTGCCCGGCATCGGGTGGCAGGCGCTGCTGCTGATCGCCGGGCTTGCCGCACTGTTGTCGACGATCTCGCTCGGAGTCCGGTTCGGGCGACACTTCGCGGACCGGCCGACGCACCTCCGGTATCTCCCCGCGTTCATGCTCATCAACACGTTCGTGCTGATGCCCATCCGCGTGGCCGGATTCGTCCGGATGGCGCATGACACCGCCTGGGGCACGCGCGCGGGCAGCTTCCCCGGACGGCGCTTGACCAGCCCACTCGTCCTGCTGCCCTATCTTCTGGGCGGTGCGATGCTCGCGGCGTCGGTGTTCGTCAGTGTCTAGCCGACACAAGCGCGGGCCCGGGCGTTTTCTGACCACGCGAACCTGGATGGTCGTCCACGGCGTCGTCCTGCTGAGCCTGTCCGCCTGGGTGATGCACGGCACGGCGGGTGATCCGCCGCCGACAGCCAACGTCACCGGCCGGCTGTTCGATACCACGCAGCAGACTCAGCCGACGATGCCGTCGAGCCGGTGGCCGACACGCTCGGCGATGCTCCGGCAGCCTCTTGCCTTGTTCGGTGTCAGTGCGCCACTGGTTCCCTCGTCCAGGCGAGCTCTGGACGCGATCACCGACAAGGCCGGCCGGCGTCCCGGCCTGGTCCAGTACTTCGTCAACTGGGACCAGGACTTCCGCGCGGAGACGGCGAGACGGTGCCTCGAGCAGGGGGCGGTGCCGATGGTGGCCTGGCAGCCGTGGGCGGGCAGAAAGAAGGGCACGAACCAGCACAACTTCCGCCTCGCGCGGATCAGCGCCGGTCGACACGACGCTTACATCACCCGGTTCGCCACCGCGGTGCGGGACTTCGAGCGGCCGGTCGTGCTCCGATTCGCCCACGAGATGAACGGCACGTGGTTCCCCTGGTCTGAGTCGCGCAACGGAAACACGCCGGGTGACTACGTCAGGGCGTGGCGTCACGTCCATGGCATCTTCACCCAGGTCGGCGCGTCGAATGTCATCTGGGTCTGGAGCCCGAACATCGTCCGACCCGTGCCGGACGTCGCGTTGGAGCCCCTCTACCCGGGCGATCGCTACGTCGACTGGGTCGGCATGGTCGGGTACGGCAACCTCCGCGAGAACACGGCCGGCGAGACCTTCGATCGGACGATTCGTCACATGCGGCAGTTCACCGACAAGCGGCTCCTGATCACCGAGACCGGCGCCAGACCGGGCCCGCAGCAGGCCGGTTGGGTTCGCGATCTGTTTCGGTGGGTTGCCGGACGTCGCGACATCGTGGGATTCATCTGGTTCCAGTACGACAACACCAAACGGACAGCGGACTGGAGATTCGACGTCAGCCCCTCGACGCTCACCGCGTTTCGGGACGGCCTGGCGGGCCTGTCGCTGGCGTCACCGACGCAGCGGTGACGACCGGATCGGGCTCAGCTGGGCTGGGCCCGATCCGGTCGTGTGCCAGTCGCTTCCGGGCTAGATGAGCCCCTTGTCGGTCAGCCACTGCTTCGCCAGCTCGGCCGGGGCGACCTTGTCCTCACCCTGGTTCTGGCCGTTGAGGTCGAGCAGATCCTCCGTGGTCAGCTCCGCCGAGATCGCGTTGAGGACCTCCTTGACCTCGTCGGACGCCTTATCGCTGTTGATCAGAGGCACGACGTTCTGGGACGCGATCATGTTCTCCGGGTCCTCGAGCGTCACGAGGTCGTTCTCGACGATCGACGGGGTGGTGGAGTAGATGTTCGCGACGTCGACCTTGCCGTCGAGCAGCGCCTTCAGCGTGGCCGGTCCGCCTGCGTCGGCGATGGCGGTGAACTCGACACCGGTGATGCCGTAGACCTTCTCCATGCCGGGCAGGCCATACGGACGCTCCTTGAACTCCGGACTTGCGCCGACCTTGAGCCCGTCGATCTTCTTGAGGTCGGCGATCGTCGTGATGCCTTCCTGCTCGGAGAACTCGGACGTGACGTTCAGCGAGTCCTTGTCCTCGGCCTCCGCAACGTCGAGGATCTCGGTGTTCTCGGGCACGGCGTCGCCAAGTGCGGCAGTAACGTCATCGGGTGACGTGGCCGTCGCCTCCTTGTCGAGGTACAGCAGCAGGTTGCCGGTGTACTCGGGGAGAAGGTCGATCTCGCCGTTCTCGAGGGCCGGGAGGTAGACCTCACGGGCGCCGATCTTGAGCTTCTTCTCGACCTTGATGTCCTTGGCCTCGAGAGCCTGGGCGTAGATCTCGGCGATGATCTCGTTCTCGGGGAAGTCTGCCGAGCCGACGGTGATGGTGTCGGTTGCGGCCTTCTCCCCCTCGGTGGGATCACCGCCGCAAGCACTGAGTCCGAGGCCGAGGGCGGCGACGGCGAGTACCGCAGTGAGTCGGGTCTTCATGGTCGTTTCTCCTTGGTGGGGGTTCGGGTGGTTCAGGTGGGGCTGGTGCTGAGTGCTGGGGCGCGTCCTCCTTGGGCGATCCTCTGGAGGCCGACGAAGACGACGTCCAGGACGAGGGCGAGCACGATCACGAGGACCGAGCCGGCGACCATCTCGGGATAGTCGCTAAGCCGTTGCCCGTCGATGATGTAGCGGCCGAGCCCGCCGAGGCCGACGTAGGCCGCGACCGTCGCGGTGGCCACGACCTGCAGGACGGCAGAACGGATGCCGCCGACCAGCAGTGGCAGGGCGAGCGGGATCTCGACCCGCGCAAGGATCTGCCACTCGGTCATGCCCATCGCCCGAGCGGCGTCGATCGTCTGACGGTCGACAGCCTCGAGGCCGGAGTACGCGCCGGCCAGCAGGGGCGGAATCGCCAGCACGACGAGCGCGAGGATCGGGGCCGTGAGCCCGATGCCGAGGAGCAGCACGAACCAGGTGAGGAGCCCGAGCGTTGGCAGCGCTCGCATCGCGCCGGTGAACGCCACGGCCGGTCCGCGCAGACGCCCGGTGTGGCCGATCCAGAGCCCGACGGGGATCGCAACCGCCGCGGCGAGCCCGACCGTCAGAGCGGAGTAGCCGACGTGCTCGAGCGTTCGAGCCGGAACCCCGCTGTCGCCCGACCAGTTCGACCCGTCGCTGAACCAGCCGATCGTGTCGTCGACGATGCTCACGCGCTCACCGCCGATGGCCGGCTGAGCGTGGCCCAAGGCATGAGGATGCGTCCTGCCAGCACGAGCAGCGCGTCGAACACGAGCGCCAGCACGACGATGCCGATCACCCCGACGATGATCTCGGTGGTGAAGTCGCGATTGAACCCGTCGGTGAACAGGGTGCCCAGGCTGCTGACACCGATGAGGGCGCCGACGCTGACCAGGCTCACCGTGCTGACGCTGATCACCCGGAGCCCGGCCAGCAACACCGGCCCGGCGAGCGGCAGCTCGACGGTGAGGCCGCGCTGCCGGGACGAGTACCCGGTTGCTGTGGCGGCGTCGAGGACGGTCGTCGACACCGAGGTGAAGGCGTCCGTCGCCGACCGCACCATGATCGCAGCAGCGTAGATGGTGAGTGCGATGACGACGTTCAGCGGACTGAGAAACCCGGTGCCGATGATGCCTGGCATGATCACGAACAGCGCAAGCGACGGGATCGAGTAGAGAATGCTCCCGGTGCCCAGCAGCGGCCCGCGCAGACGACGGTGCCGGCTCGCAAACCAGCCGACCGGCACGGCGAGGGCAAACCCGAGCACCAACGGCACCGCGCTCAGCCACGCATGGGTGAGGGTGAGGTCGAGAATCATCGCTCGGTTGTCCCAGGCCCACGTCATTCGGCCAGCACCCCGGTGGCCTTGCCGGTCGAGTCGACGACGATCGACGTGCCGTCGCGCTTCTCGACATGGAGGGTGCGTCCGCCCTTGTCGAGTCCCACGAAGCTGCGGACGAAGTCGTCAGCCGGGTTCGAGAGGATGTCGGCCGGGCTGCCGACCTGCGCGATCACGCCGCCCTGCTTGAGGATGACGACCTGGTCGCCGAGCAGGAAGGCCTCGTCGACGTCGTGGGTGACGAACACGATCGTCTTGTCGAGGTCGCGCTGGAGCCGCAGCAGCTCACGCTGCAGCTCGTCGCGCACGATCGGGTCGACCGCCCCGAACGGCTCGTCCATCAGCAGGATGTTGGGATCGTTCGCCAGCCCGCGTGCCACCCCGACGCGCTGCTGCTGACCACCGGACAGCTGGCTGGGGTACTTGCCGGCGTGCGACGAATCCAACCCGACCGTCTCGAGCACCTCGTGGGACCGCTGGTTGGCCTCCTTCTTGCCGACGCCGTTGAGCCGCAGCACCGTGGCGACATTGTCGATGACCTTGCGGTGCGGCAGCAGGCCGGCGTGCTGCATGACGTAGCCGATGCTGCGGCGCAGCTCGACCCGGTTGCGGGTGGCGACGTCGACGTCGTCGATGAGCACCTGTCCCTGCGTGGGGTCGACCATGCGGTTGACCATGCGCAGCAGCGTCGTTTTGCCACACCCAGACGAGCCGACGAGAACGGTGGTGGTGTGGGAGGGGAGCTCGAGACTGAAGTCGTTCACGGCCTCCGTTCCATCTGCGAACTTCTTGGAGATGGAGCGGTACTCGATCATGCGGTCCTCAGCTCATGAATGGGCGTCAACGGTAGGCATTGAAAAGACTCTGGACAGTCTGGCCTGATCGTCAGACACGAGCAACGGCAACCCGGCATCCTTCGGTGACGAGATGGTGACGTCGGACCGGTCGAGTCTGCTGCCGATCGACCCCTGTCCGGCTAGCCTGACGGTGATGCCCTGACGGGCATTGCAGCCGGCCCTCGGGTCGACGAGCGGAAGGACGCAGCATGGAGACGCTCCTCTGGATCGTTCTCGTCATCGCGGTCATCGCGGCGATCGCCTGGTTCGTGGTGCGCTCCCGCCGCGACTCGAACGAGGCTCTCCCCGACGAGGATCGCCCCGGCGCCGTCGAGTCCGGAACCGCAGAGATGGCCGCGGTCACCCCGTCGCCGGCCGACATCACCACGCCGACTGCCGTGTCGTCGCCCGTGCCAGCCGAGACCGAGCCGGATGAACCGCCCGTCCAGATGTCCGATGCAGATGAACCCGTCGAGCCGCAGGCGGTCGAAACCGTCCCGGAGCAGGAGCCCGAGCCGGTCGAGGAGCCTCTCCCCGAACCGGACCCGATCACCGAGCCCGTGCCGCCGGTCGAGCCGGAACCGCCGATCGAGCCCGATCCGCCGATCGAGCCCGAACCGATCATCGAGCCCGAACCGATCATCGAGCCGGAGCCGGTCGAGGATGAACCTGCCCATTCTGAGCCGTCCCATGCTCGGTCGATCGACGAGCAGGAGTCGGAGCCGGTCAACGAGACCCACGGCGACCCACTCGCCGCCGAGGCGGACCAGTCCGTGCAGCCTAGAGAAGTCGCCGAACGCCAGGGCGAGGAGAGCGAGCTCCCAGCCGCCGATCCGGACGAGCCGACCGACCCGCCGCAGTCCGTCATCGATGCGGGCGAGATGCCTGCCCAGGAACTCGATCCGCATGCCGGATTGGGGGACTACGAAGACCAGACGATCCACGCCGATCCGGAGTCGGGGCTCTACCACACCCCTGATTCCCCGGGCTACCTGCTGGGTGAGGATGGCGTCGTCTTCGAGTCCGAGGACGAGGCCAGAGCAGCCGGATTCACCCGCTGGGACCAGCCCGCCTAGGCTCATCGATCAAGGGTCGGTCTGGCGTCCCTGCCGTTTTGTTTCGCCGCTCGACCGTAAGGTAGAGTCACGCTCGCGGTTCTGCCGCGAAGGCCCCGTGGCGCAGTTGGTTAGCGCGCCGCCCTGTCACGGCGGAGGTCGCCGGTTCGAGTCCGGTCGGGGTCGCAGAGAATCGCCAGGCATCCCACGCACCGTCCATCGGTCGTGGGATGTCTGCGTTTGGCTCATCGGCCGGTTCGGGGCGGCCGATGACGATTGATATGGTGATCGTCGCTCGTTCGCGGGCAACGGCCAGGTAGCTCAGTTGGTACGAGCGTCCGCCTGAAAAGCGGAAGGTCGCCGGTTCGACCCCGGCCCTGGCCACCACGCTGGGCCGGACTCAGCGCCAACGCTCGCAACAAGCTCAGTGCGGTGATGACGAGACCGACGTAGAGCCACGGTTGCG